>NZ_JBITGZ010000042.1:0-53239 GCF_044457565.1 Kitasatospora sp. NPDC050543 | reverse complement strand
CATCGCGCCGGAGCCGGTCAGGCCGGTCAACCCGGCCAGCAGCTCCACGCGGTCCCCCGCAACGAACCCGGCCCGGTGCTCGAACGCGGCCCGGCTCGTCGCCAGCGAGAAGCCCAGATCCAGCAGACCCGGCGCCCCCTCACCCTCGACCAGCGCCACCAACCCGGCCGCCTGCGCCGCCAACGCCTCCGCACTCCTCGCCGACAGCACCACCGGCACCACCGGCGGAACAGCAGCCGCCACCGAAGCCGGCACATCCTCGACCACCGGAGCCTGCTCCAGGACGGCGTGCGCGTTGGTGCCGCTGAAGCCGAAGGAGGAGATGCCCGCGCGGCGGGGCTCGCCGGTCTGCGGCCACTCCAGGTTCTCGGTCAGCAGCTCGACGGCGCCCGACGACCAGTCCACGTGCGGTGAGGGCTCGTCCACGTGCAGCGTCTTCGGCAGCACGCCGTGCTGCATCGCCATGACCATCTTGATGACACCGGCGACACCGGCGGCGGCCTGGGTGTGGCCGATGTTGGACTTCACCGAGCCGAGCCGGAGCGGCTGTTCGGCGGAGCGGCCCTGGCCGTAGGTGGCGAGCAGCGCCTGCGCCTCGATCGGGTCGCCGAGGGCGGTGCCGGTGCCGTGCGCCTCGACCGCGTCGATCTGGTCGGCCGTCAGACCGGCACTGGCCAGCGCCTGGCGGATCACCCGCTGCTGCGACGGACCGTTCGGCGCCGTCAGACCATTCGACGCACCGTCCTGGTTGACGGCGCTGCCGCGCACCACCGCGAGTACCGGGTGCCCGTTGCGCCGCGCGTCCGACAGCCGCTCGACGAGCAGCATGCCCGCGCCCTCGCCCCAGGCGGTGCCGTCGGCGGCGGCGGCGAACGCCTTGCACCGGCCGTCGGCGGCAAGTCCCCGCTGGCGGCTGAAGTCCAGGAAGGTGTCCGGGGTGGCCATGACGGTGACACCACCCGCCAGCGCCAGCGTGCACTCACCGTTGCGCAGCGCCTGCACCGCCAGGTGCAGCGCCACCAGCGAGGACGAGCAGGCCGTGTCGACGGTGACCGCCGGGCCCTCCAGGCCGAAGGTATAGGACAGGCGCCCGGAGACGACGCTCGCCGCCGTGCCGGTGCCGAGGTGGCCCTCCAGTTCCTCGGGCGAGTTCATCAGCAGGGCGAGGTAGTCCTGCCCGTTGGTTCCGGCGAAGACGCCGGTCCGGCTGCCGCGTACCGAGGTCGGGTCGATGCCGGCCCGCTCGAACGCCTCCCAGGACGTCTCCAGCAGCAGGCGCTGCTGCGGGTCCATCGACAGGGCCTCACGCGGCGAGATGCCGAAGAACCCGGCGTCGAACTCGGCCGCGTCGTAGAGGAAGCCGCCCTCGCGGGTGTAGATCTTGCCGACCTGGTCGGGGTCCGGGTCGTACAGGGTGTCGACGTTCCAGCCTCGGTCCGTCGGCAGGCCGGACATCGCGTCGCCGCCGCCCACCAGCAGCTGCCACAGCTGCTCGGGCGAGGACACGCCGCCGGGGAAGCGGCAGCTCATCGCGACGATGGCGATCGGCTCGTCGTCCACCGCCGTCCGGGGGGTGCGCTCGGCGACGGCGGCGGGCTCGCGGCCCACCAGCTCGGTACGCAGGTGCTCGGCGAGCGCGGCGGCGGACGGGTAGTCGAAGACGAGGGTGGTGGGCAGGCGCAGGCCGGTGGCGGCGCCCAGCCGGTTGCGGAGCTCGACGGCGGTCAGTGAGTCGAAGCCCAGCTCCTTGAACGCCCGGCCGGCCTCGACCGCGTCCGTCCCGGAGTGGGCGAGCACGGCCGCGACGTTGGTGCGGACGAGGTCGAGCATGACGCGCTGCTGCTCGGCGTCGGAGAGACCGGCGAGGCGGCCGGCCTGGGAGGAGCTGACGGCGGCGGCGCCGGACACCTCGGTGGCGGCGGCCGCGACCTGCCGGGCCTCGGGGATCTCGTCGAAGAGGGCGCTCGGGCGGACGGCGGTCAGGCCGGGCAGGAAGCGGTCCCAGGCGATGTCGACGACGGTGATCGCGCCGTCGCCGTGCTCGACCGCCTGGCGGAGGGCGGCCATCGCGAGGGCCGGGGCCATCGGCGGGACACCGTCGCGGTGCAGGCGCTGCTCCACGGTGCCGTCGGCGGCCATGCCGCCCTGCGCCCAGGGACCCCAGGCGATCGAGGTGGCCGGCAGCCCGTCGGCGTGACGCTGCTCCGCGAGCGCGTCCAGGTACGCGTTGGCCGCAGCGTAGTTGCCCTGACCGGCACTACCGACCGAACCCGCCATCGAGGAGAACAATACGAACGCGGACAGACCGTGACCGGCCGTCAGCTCGTGCAGATTGCGGGCCGCGTCCGCCTTCGGACGGGCCACCGTGGCGAACCGCTCCGCGGTCAGCCCGTCCACCACACCGTCATCCAGCACACCCGCCGTATGGAACACGGCCGAGAGCTCATGCCCGGCGAGCAGAGCCGCAAGCGCGTCCCGATCGGCGACATCACACGCGGCGACCGTCACCGTCACACCGAGAGCGGCGAGCTCGTCCCGCAACTCCGCCGCGCCCGGCGCATCCAGCCCACGACGGCTGGTCAGCACCAGATGCTCCGCACCACCCCGGGCCAGCCAGCGCGACACCTCCGCACCCAACGCACCCGTACCACCCGTCACCAACACCGTCCCCGACGGCGACCAACCCGAGCCGTCGCCCCGAACGGCCCGCACCAGACGACGCGCGAACACACCCGACGCCCGCACCGCCACCTCGTCGCCGGCAGCGCCCGCCAGGACACCCGCCAGACGGCCGAGCACCCGCTCGTCCACCGCCTCCGGCAGATCGACCAGACCACCCCAACGCTCCGGATGCTCCAGACCCACCACCCGGCCCAGACCCCAGACCTGCGCCTGCACCGGATCCGCCACCCGCTCCGAACGACCGGTCGCCACCGCACCACGCGTCACACACCACAACGGAGCCGCTACACCGGCGTCGCCGAGGGCCTGGACGAGCAGGGCGGTGAGCAGCAGGCCGCTCGGCACGCCGTCGACCGGCCGCTCGTCCAGGGCGAGCAGGGAGAGCACGCCCGCGACGGCGGCGCCGTCCACGAGGGCCTGCGTCAGGAGCGCGGCCACGGCCGGACGGCCTGCGGCGGCGTCCAGCTCGATCGGCCGGACCTCCGCGCCGCGCGCGGTCAGGGTCTGCATCGCGCCGAGCACGGCGGTGTCCTCGGCCGAGCCGGCCGGGACAGCGAGCAGCCAGACACCGGCGGGCAGCGCGGCGGCCGCCTCGCCGACCGGCTTCCAGGTGGCGCGGTAGCGCCAGGCGTCGACGGTGGCCTGCTCACGGCTCCGGCGGCGCCAGGCGGCGATGGCCGGCAGCACCGAGCTGAGCGGCTGGTCGCCGCTCAGGTCGAGGGTGGCGGACAGCGCGTCCAGGTCGCCGCTCTCGACGGCCTCCCAGAAGCGGGCGTCGACGGCGTCGACCACGGCCGGGCCGGCGGCCGGGGCGGTCAGGTTCTCCAGCCAGTACCAATGGCGCTGGAAGGCGTAGGTCGGCAGCTCGACGCGGCGGGCGGCCTGGCCGTCGAAGACGGCCGGCCAGTCGACGGCCGTGCCGCGCAGGTGCAGCCGGGCGAGCGCCGTGGTGAGCGCGTGCGCCTCGGGACGGCCTGCGCGCAGGGCGGGGACGAAGAGGGCGTCCTCGGTGACGGACTCCTGGCCGAGGGCGGCCAGCACCCCGTCGGGGCCCAGCTCCAGGAAGGTGCGGACGCCCTGGGCCTCCAGGGTCCGCACGGCATCGGCGAAGCGGACGGCCTCGCGCACGTGGCGTACCCAGTACTCGGGCGAGCACAGCTCCTCGGCCGTGGCCAGGGCACCCGTCAGGGTGGAGACGATCGGGATGCGCGGGGCCCGGAAGGTCAGCTGCTCGGCGACCGCTCGGAAGTCGTCCAGCATGCCGTCCATCAACGGCGAGTGGAACGCGTGGCTGACCGTCAGGCGCTTGGTCTTGCGGCCCTCCAGCTGCGCCACGACCGCCAGCACCGCGTCCTCGGCGCCCGAGAGCACCACCGACGTGGGCCCGTTGACGGCCGCGATGCCCACGCCCTCGCTGAGCAGCGGCAGCACCTCGGCCTCGGTGGCCTGGACGGCGACCATGGCTCCGCCCTGCGGCAGCGCCTGCATCAGACGGCCGCGCGCGGCGACCAGGACGGCGGCATCGGCCAGCGAGAGCACCCCGGCGACGTGGGCGGCGGCCAGCTCGCCGATGGAGTGGCCGGCCAGGAGGTCCGGGCGGATCCCCCACGCCTCGACGAGCCGGTGGAGGGCCACCTCCACGGCGAACAGGGCGGGCTGGGTGTAGCCGGTCCGGCCGATCAGGTCGGCGTCCGCGATCGCCTCGCGCAGCGGGCGGTCCAGGTGCCGGTCCAGCTCGGCGCAGACGGCGTCGAAGGCGGCCGCGAAGGCGGGGTACGCCGCGCACAGCTCCTCGGCCATGGCGGCGCGCTGGCTGCCCTGGCCGGTGAAGAGGAAGGCGGTGCGGCCGGCGGTGACGGTGCCACGCAGGACGGAGGCCGTCGATTCGCCGGCGGCCAGCGCCGCGAGGCCGGCCAGGAACTCGGCGCGGTCCTCGGCGACGACGGCGGCCCGGTGCTCCAGGGCGGCGCGGCCGGTGGCGAGTGAGTACGCCACGTCGACGGGCGTCGCATCGGCGAGTGCGGCACCCGCGAGCGCGGCCTCGGCGCGCTCGGCGTCGGCGGGCACGCCCTCGGCGCCGAGGTGGGTCAGCAGGGTGCGGGCCTGCTCGCGCAGGGCCTCCTCCGTCTTGGCGGAGAGCACCCACGGCTGGACGGCCGGGGCCTGCCCGGGCTGCGACGCGGCCGGGCGCTCGGCCCGGTCGGCGGCCGGGGCCTGCTCGATGATGGTGTGGGCGTTGGTGCCGCTGAAGCCGAAGGAGGAGATGCCCGCGCGGCGCGGCTTGCCGGTCTCGGGCCAGGCCCGGGCCTCGGCGAGCAGTTCGACCGCGCCCGAGGCCCAGTCGACGTTGGGCGAGGGCTGGTCGAGGTGCAGGCTCTGCGGCAGGACGCCGTGGCGCATCGCCATGACCATCTTGATGATGCCGGCGACGCCGGCGGCGGCCTGGGTGTGGCCGATGTTGGACTTGAGCGAGCCGAGCCAGAGCGGCTCCTCCTCGGTCCTGGCCTGGCCGTAGGTGGCCAGCAGGGCCTGCGCCTCGATCGGGTCGCCGAGGGTGGTGCCGGTGCCGTGCGCCTCGACGGCGTCCACGTCGGCGGCGCTCAGGCCGGCGTCGGCCAGCGCCTGCTGGATGACGCGCTGCTGGGAGGGGCCGTTGGGCGCGGTGAGGCCGTTGGAGGCGCCGTCCTGGTTGATCGCCGAGCCACGCACGATGGCCAGCACCTGGTGGCCGTTGCGGCGGGCGTCGGAGAGGCGCTCGACGAGCAGCATGCCCGCGCCCTCGGACCAGCTGGTGCCGTCGGCGGCGGCGGAGAAGGACTTGGAGCGGCCGTCCTGGGCGAGACCGCGCTGCCGGCTGAAGTCGACGAACGGCTCGGGCGTCGCCATGACGGTGACACCGCCCGCGAGGGCCATGGTGCAGTCGCCCTGGCGCAGCGCCTGGACGGCCAGGTGCAGGGCGACCAGCGAGGAGGAGCAGGCCGTGTCGACGGTGACGGCCGGGCCCTCCAGGCCGAAGGTGTACGCGACGCGGCCGGAGGCGATGCTGCCGGAGGTGCCGGTGCCGAGGTAGCCCTCGACGCCGTCGGGGACGGCGCCGATCCGGGTGGCGTAGTCGTGGTACATCACGCCGGCGAAGACGCCGGTACGGCTGCCGCGCACGGTCGCCGGGTCGATGCCGGCGCGCTCGAAGGTCTCCCAGGTGGTCTCCAGCAGCAGCCGCTGCTGCGGGTCCATCGCGAGCGCCTCGCGCGGCGAGATCCCGAAGAAGGCCGGGTCGAACAGGCCGGCGCCGTGCAGGAAGCCGCCCTGGTCGGCGTAGCTGGTGCCGGGGTGGTCCGGGTCGGGGTCGAAGAGGTGGTCGAGGTCCCAGCCACGGCCCGCCGGGAAGGCGGAGATCGCGTCGACGCCGCCGGTGACGAGCTGCCACAGCTGCTCGGGCGAGGAGACGCCGCCGGGGTAGCGGCAGGCCATGCCGACGATGGCGATCGGCTCGTCGTCCCGGCGGGCCGGGGCGGCCGTGAGGGCGGCGGCCTGGTCTCCGGCGCCGGCGATCTCGCTGCGCAGGTGGGCGGCGAGCGCGGCGGGCGTCGGGTAGTCGAAGATCAGCGTGGGTGACAGGCGCAGGCCGGTGACGGCGTTCAGCTCGTTGCGCAGCTCGACGGAGGTCAGCGAGTCGAAGCCGAGCTCGTTGAAGGCGCGGCCGGCGTCGATGACGTCCGAGGAGGCGTGGCCGAGGACGGCGGCGACCCGGACGCGCAGCAGTTCGAGGATCTCGCGGTCGAGTTCGGCCTCGGGGAGGCCGGCCAGCCGGCGCATCAGCTCCGTGCCGCCGGCCCGGCCGGCGCGCGCGGTGCGGCGGGACGGGGTGCGCACGAGGGCGCGCAGCTGGGCAGGGAGGGTGCCGGCCGCGGCCTGGGCGCGCAGGGCCGTGAGGTCCAGGCGCATCGGGACGAGCGCCGGCTCGGTGGTCGCGGTGGCGGCGTCGAACAGGGCCAGGCCCTCGTCGTCGGCCAGGCCGCTCATGCCGGCGCGGGCGAGGCGCAGCAGGTCGGCACTGTCGAGGGTGTCGGCCATGCCGCCGTCGGCCCACAGGCCCCAGGCGAGGGAGGTGGCGGGCAGGCCGGCGGCCCGGCGTCGGGTGGCCAGGGCGTCCAGGGCGGCGTTGGCGGCCGCGTAGTTGGCCTGGCCGAGGCCGCCGAGGACGCCGGCGTTGGAGGAGAAGAGGACGAAGGCGGTGAGCGGCTGACCGGCGGTCAGCTCGTGCAGGTGCAGGGCGGCGTCGGCCTTGGGGCGCAGGACGGTGTCGAGGCGCTCGGGGGTGAGGGCGGCGAGGACGCCGTCGTCGAGCACGCCGGCGGTGTGGACGACACCGGTGAGCTCGTGTCCGGCGAGGGCGGCGGCGAGCGCGTCCCGGTCGGCGACGTCGCAGGCGGTGACGGTGACGGTGGCGCCGGCCTCGGTGAGTTCGGCGGTCAGTTCGGCGGCGCCGGGGGCGTCGGCGCCGCGGCGGGAGAGGAGCAGCAGGCTGCGGACGCCGTGCTCGGTCACCAGGTGGCGGGCGAGCAGGGTGCCGAGGGCGCCGGAGGCGCCGGTGATCAGGACGGTGCCCTCGGGGCCGAAGGCGGGCGCGGCGCCGGCGTCCGCGGGGGCGGCGTGGGCCCGGACGAGCCGCGGGACGCGGACCACGCCGTCGCGGACGGCGAGTTCGGGCTCGCCGGAGGCGAGGGCGCCGGCCAGCATCTCGCCGGAGACGCCGCGGGCGTCGAGGTCGAGCAGGACCAGGCGGTCGGGGTGCTCCAGCTGGGCGGAGCGGATCAGGCCGCGGACGGCGGCGTCGGCGAGGGCGTCCGGGCCGTCGGCGGTGCCGGTGCTGGTGAGCACCAGGCGGGCGGCGCCGAGCCGTTCGTCGGCCAGCCACTGCTGGGTCACGGCGAGCACCCGGTGCAGGGTCGCGTGCACGGCGTCGGCGCGGTCGGCGGCCGGCGCGTCGGCGACGGCGGTATCGGCAGCGGCAGCGGCAGCGGTGGTAGCGGCCTGGTCCAGCGGCAGGAACACCGCGTCGGGGACGGCCTGGCCGGCCTCGACGGCGGCCGCGAGGGCGGCCAGGTCGGCATGCGGCTCGGCACCGAGCGCACCGAGGGCGGCGAGTGCGGCGGAGCCGTCGGAGCCGTCTGCGCCGGCGCCGATCACGGCCCAGCGGCCGGTGGTGGCGGCGGAGACCGGCAGCGCGGTCCACTCCACCCGGAAGAGCGAGTCGGTGCGGGCGGCGCGGGCGGCGTCGAGCTGCTCGGCGGAGATCTCGCGCAGGGCGAGGGAGCGCACGGACAGCACCGGCTGCCCGGCGGTGTCGGCCAGCTCCAGGGCGACCTCGCCGCGTCCGAGCAGGGTGGCCCGCAGGCGCAGCGCGGTGGCGCCGGTGGCGTGCAGGGTGACGCCGTGCCAGGAGAACGGCAGGCCGCCGCCGACGGCGTCGTCCGAGCCGTCGGCGCCCAGGGCGTGCAGGGCGGCGTCGAGCAGGGCGGGGTGCAGGCCGAAGCGCTCGGCGCCGTCCCGTACCTCCTGCGGCAGCTCGATCTCGGCGAGGATCTCGGTGCCGCGCAGCCAGACGGCGTTCAGGCCGCGGAAGGCGGGGCCGTAGCCGAAGCCGGCCTCGGCCAGCCGGGCGTGGACCTCCTCGGCGTCCACGGGCCGGGCGTCGGCGGGCGGCCAGGCGGTGAGGTCGAAGCCGGCCGGTTCGGCGGCGGGGGCGAGCAGACCGTCGGCGTGCCGGGTCCAGGGCTCGTCCGCCTCGGCGTCCTCGGGGCGCGAGTGCAGGGAGAGGGTGCGGGCGCCGCCCTCGTCGGGGCCGCCGACGACGATCTGCAGCTGGATGCCGCCCTGGGCGGGCACCAGCAGCGGCGCCTGGAGGGTGAGTTCCTCGACCAGGGCGCAGCCGACCTGGTCGCCGGCGCGCACGGCGAGTTCGACGAAGGCCGTGCCGGGCAGCAGGACGGTGTCCTGGACGGCGTGGTCGGCCAGCCAGGGGTGGGTGTCCAGCGCGATCCGGCCGGTGAACAGGATGCCGTCGGTGTCGGCCAGTGCGAGGGCCGCCCCGAGCAGCGGGTGGTCGACCGCGCCCAGGCCCACGGCGGCGACGTCGCCGCTGCCGGCGCCGGCGGTGAGCCAGAAGCGCTCCTGCTGGAAGGCGTACGTGGGCAGGTCGACGCGGCGCGCGCCCTGGCCGGCGAAGACGGCGTCCCAGTCGGGGGCGGCGCCCCGGATGTGGGCCTGGCCGAGCGCGGCGGTGACGGTGTGGACCTCGGGGCGGTCGCCGCGCAGCAGCGGGAGGAACACGGCCGCGTCCGGGTCCGCCAGGCAGTCCTGGCCCATCGCGGAGAGCACGCCCTCGGGGCCGAGCTCCAGGTAGGTGGTGACGCCCTGGGCCTCCAGGGTCCGTACGGCGTCGCAGTAGCGGACGGCCTCGCGGACGTGGCGCACCCAGTACTCGGGGTCGCCGATCTCCTCGGCGGTGACGGGCCCGCCGGTCAGGGTGGAGACCATCGGGATGCTCGGAGCGGCGTAGGAGACGGCCTGCGCGCAGCGGCGGAACTCGGCCAGCATGCCGTCCATGTGCGGCGAGTGGAAGGCGTGGCTGACCGTCAGGCGCCGGGTCTTGCGGCCCTGCTCGGCCCAGTGGGCGGCGACGGCGAGCACGGCGTCCTCGTCGCCGGCGACGACGACGGAGGAGGGGCCGTTGACGGCGGCGACGGTGACGGTGTCCTCGCGGCCGGCGAGCGAGGCGCGGACCTCGGCCTCGGTGGCCTGGACGGCGGCCATCGCACCGCCGGCGGGCAGCGCCTCCATCAGGCGGCCGCGGGCGGCGACCAGCAGGGCGGCGTCGGCGAGCGAGAGCACCCCGGCGACGTGCGCGGCGGCGAACTCGCCGATGGAGTGGCCGGCCAGCGCGTCGGGGCGCAGGCCCCAGGACTCGACGAGGCGGTAGAGGGCGACCTCGACGGCGAACAGCGCGGGCTGGGTGTAGGCGGTGCGGTGCAGCAGTTCGGCCTCGGGGGTGCCCTCGGCGGCGAACAGCACGTCACGCAGCGGGCGTTCGAGCTGGAGGTCGAGGTGGCCGATGGCCTGGTCGAGGGCGCGGGCGAAGACGGGGTAGGTCTCGTGGAGTTCGCGGCCCATGGCCAGGCGCTGGCTGCCCTGGCCGGTGAAGACGAAGGCGGTGCGGCCGGGGGCGGTCGAGCCCTGGAACAGGCCGGGGGCGCCGAGGCCGTCGGCGAGCGCGTCGAGGGCGCGGCGGAAGCCTTCGCGCTCGCCGGCGACCAGGACGGCTCGGTGCTCGAAGGCGGTGCGGGTGGTGGCGAGCGAGTGGCCGAGGTCGGCGAGGCGGTGCTCGGGGTGGGCGTCGAGGTGGGCGGTGAGCCGGCGGGCCTGCTCGCGCAGCGCCTCGGGGGTCTTGGCGGAGAGCACCCAGGGCAGCGCGGCGGGCGCGTGGGTGGCGGGCTGGGCGGCGGGGATGTCCGCGGTCTGCGGGGCCTGCTCGATGACGGCGTGGGCGTTGGTGCCGCTGAAGCCGAAGGAGGAGACGGCGGCCCGGCGCGGCCGCCCGGTCTCGGGCCAGGGGCGGGCCTCGGTGAGCAGTTCGACGGCGCCGGCGGCCCAGTCGACGTGCGGGGAGGGCTCGTCGACGTGCAGGGTCTTCGGCAGCACGCCGTGGCGCATCGCCATGACGGTCTTGATGATGCCGCCGATTCCGGCGGCGGCCTGGGTGTGGCCGATGTTGGACTTGAGCGAGCCGAGCCAGAGCGGGCGGTCCTCGTCTCGGCCCTGGCCGTAGGTGGCGAGCAGGGCCTGCGCCTCGATCGGGTCGCCGAGGGTGGTGCCGGTGCCGTGCGCCTCGACGGCGTCCACCTGGTCGGCCGTCAGGCCCGCGTCGGCCAGGGCCTGGCGGATGACGCGCTGCTGGGAGGGGCCGTTGGGGGCGGTGAGGCCGTTGGAGGCGCCGTCCTGGTTGATCGCGGTGCCGCGGACCACCGCGAGTACCGGGTGCCCGTTGCGCCGCGCGTCGGAGAGCCGCTCGACGAGCAGCATGCCGACGCCCTCGCCCCAGGCGGTGCCGTCGGCGGCGGCGGCGAACGGCTTGCAGCGCCCGTCGGGGGCGAGTCCCCGCTGGCGGCTGAAGGCGACGAAGGAGCCGGGGCCGGCCATCACGGCGACACCGCCGGCCAGGGCGACGCCGCACTCGCCGCGGCGCAGCGACTGCACGGCCAGGTGCAGGGCGACCAGCGAGGAGGAGCAGGCGGTGTCGATGGTGACGGCCGGGCCCTGGAAGCCGAAGGTGTAGGAGATGCGGCCGGAGGCGACGCTGGCGGCGTTGCCGGTGACGAGGTAGCCCTCCATGCCGTCGGCGGCCTCGTGCAGGCGGGGGCCGTACTCCTGGGCCTCGGCGCCGATGAACACGCCGGTGCGTGACTCGCGCAGCCCGGTCGGGTCGATGCCGGCCCGCTCGAACGCCTCCCAGGCGGTCTCCAGCAGCAGGCGCTGCTGCGGGTCCATCGCGAGGGCCTCGCGGGGCGAGATGTTGAAGAAGCCGGGGTCGAAGGCATCGGCGTCGTGCAGGAAGCCGCCCTCGCGCGCGTACGAGGTGCCGGCCTGCTCGGGGTCGTCGTCGAAGAGGCCGCCGAGGTCCCAGCCGCGGCCGGTCGGGAACGCGGAGACGGCGTCGACCTCGTCGGCGACCAGCTGCCACAGCTGCTCGGGGGAGCGGGCGTCGCCGGGGAAGCGGCAGGCCATCGCGACGATGGCGATCGGCTCGTCGTCGGTGCCCGCGGGCACCGGCAGCGGCTCCGACTCGCCGGTGAGGCCGAGCAGTTCGGCGCGCAGGTGGCGGGAGAGCGAGGCCGGGGTGGGGTGGTCGAAGACCAGGGTGACCGGCAGGCGCAGCCCGGTGGCGGCGGTGAGCCGGCTGTGCAGGTCCACGGCGGCGAGCGAGTCGAAGCCGAGCTCCAGAAACGGGCGGTCGGCGTCGACGGTGGCACCGGACCGGCCGCGCAGGGCTTCCCTGGCCTGGTCGAGGACGAGGTTCAGGACGGTCCGCTGCTGCTCGGCCTCGGAGGACTCGGCGAGTCGCATTCGCCAGGACGAGACACCGTCCGAATCTTCGACATCCGCGCCGGCCGGCTCCGGAATGAATTCCTCGGACTGGTTCATCATCGCGCGCTCCACTACCCGGCTGACGGTATCAAACACCTTTGGTCAGCGTGCCACGGGAAAGGAGCTGCGGATAACCCCCTAAGGGGCCCCTAATCACCCCTACGATTGGGCCGGCGGCCCCTAGGAATTCGCGGGGCCGCCGGCCGGCGAGAAAGGCGGAGAAATGCGGCGGTGGAATGCGCGGGGGAATTCGCTCCCACAATCGGGTCACGCTACCGCTTCCCGGTGGGGCTGGTAAAGCGGGCGGCCGAATTCCCTTCGGACGGGCCACCCCTGCCTCACGCGGTGGCTCAGTCGCGCTCCAGGAACGGCGCGAGCAGTCCGGGCACGGCCTGCTCGGCGAAGGCCAGCCCCTCCGCCTCGGCGACGTCGCGCACCCGGTAGACCCCGGCGCCGGCCGCGGTGGCGGCGCTGAGGGTCAGCAGCCCGTGGCGGCGCTGGAAGAAGGAGCGCGAGACCGTCCAGCCGATCACGCCCTCGCGCTGGAGCGCGACCGTGCGGTGGGCGAAGGTGCCGGCCCTGGCCACCAGGTACCGCCCGGCCAGGCCGTGGCCGAGGGTGCGGTACGCGTCCACGGCGAGCAGCACCGCGACGGGCAGCAGCACTGCGGCGGTGATCCAGGCCGCGGTGAGGAACGCGGGCACCCAGATGCCGGGCACGGCCACGGCGCCGACCACGGGCAGGACCACCAGCAGGGCCCGGTTGAGACGACGGCGCAGCGCGCGACGGGGGTGACGGCGCAGTTCGGCGCCCTCGGTCGGCGACCGGTCGGCGCCGAGCACGTCGGCCGCCACCCGCAGGACCTCCGAGCGGGGCGAGGGCGGCATCAGCGCGCCGCGGGCGCGGTTCTCCTCGGCGGTGCCGAGGCCGCCGGCGATCGCCTGGAGCCGCGCGCCGCCACCCCAGCGCAGCATCATCGGCTCGATCACCTCGACGCCGCGCAGGCGCTGCTCCTCGATGGAGACCGAGCGGTGGATCCACAGCCCGCGCCGTACCCGCAGGATGCCGCCGTCCTCGCGGGCCAGCCGGAAGCCGGACCAGCCCTCGATGTAGAGGCCGACCGCGCCGGCGGTGCCGATGGCGGCGACCACCATCAGGGTGAGCGGCACGGCGACCCAGACGGGCACGGAGGCGAAGGTGTCGGCCAGGCCGCGCACGACGCCGAGCTTCAGCGGGTCGACCTGGAGCTCGTGGAGCGTGCGGTAGGCGACGCCGATCACGGCGAACAGGCCGCCGACGCCCCAGATGGTCAGCGGGGCGTAGCGCACCCAGGACCGCTCGAACGCGGCGATCGCGGCGGCGGCGACGTCCTCGGCCTGATCGCCGTGGCCGGCCGCGAGCAGGGCGGCGCGCCGGTTGAGCAGGTCCCGGCGCAGCTCGGTGGCCTGGTCGCGGGTGACACCGTCCAGGGTCAGCGAACCGCCCGAGGAGCCGCCGGCGGCGACGCCGACGGTCACCGAGGCGAGGCCGAGGATGCGGTAGAGCGGTTTGGCGACGACGTCGGCGTTGCGGATGCGCTCCAGCAGGATGGTGCGGCGGCTGCGGAACAGCAGGCCCTTGCGCACCTCCAGCCGGTCATGGGTGATCCGGTAGCGGGTGGTGAGGCAGCGCATCAGGTTGATGCCGGTGATCACCCCGAAGGTGACCGTGAGGGAGGCCAGCGTGATCAGGGCCTGGAGGTTGAGGGTGCCGTCCCCGCCGAGCACGCTGCCGGCCGCGGTGGCGAGGGGGGCGAGGAGCCAGGTCAGGTGGATGGGGACGGAGCGCAGGCTCAGGCCCTGCCAGGCGGCGTCGTCCGCCTCCCCCGCGGGCGCGGCCTCGGCACGCGGCCCGGGCACGGCGCCCCGGGAGGTCGCGGCGCCGGCGTGCTCCGGCCCGAGCGGTCCGGCGCTCATGTGGCGTCCCCCGGGGTGGCCTGGGTCGTGCGGGTCAGGTGCTCGACGACCTCCAGCGCCCTGCGGTGGTCGATCCCGCGGATCTTGACGTCACCGGAGGCGGAGGCCGTGGTGACCTTGATGCCGGAGAGGCCGAACAGCTGCTCCAGCGGGCCCCGGACGGTGTCGACGGTCTGGATCCGCGACAGCGGGGCCACCCGCCAGCGCTGCCAGAGCCAGCCGGAGGTGGTGTACACCGCCTCGTCGGTGGTCTCCCAGCGGTGCACCCGGTAGCGCCACTGCGGCATCACCGCGATGTAGGCCAGGCCCGGGACGGTGACCGCGAGCAGCACCCACCCGAAGACGAACCGGGCCGGGGGGATGAACAGGTAGAGGGCGGCAACCGTCAGGATGAGCGGCACGGGGATCAGCGAGGCCTGCACCGTCCACCAGGCGAGGGCGCGGCGCTCCACCCGGTGCTGCGGTGGCCGGAGCCGGAGACCTTCGGATGAGGGCATTTCCTGTCCTGTTCCTATCGGGTGGCGACCTGGAGCCGTCGGCGGCGGTTCAGCACCACGACGGTCCGTGCGAGTACGGTGGCGAGCGCCATCAGGACGAGCGAATTCGAGAAGACCTCGGGCCCGCTGATCCGGTACTTGACGGCGAACTCGATGATATCGGCCGTGTACCAGTGCTCGATTCCGTAGACGAAGACCACCCGGGCCGCCGACATTGCGAGCCAGAACAATGCGTACAGCAGACCGGCCCTGGTGTACACGGTTCCGTCGGAATCCGCCTCGCCGGGGAGCATCGCCCCGGCGGTCAGGCCCAGAATGATGCCGACGCCGACGCCGACCAGCTGGAGCGACAGGTCGTTGCCGGCCAGCTGCGGTGTGTGGAAGAACAGCACCATCACGACGGCCACCGCGATCAGCGGCCGGATCAGGCGCATCGTGGTGATCCGGCGGCGGCCGAGGTCACTGGCCAGGATGACGGCCAGCACCGTCCCGCTGACCACCAGGGTGGTGGCGAACCCGCTCATGTGGTGCGGCTCCCGAAGCTCGTGGGTCGAGGACCTTCTGACGTCCTCACTGCTTCCACGCTAGGGACGCGGCGTACGCGGCGGAACAACCGGTGGACGGACCCGGCTGTCCACCGGTCGGTGGACACGGGGCGGTTGACGACCCGGCGGACGGCCCGGCCGGTGCCGCCGGAGGGGCGGCGGGGGCGCGCGCTCCGGCACCCGACCACGGTCGCGGCCGGGGCCTGCCCCGGGCGGCGGGTGCACGGGGTGGCGGCGCGTGGTAGGACTGGTCAGCGTGCCAGCTCGCGCCCTGCCCGACCAGCCCCCCGCCGCCGACCGATCCGCCACCGGCTCCCGTGCCACCGGCCCCCGCGCCGCCGGGCAGGTGACCACCGACCAGGCCACCGCCGCCCCGCGCGTCCCCGACGACGCCGAGGCCGGCGATGCCGCCGCCGAGGCGGCCTTCCGTCAGGACCCGGTGGTGCGCTGGGCCGGGCTGTGGGACACCTACTTCGGCCTCTCCTACCTGGTCACCGCCGGGCTGCTGCTCACTTCGCAGGCCGCCCCGGGCCGGGTGGCGGGCGCCGTCGCCGCGCTGACCCTGATCGTCCCCTGGTACGCCGCGTTCGGCCGGCCGCTGGTGCTCGGTCGTGAGAAGCTCCCGCGCAGCCGGTGGTTCGCGTTCGGCCTGCTCACCCTGTTCGCCGTCGCCTCGGTGCTCGACCCGGCCAGTGGGTTCGCGCTGTTCGCCATCTGCCCGATGCTGCTGATGAGCCTGCCGTCCTCGCTCGGTGTCGCGGTGGTGCTCTGCGCCAACCTGGTGCCGCTCGTGCTGGTGTGGATCAGCAGCGGCCGGCTCGGCGCCGAGGTGCTGGGCATCCTGCCGCTGACGCTGCTGGGGATCGCCCTGACGGTGCTGCTGGGCCTGTGGATCACCAGGGTGGTCGAGCAGAGCCGCGAACGCGGCCGGCTGATCGAGGAGTTGGAGTGCAGCCGGGAGCGGGAGGCCCGGCTCTCCCACCAGGCCGGGATCGCCGCCGAGCGTGAGCGGCTGGCCCGCGAGATCCACGACACCGTGGCGCAGGGCCTGACCAGTATCATCGCGCTGATCCAGACCGCCGAGTCGGAGTTGGAGGACGATCCGGAACTGGCCCGGCACCACCTCGCGCTGGCGGCGAGGTCCGCCACCGACAACCTGGCCGAGACGCGGGGCTTCGTGGCCGCACTCACCCCGGCCGCGCTGCGCGGCAACTCGCTCGGCGCGACGCTGCGCCGCCAGGGCGAGGCGCTGGCCGCCGAGACCGGCCTGACGGTGGACTACACCGCCGAGGGCACCGAGTTCCCGCTGCCGACGGCCGTGGGCGTGGTGCTGCTGCGCACCGTCCAGGAGTCGCTCGCCAACGTCCGCAAGCACGCCGGTGCCCAACGGGTCGCGCTGCGCGCCGAGTTCACGGACCGCGAGGTCCGGCTGACGGTGACGGACAACGGCTGCGGGTTCGACACCGGCCGGCAGAGCGAGGGATACGGGCTGCGCGGCCTGCGGGAGCGCCTGCGGGAGACCGGCGGCACCGTCCGGGTGTCAAGCCGGTCCGGCTTCGGCACCGTCGTTGAGGTCCGGGTGCCGCTCGGCGCCGGCCCGGACACGGCCGGCCCGCACACACCGCACCCGGACACACCGCAGCCGGACGCGGCCGGCGCGGGCCGGCTCCCCGACGACGCACAGCACAAGCCCTCCGGAGAGACCAGATGACCACCGCCGCCCCCGACCAGCCGGCGATCACCGTACTGATCGCCGACGATCACCCCGTGGTACGCGAGGGCCTGTCGGCGATGCTGGAGTCCGCGCCGGGGATCACCGTCGCGGGGACGGCCGGCGGCGGCGAGGAGGCGGTGGTGCTCGCCGCCTCGCTCGACCCGGACGTGGTGCTGATGGACCTGCGGATGGGGGCGATGGACGGCGTCACCGCCACCGCGCGCATCCTGGCCCGCTCGCGCCGCCCCCGGGTGGTCGTGGTGACGACCTACGAGAGCGACGCGGACATCCTGCGCGCCGTCGAGGCGGGCGCGGCCGGCTACCTGCTGAAGGGGACCTCGCGCGGCGACCTGATCGACGCCGTCCGGGCCGCGGCCCGCGGCGAGACGGTGCTCTCCCCCGCCGTCGCGGGCCGGCTCTTCCGGGCGCGGGCCCAGGAGCCGCCGCCGCTGTCGGCCCGCGAGCGCGAGGTGCTGCACCTGGTCGGCCGGGGCCTGACCAACGCCGACATCGGCCGCGAGCTGCACATCGGCGAGGCGACGGTCAAGACGCACCTGCTGCGGATCTTCCGCAAGCTGGAGGTGTCCGACCGCACGGCGGCGGTGCTGGCCGCGATGGAACGCGGGCTGCTGGACTGACACCCACGGATGCACGCCGGCGGCGGATCGACGGCGGATGGACCGACGGCGGATGGACGGGCCGGCCCCGCGCGCCCCGGGCATGCCTTCGGGCCGCCGCCCGGAGCACGGGCGGCGGCCCGACGCGCTGAGCGGGGGTCAGCCGCCCGGCGTGCCCGCAGGGGCCCCGGAGCCGGCCTCGGCCTCGGCGAGCGCCAGCTCGGTCATCCGGCGCTTGTCCGGCTTGCCGTTGCGGTTGAGCGGGAACTGCTCCAGGACGACCACCCGGTTCGGCTGCTCGTAGGCGGGCAGCAGCCCGTTCAGCTTCTCCCGCCAGTGGGCGGCGTCGCGCAGTTGCTCGTCCTCGACGAAGAAGACCAGGCTGCTGCCGCGCCGCTCGTCCGGCAGCGCCACGATGCGGGTCGCGCAGCCCCCGGCGGCGGCCTTGCGCTCGACGATCTCCGGGTAGAGCGTGTAGCCGTTGCGGTGCACGGCGAACTTCCGCCCGAGGACGAAGAGGTTGCCGGCGGCGTCCAGGTAGCCGAGGTCGCCGGTACGGAAGACGTCCTGGGCGACGGGGTCGATACCGCCCGCGTCCGTCAGGTAGCCGATCATCACGTCCGGTGTCTCGACCAGCAGTTCGCCGACCACCCCGGCCGGCACCTCCCGGTCCTCGTCGTCGACGACCCGGATCCGCAGGCCGTCCATGACCTGGCCGCAGGAGACCGGGTTGTCGCCGGTGGCGAAGGCGACGTTGCCGGCCTCGGTGCTGCCGTAGCTGTCCAGCAGCGGCAGGCCGAAGCGCTCCACGTACAGGTCGGTGAGAGCCTGGTCGAGCGGGGCCGCGCCGCTGCAGAACATCCGCACCGCGCCCAGCGAGCCCTCCAGGGCGGGCTTCTGGCGCAGGATGCCCAGGATGCTGCGGTAGGTCGCCGGGGCGGCGTCCAGGACGGTCGCACCGGAGGGGCCGGCCATCCGCAGCGCCCGGTCCAGGCGCTTGTAGGGGGCGATGACCAGCGAGCCCTGCACGATCCAGGCGATCAGCACCATGGACAGGCCGTACTGGTGGGAGAACGGCAGCAGGGGCAGCAGCACGTCGTCGGAGCAGTGGCCCATGTGCCGGGCGTTCCGCTCCAGGTTCTCCAGGAACCTGCCGCCGTTCTTGACGATGCCCTTCGGCTCGCCGGTGGAGCCGGAGGACCACATGATCAGGGCGTCGTCGAGATCGCACCAGGCGCCGAAGTCCAGACGTTCGTCGGTGACCTGGACCTCGGGCGCGGCGGAGATCAGCTCGTAGAGGTGAACCGGCTCGGTCTCGGCGGGCACCGGGGCGTCGTCGTCCACCAGAACCAGCTTGGTGCCGGCCCGGCGCATGATCGAGCCGGTGGCCTCGCTCTTCTCCTGCTGGTCGACCAGCACGACGGAGGCGCCGAGGTGCATCAGGGCGAACAGGACCGAGACGTAGCTCGCCGAGTTCCCCGCCTTCAGCAGTACCCGGCTGCCCAGCCCGACACCGCGCTCGCGCAGCACCTGCGCGACCCTCAGGGTGTCCTGCTCGAACTCGGCGAGGGTCGCCGCCGAGTCCTCCGCAAGGATCTTTGCCGCCATCGGCTCACTCTTCCTTCTTGTGCTCGGCGGCCACCGAGGGGGTGCGCCCGCCACTGCGGCGCGCGGGCGTCGAATCCGGGGCCGAGGGGAATGACCGCGGCAGTCGGCTGACGCGGCCTGGGGTCGGGCGCCCGCGGCGCCGGCCGCCGGGCGCGCGCACCGCACGGTCGGCGCGGTCGGGGCCCGGCCCGGAACGCCGGAACGCCGCACCGCCACCTTCCGGACGTTACCGAGGCGACGCCGGACGCAGTACCCCTATCCGCCCCCACCCGCCGCACCGCCGGCGCGCCCGTACCGGACGGCCAACTCCCGTTCGACACAGGCATGCTGGCCGTTCAGGTGCCTTCTCGGGGTGTCGCCTCAGAGTGCCGGGCGTTCAGGGGTGCGGCACCGCGACGGCCGTCACGACCAGGCCGGACGCGGCCAGCCAGCGGCCCTCGAAGCCCGGCAGCCGCCGGCCGGCCACCACCGGGCCCGGCACCAGCAGGCGCGCCGTGAAGGTACCGTCCGGAGCGAAGGTCAGGCTCGCCTCGGAGAAGTCGAGCATCAGCCCGGTCAGCGGGAACCACGCCTTGTAGACACTCTCCTTGGCGCTGAACAACAGCCGGTCGGCGCTGAGCGCCGGGTGGGCGCGGGCGAGTTCGGCGAGCCGGGGCAGCTCCTCGGGGCGGGCGACCGCCTCCAGCACCCCGTCCGGCAGCGGCTGGTCGGGCTCCGCGTCGATGCCGACGCCGAGCAGCTCGGCGGCCGGTGCGAGGGCGGCCGCCCGGTAGCCCGCGCAGTGCGTCATGCTGCCCACCACGCCGTCCGGCCAGCGGGGTTCGCCGCGCGGCCCGGGCACCAGCGGCACGGCCGGGCGGCCGAGAGCGGCGAGCGCGCGCCGGGCGCAGGCCCGTACCGCGTGGAACTCGGCCTGCCGGTGCGGCACCGAGCGCGCGATGTGCGCCTGCTCCTCGGGGAAGAGACCTTCGTGCTGCGCGGGTACGGTCGGCAGCTGGGCCGTCGACTCGATCGCCACGACCTGTCCGGGCAGGATCCGCTCGATCACCGGGCACCCCGCTCCGGCAGGATCCGGGTCAGCCCTGACGGTACGTCGGGGCCGCGCCGGCGCCACTCCCGCGGATAGCCCACCGAGACCTCCTCGAAGCGGACACCGTCGTAGCGGGTGCTGCGCGGGATGTGCAGGTGGCCGTAGACGACGGCGGCCACGTTGAAGCGGGTGTGCCAGTCGGCGGTGGCGGTGGTGCCGCACCACTGGGCGAACTCGGGGTAGTACAGGACGTCGGTGGGGGTGCGCACCAGCGGGTAGTGGTTGACCAGCACGGTGGGCACCGCCGGGTCGGCCTCGGCGAGCCGGCGCTCGGTGACGGCGACCCGGGCCCGGCACCAGGCCTCGCGGCTCGGGTAGGGGTCGGGGTGCAGCAGGTACTCGTCGGAGCAGACCACACCGCTCTCGTGCGCCCGGGCCAGCGCCTGCGCCTTGGTGCGGGTGCCCGGGGGCAGGAAGGTGTAGTCGTAGCCGACGAACAGCGGGGCGATCCGCACCGGGCCGCCCTCACCGTGCCAGAGCGGGTAGGGGTCCTCCGGGGTGTGCACGCCCAGGTCGCGGCAGAGCCGCACCAGGTGCTCGTAGCGTTCGACTCCGCGCAGCGTGACGGGGTCGGACGGGTGCGTCCACAGCTCGTGGTTGCCGGGCGCCCAGACGACGGTGGCGAAGCGCTCGGCGAGCACGCCCAGCGCCCACTCGACGTCCGCCATGATCTCGCCGATGTCACCGGCGACGATCAGCCAGTCGTCGGGGGTCCGCGGCCGCAGGCCCTGGACGATCTCGCGGTTCTCCTGGTAGCCGATGTGCAGGTCGCTGGTGGCGAAGAGCGTGCCGTGCGCTGGTCCGGGGTGGTTCGTCAAGGGGGTTGTGCCTTCCTCGGGCCGCTCGGGCGCGGCGGTGCGGCGGTGCGGCGGTGCGGCGAGCGGGTGGCCGGCGCCGGTCCGGCGGTCCCGGACGCTCAGGTGACCGGCTTGAGCGCCGAGTCGGGCGCGAGCGTGCTGGTGGTGAAGTTGTCGACGGTGCACCGCAGGCGGCGCAGCAGCCGGTCGCGTCCCACGATGGCGATCCGGTCGACGCCGCGTCCGACCAGGGTGTCGACGATGCCGGGCCAGTTCATCGGCCGGACGAAACCGCCGAGGATCCACTGCGCGGCCTGTTCGGCGCTCTCCACCAGCGAGCCGTCCTGGTCCGAGACGATCGGCACCCGAGGGTCGCGCAGCCGGTAGCGGGCGAGGACGTCCTGCTGGACGCGCTCGCGCAGCGGGGCGAAGATGCTGGCGTGCGCGGGCGGGCGCATGGTGTAGAGCGAGTAGCCGCCGCAGGCGCCGATGCGCTTCTTGAAGCCCTCCAGGGCGCGTTCGGAGAGCGAGACCATGTAGAGGTCGTGGTCGAGGTGGGAGGAGACCTCGTACCACTCGTCGGCGGCGGCGAGTTCGGCGAGCAGCTCGTCGAGCTTCTCGGGGCCGATCTTGACGAAGGAGTGGGTGACGATGTCGCTGTGGTGTTCGGCGAAGTAGCCGGCCTCGCAGCGGGCGGTCTCGGCGACCAGGCGCACGGCCTCGTCGAAGGGCAGCACGCCGGCGTGGGCGGCCGCGGCCATCTTGCCGAAGCTGACGCCCGCACAGTAGTCGGCGGGCGCCTGCCGCCCGGTGTCCCGGCCCCACTCGACCAGGGCCAGCGAGGCGACGAAGGAGGTCACCTGGGCGACCTCGGAGTAGTCGTCGTCACTTTCGCGCAGCGCGTCGAAGACGCTGTGGCCGAGCACCTCGTCCGCCACCGCGAAGCGCCTCCTGGCGGCGGCGTTCGCCACCATGAAGCGGCCGAAGTCGGCGAAGCGCGAGGGGCCCATGGCGGGGAAGACGATTGCGCTGCTCCCCGGCTTACCGATCGTCATGTCCAGCCCGTTCTGTCGGCGGTTCGAGGCCGGAGCGCGGCGGCCGAGGGGTCGGCGCGGTGCGGTCCGGGTCCTGCCCGGGCGATCCGGCCGGATCGGCTCGCGCCGGCCCGGCCCCGGTCGCAGGGGAGGCGGGCCCGGCGTCGCACGCCCGGCGGGGGTCGGCCGGACAGGGCCTGGTCGAACGTAACCGCGCCGGGGCCGGTGGCCGCCACCCCTGTTGCCACCCCTGCCGCCCCTAGCCGCGGCCCCCGGCGGATCCGCGCTGGCCAGGGGTTGTCGGGCCGCGGCGCGCCAGCCTAGCGTCGGTGGCGGCGAACGACGCCCGGGGACGACCGCACCCGCTACCTGAGGACGCACGCGATGAGGATTGCTTGCTGGCAGGCCGCGTGCGGCTCCCCCGACGTCCCGCACCTGCTGGCGCGGTTGCGCGAGGCGGCCCGCCGGGCCGCGGAGGCCGGTGCGCAGTTGCTGGTCGCCCCGGAGATGACCGTGGGCGGCTATCCGCTGCGGCCCGGCAATCTGGCCCAGGCCCGCGAGCCGCTGGACGGCCCGCACTGCGCGTCCGTCTCGGCGATCGCCCGTGAGTTCGGCATCGCCGTGGTGCACGGCTGGCCGGAGGACGAGGACGCCGGCGTCTACAACGCGGCGCGGCTGGTGGCCGCGGACGGCGGCACGCTGGCGGCCTACCGCAAGGCGCATCTCTTCGGCGACGTGGACACCTCCCGTTTCGTGCCGGGCGACCACGGTGTGGTGCAGGCGCGGCTGGGCGGGCTGACCGTGGGTCTGCTGGTCTGCTACGACGTGGAGTTCCCGGAGTCCGTGCGGGCGCACGCGATGGCGGGCACCCAGCTGCTGGTGGTGCCGACGGCGCTGATGCGCCCCTGGGACTTCGTCGCCAGGACCCTGGTGCCGGCCCGGGCGTTCGAGAGCCAGCTGTACGTGGCCTACACCAACTGGATCGGCGAGCGGGGCGGCCTGGACTTCTGCGGGCTGACCACGGTGGCCGCCCCGGACGGCACCCGGGTGACGCTGGAGGAGCCCGTCGAGGGACTGCTGCTGGCGGACGTCGACCCGGCCGTGGTGACGAAGGCGCGCGCCGACACTCCCTATCTCCACGACCGGCGTCCCGAGCTCTACGAGGGTCTGCCCGCCCGGCTGGGCTGACCTCGTGCGCCGGGCCCCGAAAGGTGTCCCATGTCTCCCGGTACCGGCGAGTACTCGCGTGAAGTGACCGCTCCGCTGACGATGTTCGGCCCCGACTTCCCGTTCGCGTACGACGACTGGCTGGGGCATCCGGCCGGGCTCGGCCGGCTGCCGGCCGAGCGGCGCGGTACGCGGGTCGCGGTGGTGGGCGGTGGGGTGGCGGGCCTGGTGGCCGCGTACGAGCTGATGCGGCTGGGCCTGCGTCCGGTGCTGTACGAGGCCGGCGAGCTGGGCGGCCGGATGCGGGCGGTGCCCTTCCCGGCGGATCCGGCGGTCACGGCGGAGATGGGCGCGATGCGCTTCCCGCTGGCGGCGACGGCGCTCTTCCACTATGTGAACGCACTCGGTCTGGAGACCAGCCCGTTCCCCAACCCGCTCTCGGCGCACACCCCGAGCACGCTGGTGGACCTGAACGGCGAGCGGCGGGTGGCCCGGACGGTGGAGGATCTGCCGCCGGTGTACCGGGAGGTCTCCGACGCCTGGGAGAAGACGCTGCTGGAGCAGGCCGAGCTGGCGGTGATGGAGGACTCCGTCCGGCGCCGCAACGCCCCGCTGCTCAAGGCGGTGTGGAACCGGATGGTGCGCACCCTGGACGACCAGTCCTTCTACGGCTTCCTGGCCGCCTCGCCGTACTTCCGCTCGTTCCGCCACCGGGAGATCTTCGGGCAGGTGGGGTTCGGTACCGGCGGCTGGGACACGGACTTCCCCAACTCCATCCTGGAGGTGCTGCGGGTGGTGTTCACCGGCGCCGACCAGGACCAGGTGCGGCTGGTGGGCGGCACCGGGCGGTTCGTCGACGGGCTGTGGACCCGCCCGGCGGGTCCGGGCGGCCACTGGCCGGCGGCCACCTCGCTGGCCACGCTGCACGACGGGCGCCCGCGCCCGGGGGTGTCTGCGCTGCGGCGGATCGGCGACGGGGTCGAGGTGACGGACCAGGACGGGGCTTCGGAGCGCTTCCCCGCGGTGGTGTTCACCCCGCACGTGTGGACGCTGCTGGGCCGCGTGGAGTGCGATCCGGCCCTGCTGTCGCCGCGGCAGTGGACGGCGGTGGAGCGCACCCACTACATGGGGGCCTCCAAGCTGTTCGTGCTGACGGACCGCCCGTTCTGGCTGGACCGCGATCCCCGGACCGGCCACGACGCGATGAGCATGACGCTCACCGACCGCTCGCCGCGCGGGGTCTACCTCTTCGACGAGGGCCCCGACCGGCCCGGCGTGATCTGCCTGTCGTACACCTGGAACGACGACTCGCTGAAGTTCGCCACCCTGAGCGACGAGGAACGGCTGGAGGTACTGCTGTTCCGGATGGCGGAGATCTATCCCGGTGTTGATCTCCGTCGGCATATCATCGGAGCACCCATCACGGTGACCTGGGAGACCGAGCCACTGTTCATGGGTGCCTTCAAGGCGAACCTTCCCGGCCAGTACCGTTACCAGCGGCGACTGTTCACCCAGTTCGTTCAGGACGGCCTGCCGGCCGGCCGGCGCGGGTTCTTCCTGGCAGGGGACGACGTCTCCTGGACGGCGGGATTCGCCGAGGGTGCGGTCACCACCGCGCTCAACGCGGTCTGGGGAGTGGTGCACCACCTGGGGGGCGCCAGCGATCCGGCCAACCCCGGCCCCGGGGACGTCTTCGAGGAGATCGCGCCCGTCCTCCTCCCGGAGGAGTGAGCGCCCGCCTCGGGGGCAAGCGTGGTGTGTTGTGGCTGGGTGGGGCAATGGGGGACGGCAGCGGTGAAAGTGGGGCGGGGGCGGTGTTCGGCGCTCAGGCGGTACTCGACGTCCAGGTGGTGTCCGACGTTCAGGTGGTGTCCGGCGGGACCGGGCACAGGGTGCCGGCGCAGGGGGCGGCCTCGCACGACGGCGCGGGACCGGACCGGGCAGGGCCCGACGGGCCGGAGCGGGCGCGGCCGGCGATGACCCAGCTGATCAGCGCGGCGGAGACGACCTGGGTGGAACTGCTCACCGGCCTGAGCGCCGAGGAGTTCGACCAGCTGCTGGAGGCCCTGCGGCCGCTCGCCGGGGCCGACGGACCGCGGGCGGGACGCCGCTGGACCCTCGACCTGGAGGACCGGGTCCTGCTGGTGGTGGCCTACTGGCGCACCAATCTGACCATGCGTGAGGTCGCCTCGCTGTTCGGGGTCTCCAAGTCCGCCGCCGACCGGGTCGTCGGCCACCTGGGCCCGCACCTGGAGTTCACCAGCGCCCTTCGCCGGCGCCGCTGCCGGCTCGTCGTCCGGACCGGGCCGCCGTGCGACGGCGACGGCGTGGTCCCGCCACCGGCCCATCCGCACGGCCTGAGCTGCTCCGACTGCACACCGGGGTAGGGCCGGCTACGCCGGGCGCGGTACGCGCCGGCAGGACCATCCGGGACGGCCGGGTTCCCCAGCGGTGAACCGCTGGCGTGAACCCGGCCGTTCTCTCATATGTCAAAACAATTACGGGACAGTTACCGCCTGCCACGGACCTCCCCCGGATCCCCGTCCGGTCGCTGTCCGAACGCCGACCCGTTGCGTTCGAGGGTTAACCACATGTGTCCATTACGTGCGCATGTGGCCGCCCGGCAAGATGGGGTGATTCGCCCCCATTTGCCCCATCGACCCCCGCCGAATGGGGGCCCCTACCCCTACCCCTAGCGCACCTAGGCACCTCAAATCTTGATCAGTTCCTGACGACAACCTTCGCCCCGCGGGGGTCGGCAGTGTTATGTTCGGACCAGTTGTCCCGCAACTCCAATTCACCGTCAGGGCGACCGGCCAGGACGAGGAGCGGACGGGCATGGAATCCGCGCGGACACGATTCTGGTTGAATCCCGAATCATTCTTCATTCGGGTCAGCCGGAATTGTCTCCGCCAGTTCACGGGGGAACGGTGTTCCACGCTATGGGATACGGCATTCGACACCTTGAGGTCCGCCAGTCGGCCGCGCCGCGCCGGTGCACCACTGGACGCACCGTCAACTTCACTTGTGCGCCTGCCAATCCTTGAGGCGGCCACCGGCACCCACGGCGACGAAACGCCAGGTGGGCGCCGGTGCCGCCGCCCCGCCCAGGCGGGGCCGGCACACCGCCGGCCGGCACGCACCGCGGCCGGCGAACCGCCGGGAAACCCTCTTTGAACAATCCATGGGCCCACGGTGATTCCCCGGCACCGGGAATTCACTGCGGGCGGCTATCGGGACCCGAAGCAAGGAGCCCAGTACATGACGGCCCGACCCGAATTGATCGAGCGCGGCGAGGAATTGCTTCAGCTGACCCGGCTCACCACCGACGCGACGAACGGCATGGGATCGGTCGGCCTGGTGGCAGGACCGGTCGCCACCGGAAAGAGCGTCCTGCTCAGCGCCCTGTGCGAGCAGGCCCACCTGGCCGGCTTCATCACCCTGCGGGCCGTGGGCGCGCAGGCCGAGAGCAACACCCCCCTCAGCATCACCGGGCAGTTGCTGCGCCACGCCCCGCTCAGCCCCACTCGGCACAAGCACGTCCAGCACCTGCTGCGGCTGGCCGCCGCCGCCACGCAGAATGCCCCGCACTGGGGTGAGGGGGGCGGGGAACGCGCGGCCCACCTCTGCGCCGACCTGGTCCAGGAACTCTGCGCCGTGCTGTTCGAACTCTCCACCACCTCGCCGATCCTGCTCTGCGTGGACGACGTCCACCACGCCGACGACCACTCCCTGCAGTGGCTGCTCTTCCTGATCCGGCGTCTGGGCTCGGCCCGGATAGCCGTGGTGCTGGCCGAGCGCACCGCCTCCCAGCACCCGCAGCCCGCCTTCCACGCCGAACTGCTGCGCCAGCCGAACTGCCGCCGCGTCATGCTCGGCCCGCTCACCAGGGACGGCGTGAACGAGCTGATCGGCGCCCGGCTCGACGACGTCCACCGCACCGGCGCCCACCGAGGCGCCCACCGCGACGGCGACCTCACGACGCAGGAACCGGCGGCGAAGGAACTCTGCTCCGCCGTCGACGCCCTGACGGGCGGCAACCCGCTGCTCGTGCACGCCCTCCTGGACGACCTGCGCACCTGCACCCGGCTGCCCTCCGAGGCCCGGCCGGCGACCCTCGGCGCCGGCTACGCCTTCTCCCAGGCCGTCGTCAGCTGCCTGCACCGCAGCGAGAGCTCGGCCCTGGCCGTCGCCCGCGGCATCGCCGTCCTCGGCGAGGACGGCTGCCCCCAGGTGCTCGGCCACCTGCTGGAGCGCTCCCCCTCCTCCGTCGAACGCGTCGTACGCGGCCTCGACTCGGCCGGCCTGCTGGAGCACGGCCGCTTCCGCCACCCGGCCGTACGCACCGCCGTCCTGCACGACACCGACGCCGCCGAGCTCAGCCGGCTGCACTTCCGCGCCGCCCACCTGCTCTACAGCCGTGGCGCCACCGAGCGGGCCATCGCCCAGCAGCTGCTGGCCTCCACCGAGCCCGGCGAGTCCTGGAGCATCAAGGTGCTCTGCGACGTCGCCCGCGAGGCCCTGGTGGACGGCGACGCCGCACTCGCCCGGCGCTGCGTCGAACACGCCCACCGCAGCTGCACGGACCGCCGCCGGCGCGGCGAGGTGCTCACCCTGCTGGCCGGCGTCGAATGGCAGCTCCAGGCCGGCAACGCCGTACGCCACCTGCCCCAGCTCACGTCCGCCCTGCGGGCCGGCGACATCGCCGAGCGCCAGTCCGTCGTCGTGCTCAAGTACCTGCTGCGCCACGGCCGGCTCACCGAGGCCTCCGCCACCCTGGAGCACATCATGAGCCAGCAGTGGACGGTGGAGGGCCGCACCGCCGCCGAGTTGCAGACCGTCAAACTGATGCTCTCCAGCTCCTACCCCGGCGCCCTGGCCGACCTGCCGCCGCTCGGCCCCGGCCGCGTCGACGAGGTCCGCACCCCGGCCGCCGTCCGCGCCGACCCACAGCTCCAGGCCGCCGCCGTACTGGACGAGGTCCTCAGTGGCCGGGCCCGCGAGCACACCTTCCTCGCCGCCGAGCAGGTCCTGCGCAGCCTGCGCCTGACCTACCGCTCGTGGGAGCAGGCCGAGTTCGCTCTGCTCGCCCTGATCTACGGCGACCAGCTTGAGCGCGCGGCGCTCTGCTGCGACCAGCTGCTGGAGCGGATCGGCAACGCCGCCGAGGGCTGGCGCCCCCCGCTGCTGGCGCTGCGCAGCCAGATCGCCATCCGCCAGGGCCGGCTCGCCGACGCCGAGCGCGACGCCATGACGGCGCTGGAGATCATGCCCTGGCAGGGCTGGGGCGTCAACATCGGCCTGCCGCTCGCCACCCTGCTGCTCGCCCAGACCGCGATGGGCAAGTACGAGGACGCCGCCGAGCTGCTCCACCGACCGGTGCCGCAGGCCATCTACAAGACCCGCTACGGCCTGCACTACCTCTACGCCAGAGGCGAGTTCCGGCTCGCCACCAACAACTCCCAGGCCGCCCTGGACGACTTCACGATCTGCGGCGAGATGATGCAGGACTGGGACCTCGACCTGCCGAGCGTGGTGCCGTGGCGCGGCGCCGCCGCCCGGGTGCACCTCCAGGCCGGCGACATGCTCCAGGCCAAGGTGCTGATCGACGAGCAGGCCCGGCGCCTTCAGCCCGGCCCCTCCCGCTCCCGCGGCATGACGGTGCGTCTGAGCGCCGCCGTCGCCGAGCTGAAGCACCGCCCCTCCCTGCTGCGCCAGGCCGTGGACGAGCTCCAGCGCAGCGACTCCCCGATCGAGCTCGCCCTCGCGCTCGCCGACCTCGGCTACGCCCACCAGAACCTCGGCGACCACAAGCGCTCCCGGATCATGATGAACCGGGCCTGGCAGCTGGCCAAGGAGCACCGGGCCGAGCCCATCCAGCGAGGGCTGTCCAGCCTCTTCTCCGACGTCCGCGAGGAGGCCCCGCAGGCGGCCGGCAGCGCGTACGCGGGCGGGCTGAGCGACGCCGAGCGCCGGGTCGCCTCGCTGGCGGCGCTCGGACACACCAACCGGGAGATCGCCCGGGAGCTGTTCATCACCGTCAGCACGGTGGAACAGCACCTGACCCGGGTGTACCGCAAACTCAAGGTGACCCGGCGCAGTGACCTGCCGGGCGAGCTGTGCCTGGTCACCGGTGGCGCCACGGGCGCCGCCAGCTACGCCTGAGGCGCCACCGGGCCGGCCGCGGGGGCCGGCCGCATCCGACGCACCCTCAGGACCGGCGGTCCTCCTCCGGTTCCCCCTCCTCCGGCGACTTGGCACCGCAGACCCCTGACCACACTCTTGACGCAGTCACACCAAACCCGCCCGGGCCCGCCGCCGACCCCGCTCCTCCAGCGGGGCCGGCGGCGTTCGCACGCCCGGGGTCAGGAGGCGTACGCGGCCAGCCGGTCGGTGATGTCGGCCAGCACGGCCTTCTGGTGGGCGGCCAGGTAGAAGTGGCCGCCCGGGAACACCCGCAGCGCGAAGTCGCCGGTGGTCTCCTCGGCCCACGCCTTGGCCTCCTCCACGCTCGACTTCACGTCGTCGTCACCGATCATCGCCGTGATCGGGGTGCTCAGCGGGCCACCCTCCGGGCGGCGGTAGGTCTCGATCGCCCGGTAGTCGTTGCGGATCGCCGGGAGGATCATCCGCAGGATCTCCTCGTCGCCGAGCAGCGCCGTGTTGGTGCCGCTGAGCGACTTGAGCTCCGCCACCAGGCCGTCGTCGTCCCGCAGGTGGACACTCTCGTCGCGGTGGGTGGCGGGCCCGCGCCGCCCGGAGGCGAACAGCGCGGCCGGTGCGCGGCCGTCCGCCTCCAGCCGGCGGGCCACCTCGAAGCCGAGGACCGCACCCATGCTGTGGCCGAAGATCGCCAGCGGACGGTCGTCCGCCACCAGCCCCAGCACCCGGTGGATCCGGTCGGCCAGCTCGGCGACGGTGCCGATGCTCGGCTCGGAGCGGCGGTCCTGGCGGCCCGGGTACTGCACCGCGAGCACCTCGATCTGCGGGGACAGCGCGGTCGACACCGGGAAGTAGAAGCTCGCCGAGCCACCGGCGTGCGGCAGGCACAGCAGGCGCACCTTCGCGTCCGGAGCCTGGTGGAAGCGGCGGATCCAGAGGTCGTACTCGGCGGGGTTGGGCACGGTCATTCGGGGATCTCTCTCGTCTCTCGCGGGTGGGGTGGGGTCGGTTAAGGGGGCGAGGGGCCGCCGTCCCGGCCCGCCGGGGGTCGGGCCGGGACGGCGGCCACGGCACCGGCGCACGGGGAGCCGGTGCCCGGAAGGGTGCGGTGCCGCGAACGGCACCGCACCGGGCTCAGCAGACCTCGCGCAGCCAGTTTTCGATCAGCGCGGCGGTCGCGGCGGCGTGCTCCTCCATGACGGTGAAGTGGTCGCCGAGGCCGTCGAGCACCGTGTGCTCGTGCGGCCACGAGGCGCGGGCCCCGCTGGTCAGGCTCTCCTCCCCGCCGCCGGGGACGGACAGCGACTCGGGCGCCCGCACCAGCAGCGTCGGCGCGGCGATCTCCGCGGGCCGCCAGCCGGTGAACAGCCGCAGGTAGCCGCCCATGGCGGTGAGCCTGGCGTCGTCCATCGGCACGTACGCGCCCTCCCGGGCCAGCATGGCGCCCGTCAGGACGGGCAGCAGCTCGGCGACGGATGTCGCGCCCCCGGCGACCTCCGCGGCGACGTCCCCGGGACCGGCCGGTCCGAAGGAGTACGTGTCGACCAGCACGACGGCGGACGGCCCGGCGCCGAGCTCCTCCAGCCGGTCGGCCGTCGCATGGGCGAGCAGGCCGCCGGTCGAGTGGCCGAGCAGCACGAACTTCGCTCCCCCGGCCGCCCGCAGCACGCTCTGCGCCGCCAGTTCGAGGATCGCCGCCGCGTCGGCGGGCAGCCGCTCGCCGTCCAGGAAGCCGGGCAGCGGAAGCGCGTTCACAGCGCGCCGGCCCCGGAACGCGGCGGCCAGCCGCGCGTACTGGTGCGGGCCTGAGATCGCCAGCAGCGAGGGCAGGCAGACCAGCACCGGCTGCTCCGGGCCCTGCGCCAGCCGCACCGGCTCCATCACCGGCCCTGACTCCCGCGCCACCTCCGCCGCCCCGAAGGACGGGCGGAAGCGGGAGGCCGCGAACAGCAGCTCCATGAACTCTCCACTGCGGCCCGAGCCGGCCGCCGACCGCAGCAGGGTGCCGATGGTGCCCAGCGGGCGCCCGGCCTCCCCGCCGTCGGCGTCCCCGCTCCCGCCGGGCGCCGCGGCCCCGGCGGCGGCCGGGCCGTCCGCGGACGGGCCGGAGGCCGGGGCGGCCGACGCCAGCAGCGTCCGCAGCCGGGCGGCCAGCAGCCGCGGCGCCGGGTGGTCGAAGAGCAGCGTGGCCGGCAGCCGCAGGCCGGTGGCCGCGCCGAGGCGGTTGCGCAGCTCCACCGAGGTGAGCGAGTCGAAGCCGAGCTCCAGGAAGGCCCGTTCGGCGTCCACGGCCTCCGGCCGCGGGTGGCCGAGAACGGCGGCCGCGTGCACCCGGACCAGCTCCAGCAGCACGCCGTCCTGCTCCTCCGCGGACCGCCCGGCCAGCCGCTGGGCCAGGGCCTGCGGGGAGGACCCGCCGGCGGTCGCGGAGCGGCGTGCCGGGATCCGGACCAGGCCGCGCAGCAGCGCGGGCACCTGCCCGGAGGCGGCCGCGCCCGCCCGCACGCCCGCCAGGTCGATCCTGGCCGGCACCAGCAGCGCCCCGCCGGGGGCGGCCTCGGGCGCGACTCCGGACGGGTCGGCGGGGGTGGCGCCGGAGGGGTCGGCGGCCGGGTCCGGCGCGACGGGTGTGCCGGCCAGGGCCATCGCGATGTCGAAGAGCGCCAGGCCCTCCGCCGAGGACAGCCCGCCGACACCGCCGCGCGCCAGGCGCTGCACGCCCGCGTCGCCGAGGTCGCCGGTCATGGTGCTCTCCTCGGCCCACAGGCCCCAGGCGAGCGAGCTCGCTGGCAGGCCGGCGGCGCGACGGCGCTCGGCGAGGGCGTCCACGAAGGCGTTGGCGGCCGCGTAGTTGCCCTGCCCGGCCATACCGAACACACCGGCGGCGGACGAGAACAGGACGAACGCGGCGAGCGGCCGGTGCGCGGTCAGTTCGTGCAGGTTCCAGGCCGCGTCGACCTTCGGACGCAGCACGGCGTCGAGCCGCTCGGGGGTGAGCGAGGAGAGCACCCCGTCGTCCAGCACGCCGGCGGCGTGCACGACGGCGGTCAGCGGGTGCGTCAGGCCGTCCAGGAGGCCGGCCAGGGACGCGCGGTCGGCGACGTCGCACGCGGCGAGCGTCACCTCGGCGCCGAGGGCCGTCAGTTCGGCGGCCAGCTCCCCGGCGCCCTCGGCGTCCGCACCCCGGCGCGAGACCAGGAGCAGGCGGCGGGCCCCGTACGCGGTGACCAGGTGCCGGCTGAACAGCGCACCGAGCAGGCCCGTCGCGCCGGTGACCAGCACCGTGCCGTCCGGGTCGAGCCCGGGCGCCTTCCCCCCGCCGGTGTCGGGCACCCGCGCCAGGCGCGGGGCGAGCCCGGCACCGGCCCGCAGTGCCAGCTGCGGCTCCCCGCAGGCGACGGCCTGCGGCAGGGCGCGCAGCGAGGCCGCGTCGCCGTCCAGGTCGACCAGCACGATCCGGTCCGGGTTCTCCGACTGCGCCGTCCGCAGCAGGCCCCAGGCGGCCGCGGCCGTCAGGTCCTCGGCGGTCGTCGCACCGCGGGTCACCACGACGAGACGGGAGTCCGCGAAGGCCTCCAGGGCGAACCAGCGCTGGAGCAGCCCGAGCAGCCCGTGCAGGCGGGCGCGGGTGGCGCCCGCCATGCCGGGCCCGCTCTCCGCTGCGGCCCCGGCCTCCGCACTCCCGCCGGCGTCGGCGGCCGCATCGATCGCATCGACCGTGCCGATCAGCGGCAGGACGACGGTGCCCGGGACCGCGGTGCCCTCGGCGACGGCCTGGGCCAGCGCGTCCAGTCCGGCGTACGCGGTCGCCCGGCTCAGGCCGAGCAGCCGCTCCGGCCCGTCGGCGGGCCCCTCGGACGGCGTGTCGGCGGTGCCGTCCCCGTCCCCGAGGACCGCCCAGCCGTCGCCCGGCGCGTTCGCGGCGGGCGCGCCGAGCGGAACCGGCGCCCAGTCGAGCCGGAACAGCGACTCGTGGAAGGGCGTGCGCCCGGCCGACAGCTGATCCACCGCGACCGGCCGCAGCACCAGCTGCTCGACCGAGGCGACCGGTGCACCGGCTCCGTCCGCCACCGCCAACGACACCGTGTCGGCGCCCTGCGCGGTGATCCGCACCCGCAGCGCGGTCGCCCCCACGGCGTGCAGGCTCACCCCGCCCCAGGCGAACGGCAGGCGGGCCTGCCCGGCGTCGGCGAGCACACCGCCGAGGCCGATGGCGTGCAAGGCGCCGTCCAGCAACGCCGGGTGCAGCCCGTAGCGGGCCGCCTGGTCCCGGCTCTCCTCCGGCAGCTCGACCTCGGCGAACAGCTCACCGTCGCGGCGCCAGGCGGCGCGCAGGCTCTGGAACACCGGGCCGTAGCCGAACCCGGCGGCCGCGAAGCCCTGGTAGAGCGCGTCGACCGGCACCGCCTCGGCACCCGCCGGCGGCCACACCGCCAGGCCGGCGTCCGTAGGCGCAGACGTACCTTCACCCGCCGGATCCGCACCCGCGGAGAGCAGCCCGGCAGCGTGCCGGGTCCACGGCTCCTCGGCAGCGGAGGCCTCGGTGCGGGAGTAGAGGCTGACGGTGCGCCGGCCGGCCTCGTCCGGCGCGCCGACCCAGAGCTGCACCTGCACCCCGCCCTGGGCGGGCAGGAACAGCGGGGCCTGGAGCGTCAGCTCGTCCAGCCTGTCGCAGCCCACCTGGTCGCCGGCCCGGACGGCCAACTCCACGAAGGCGGTGCCCGGCAGCAGCACCAGGTCGCCGACGGCGTGGTCGGCCAGCCACGGGTGGGAGTCCAGGCCGAGGCGGCCGGTGAACAGGTGGCCCTCGCCGTCACCGTCCGCCAGCGCGAGCGACGCGCCCAGCAGCGGGTGGTCGGCCGCCCCGAGGCCGGCGGAGGCGACGTCGCCCAGCCAGCCGCTCAGCGGGCGCGGCCAGTAGTTCTCCCGCTCGAAGGCGTACGTCGGCAGCGCGACCGGAGTCACGCCGGTGCCGGCGAAGGCGGCGGCCCGCCAGTCGACGGGCACCCCGCGCACCCAGGCCTCGGCGAGCGAGGCCAGCACCCGGCGGGGCCCGCCCTCGTCGCGGCGCAGCGTGCCGACCGTGACCGCGTCGCAGCCGGCCTGCTCGGCGCTCTCCTGAAGGCCCGTCACCAGCACCGGGTGGGCGCTGACCTCCACGAACGTGCCGACACCCTGCTCGCGCAGCAGCGCCTGGGTCGCCTCGGCGAAGCGGACGGTGGTGCGGAGGTTGGTGTACCAGTACTCGCCGTCCATGCCGGAGCCGTCGACCAGCTCACCCGTCACCGTCGAGAAGACCGGCACCCGGCCGGCCCGCGGGCGGATCTCGGAGAGCACGTCCAGCAGTTCGGCGCGGATCGACTCCACCTGCGCCGAGTGCGAGGCGTAGTCCACCGGGATGCGGCGGGCACGCACACCATCCGCCTCGCAGGAGGCCAGCAGCTCGTCCAGGGCGGCGGGTTCACCGGAGACGACCACCGACGACGGGCCGTTCACCGCCGCCACCGAGATCCGCTCCTCACCCCACTGCGCCAGGCGCTCACGCACCCGCTCCACCGGCAGCGTCACCGACACCATGCCGCCCAGACCCGCCAGACCACCGGCGATCGCCCGGCTACGCAACGCCACCACCCGGGCACCGTCCTCCAGCGACAACGCACCCGCCACCACCGCAGCCGCGATCTCACCCTGCGAATGCCCCACCACCACACCCGGCTCCACACCGGACGCCCGCCACACCTCCGCCAGCGAAACCATCACCGCCCACAACACCGGCTGCACCACATCCACCCGGTCCATCCAGGCATCACCCTCGACACCCCGCACCACATCCAGCAGCGCCCACCCATCCACGAACGGCGCCAACGCCGCCCCGCACTCCGCCATCCGAGCCGCGAACACCACCGACGACCCCAACAGCTCCACCGCCATCGCCGCCCACTGCGAACCCTGACCGGGGAAGACGAACGCCACCTTCCCCGCAGAACCCGCCACACCCCGGACCTGACCGGCCGACACGCCGTCGGCCACCAGGCTCTCCAGTGCCGTCCTGAGCTCGCTGACGTCGGCACCCACCAGGACGGCCCGGTGCTCGAAGGCGGCCCGGGTCGACGCCAGGGCGAGGCCGACCGCCTCGGGCGCGGTGTCCGGCGCGGCGTCCAGCAGGTCGAGCAGGCGCCGCGCCTGGCCGGCCAGCGCGCCGGGTGTCCGGGCCGAGAGCAGCCAGGGCAAGCCGGACGCGAGCGCGGGTGCGGGCGGCTGCGCGCCGTCCCCGTCCGCCGTCTCGCCGGGGGCGGGCTCGGGGGCCTGCTCCAGGATGATGTGCGCGTTGGTGCCGCTGAATCCGAAGGAGGAGACCGCCGAGCGGCGCGGGTGGTCGTTCTCCGGCCAGTCGCGGGTCTCGGCGAGCAGCTCGACGGCGCCCGCCGACCAGTCGACGTGCGAGGACGGCTCGCCGACGTGGAGGCTCTTGGGCAGCACCCCGTGCTGCATCGCCAGCACCATCTTCATCACACCGGCCGCACCGGCCGCCGCCTGGGTGTGGCCCATGTTGGACTTCACCGAGCCGAGCCAGAGCGGACGGTCCTCGGTCCGGCCCTGGCCGTAGGTGGCGAGCAGGGCCTGCGCCTCGATCGGGTCGCCCAGAGTGGTCCCGGTGCCGTGTGCCTCGACCGCGTCGACCTGGTCGGGCGTCAGGCCCGCGTTCGCCAGGGCCTGCTTGATCACTCGCTGCTGGGACGGCCCGTTGGGCGCGGTGAGCCCGTTCGACGCGCCGTCCTGGTTGACGGCGCTGGCGCGGACGATGCCGAGCACCGGGTGCCCGTTGCGGCGGGCGTCCGACAGCCGCTCGACCAGGATCATGCCGACGCCCTCGCCCCAGCCCGTACCGTCCGCATCGTCCGAGAACGCCTTGCAGCGCCCGTCGGTGGCCAGACCACGCTGCCGGCTGAACTCCACGAAGGTGCTCGGCGTCAGCATCACCGTCACGCCGCCCGCCAGAGCGAGCGTCGACTCCCCCTGCCGCAACGACTGGCAGGCCAGGTGGAGCGCGACGAGCGAGGACGAGCAGGCCGTGTCGATGGTGACGGCCGGCCCCTCAAGACCGAAGGTGTACGAGACCCGACCGGAGGCGATGCTGCCGGAGGTCCCGGTGCTGATCTGGCCCTCGGCGCCCTCCACCGACTGCTGGAGCACCATGGCGTAGTCGTTGTACATGACGCCGACGAAGACGCCGGTCCGGCTGCCTCGGATCGTCCCCGGGTCGATGCCGGCCCGCTCGAACGCCTCCCAGGAGGTCTCCAGCAGCAGGCGCTGCTGCGGGTCCATCGACATCGCCTCACGCGGCGAGATCCCGAAGAAGCCCGGGTCGAACTCCCCCGCCCGGTGCAGGAATCCGCCCTCGCGCACGTACGAGGTGCCCTGGTGGTCGGGGTCCGGGTGGTAGAGGTTGTCGGTGTCCCAGCCACGGTCCTCGGGGAAGAAGGAGAGCGCGTCCCGCCCGTCGGCGACCAGGCGCCACAGCTCCTCCGGGGAGTCCACCCCGCCGGGGAAGCGGCAGGCCATGCCGACGATAGCGATCGGCTCGTCGTCCAGGGCCGCCGAGGCCGCCACCGGGAGACCGCCGGCGGCGGGCAATGCGCCGAGGAGTTCGGTACGCAGCTGCTCGGCGAGCACACCCGGGCTCGGATAGTCGAAGACCAGTGTGGCGGGCAGCCGCAGACCGGTGACGCCGTTGAGGCGGTTGCGCAGCTCGACGGCGGTCAGCGAGTCGAAGCCGAGGTCCTTGAACGCGCGGTTGGTGTCCACGGACGCGGCACTCGGATAGCCGAGCACGGCGGCGACCTCGGCGCGGACCAGGTCGAGCAGCAGGGCCTCCCGCTCGGCCTCGCCCAGCGCCGCCAGCCGGTCGGCGAGCGCCGACCCGCCGGCTCCCGCGCTCCCCGTGGCCGCCCGCCGCAGCGGCACCCGCACCAGGCCGCGCAGGACCGGCGGCACCGGGCCGCCGGAGGCCGCCTGGGCGCGCAGTGCGGCGAGGTCGAGTCGGATCGGGACGAGGACGGCTTCGTCGAGCTCCCCGGCCGCGTCGAGCAGGGCGAGACCGTCCGCGGTGGACAGCGCCTGCACCCCGCCACGGGCCATCCGCTGCACATCGGCGTCCTCCAGCTCGGCGGCCATACCGCCGCCGTCCTCGGCCCACAGGCCCCAGGCGAGGGACGTGGCGGGCAGACCGGCCGCGCGGCGGTGCTCGGCCAGCGCGTCCAGGAAGGCGTTGGCCGCCGCGTAGTTCGCCTGCCCCGCCGCACCGAACACACCGGCGGCGGACGAGAACAGCACGAACGCCGCGAGATCCTGATCCTTCGTCAGCTCGTGCAGGTTCCAGGCCGCGTCCACCTTCGGACGCAGGACCGTGTCCAGCCGCTCCGGAGTGAGGGACGGCACGATCCCATCGTCCAGCACACCCGCCGTGTGCACGACCGCCGTCAACCGCACACCGCCCAGAAGCCCCGCCAGCGCGCCACGGTCGGCCACATCACACGCCGCGAACGCCACCTCGGCGCCCAGGGCCCTCAGTTCGGCCGCCAGCTCCGCCGCACCTTCCGCCCCAGACCCGCGACGCGAGACCAGCAGGAGCCTGCGGGCCCCGTACTCCGTCACCAGATGACGCGCGACCACCCCACCGAGCGAACCCGTCGCACCCGTCAGCAACACCGTCCCCGCAGGGTCCAACGCCCGCAGACCATCCGCCGGAGCAACCGTCTCGGCGGCGCGCATCAGCCGTCGCGCGGACGCCTCGCCCGCACGCAGGGTGAGTTCGGGCTCCTCGGCGCCGATCGCGAACGGGAGCGCCTTCAGGGAAGCCGGGTCCTCGTCGAGGTCGACCAGCACGATCCGGCCCGGGTTCTCCGACTGCGCCGAACGCAACAGGCCGTGCACGGCGGCGGCCGGCAGGTCGGCGGCGGTGGTCGCACCCCGGGTCACCACGACCAGGCGGGAGTCCGCGAACTCCTCCGCCGCCAGCCACTCCTGCACCAGCGCGAGGGCGTCCCGGACGGCCGTGTGCGTGGCCTCGGCCAGGTCCGGGCCGCTCGCCCCGGGGACCGGAAGCACCAGCGTGGCCGGTACCGCCCCGCCGCCGGCCACCGCGGCCAGGTCCGTGAACCGCACCGCACCCGGCAGGCCCAGGTCGTCCCCGCCCAGCACCCCGATCGACCCGGGCGCCGGTGTCTCCTGCGGCAGCGGCACCGGCAGCCACTGCGGGCGGAACAGCGACTCCTGCCGGCCACCCGCCAAGTGCTCCGGCGCAAACGGCCGCAGGACCAGCGTGCCGACCTCGGCGACCGCCCGGCCTGTGCCGTCCGCGACAGCCAGCGACACCGTATCCGCGCCGGTGGCGGCGATCCGTACGCGCAGCTCGCTCGCGCCGGCCGCGAACAGCGACACGTCCGACCAGGCGAACGGCAGCCGCCCCTGGCCGGTGTCCTCGAACACGCGGCCCGCACCGACCGCGTGCAGCGCGGCATCCAGCAGCGCCGGGTGCAGACCGAAGAAGCCGGCCTCCGCCCGTGCCTCCTCCGGCAGGGCAACCTCGGCGAACACCTCACCGTCCCGCCGCCACGCCGCCCGCAGCCCCCGGAACACCGGCCCGTACGCGAAGCCCGCGCCGGCGAACGCCTCGTACACCCCGTCCACCGGAACCTGCTCCGCACCCGCCGGCGGCCACTCGCTCAGATCGAACGCGGCCGTGGCACTCCCCGCCGCCAGCACGCCCGCCGCGTGGCGCAGCCACGGTTCGTCCAGCGGCGCATCCTCCAGCCGGGAGAACACCGCCACCGAACGACGGCCCGCCGCATCCGGCACGCCTACCGACAGCTGGACCTGGACGGCGCCACGCGCCGGGAGCACAAGCGGCGCCTCCAGCGTCAACTCCTCGACCAGACCGCAACCCACCTGGTCGCCGGCCCGCACCGCGAGCTCCACGAACGCCGTCCCCGGCAGCAGCACGCTGCCGGCGACGGCGTGATCCGCCAGCCACGGGTGAGCGTCCAGGGCGAGCCGACCCGTGAACACATGGCCGTCCGCGTCCGCGAGCGCCAGCGAGGCACCGAGCAACGGGTGATCCGCCACGCCCAGACCCGCGGACACCACGTCTCCGACGAAGCCACGCAGCGGCCTCGGCCAGAAGTACTCCTGCTGGAAGGCGTAGGTGGGCAGGTCGACGCGCTGGGCGGCGGTGCCGGCGAAGACGGCCTGCCAGTCGAGCTTGACGCCGCGCACGTGCAGCTGGGCCAGGGCGGTGGTGAAGCTGAGGGCCTCGGCGCGGTCCCGGCGCAGGGTGGGAGCGAGGACGGCGTCGGAGTCCTCCGCCAGGCACTGCTGAGCCATCGCCGTCAGGGTGCCGTCAGGGCCGAGTTCCAGGAAGGTCCGGACGCCCTCGGCCTCCAGCACACGGACGGCGTCGGCGAAGCGCACGGCCTCGCGGACGTGGCGCACCCAGTACTCGGGGTCGGTCAGCTCCTCGGCGGACGCGAGCGCACCGGTGAGGGTGGAGACGACCGGGATCCGCGGCGCAGTGAACGTCAGCTGCTCGGCGACCGCACGGAAGTCCGCCAGCATGCCGTCCATCAACGGCGAATGGAACGCGTGGCTCACCGTCAGCCGCTTGGACTTGCGGCCCTCCAGCTCGGCCACGACCGCCAGCACCGCGTCCTCGACGCCCGAGATCACCACGGAGGTGGGCCCGTTGACCGCCGCGATCGCCACCTCGTCAGTGAGCAGCGGCAGCACCTCGGCCTCCGTCGCCTGCACCGCGACCATGGCCCCACCGCGCGGCAGCTCCTGCATCAACCGGCCACGAGCGGCCACCAGCGTCGCGGCGTCGGCCAGGGACAGCACCCCGGCGACGTGCGCGGCGGCCAGCTCACCGATCGAATGCCCCGCCAGGAAGTCCGGGCGGATACCCCACGACTCGACGAGCCGGAACAGCGCCACCTCAAGCGCGAACAACGCCGGCTGGGTGAAGCCCGTCTCGTCGATCAGCTCCGCATCCGCGATCGCCTCGCGCAGCGGACGATCCAGCAGCGGATCCAGCTCCGCGCAGACGGCATCGAAGGCATCCCGGTACACCGGGTACGCGGCGTACAGCTCCTCCCCCATCGCGGCCCGCTGACTGCCCTGCCCCGCGAACAGGAAGGCCGTCCGCCCCGCCGTCCCCGACACCCCGGACACCGAAACCGACGCCGATGCCGAACCCGCACCCGGCCCACCCGCCGCCAGCGCCTCCAGCCCCGCCAGCACCTGCGCCCGGTCACCGCCCACCAGCGCCGCCCGGTGCTCGAACGCCGAGCGGGCCGTCGCCAGCGTGAACGCCACATCCGCCAGACCCAGCCCCGGCTCCGCCACCAGGCGCTGCGCCAACCGCCCCGCCTGACCCCGCAGCGCCTCCGCCGACCGCCCGGACAGCACCACCGGCACCGGAACACCCGGCACGCCCGCAGCCACGGCCACGGGCTCCTCGGCATCCACCGCCGGAGCCTGCTCCAGGATGATGTGCGCGTTGGTACCGCTGAACCCGAAGGACGAGACCGCCGAGCGGCGCGGCTCGCCGGTCTCCGGCCACTGCTCCGCCTCGCTCAGCAGCTCGACGGCTCCTGCCGACCAGTCGACGTGCGAGGACGGCTCGCCCACGTGGAGGCTCTTGGGCAGCACCCCGTGCTGCATCGCCAGCACCATCTTCATCACACCGGCCGCACCGGCCGCCGCCTGGGTGTGCCCCAGGTTCGACTTCACCGACCCCAGCTTCAGCGCTCGCCCACCGGGTCGGCCCTGCCCGTACGTCGCGAGCAGCGCCTGCGCCTCGATCGGGTCGCCCAGCGTGGTGCCGGTGCCGTGTGCCTCGACCGCGTCGACCTGGTCGCTGGTCAGACCGGCGTTGCTGAGCGCCTGCTTGATCACGCGCTGCTGCGACGGGCCGTTGGGCGCGGTGAGGCCGTTGGACGCACCGTCCTGGTTGACCGCCGACCCGCGCACGATGCCCAGCACGCGATGCCCGTTGCGCCGCGCGTCCGAGAGCCGCTCCACGAGCAGCATGCCCACGCCCTCGCCCCAGCCGGTGCCGTCCGCGTCGTCCGAGAACGCCTTGCAACGCCCGTCCGTCGCCAGACCACGCTGCCGGCTGAACTCCACGAAGGTGCCCGGGGTCAGCATCACCGTCACGCCACCGGCCAGTGCCAGCGTGGACTCTCCGGTGCGCAGCGACTGGCAGGCCAGGTGGAGTGCGACCAGCGAGGACGAGCAGGCCGTGTCGATCGTCACGGCCGGCCCCTCCAGGCCCAGCGTGTACGAGACCCGCCCGGACGCGATGCTGCCCGAGGTGCCCGTGCCGATCTGACCCTCGGCGCCCTCCACCGACTGCTGGAGCAGCATGCCGTAGTCGTTGTACATCACGCCGACGAAGACACCCGTCCGGCTGCCGCGCAGGCTCACCGGGTCGATGCCGGCCCGCTCGAACGCCTCCCAGGAGGTCTCCAGCAGCAGCCGCTGCTGCGGGTCCATCGACAGGGCCTCACGCGGACTGATGCCGAAGAACCCCGGGTCGAACTCCCCTGCCCGGTGCAGGAATCCGCCTTCCCTGGCGTAGGAGGTGCCGGGGTGGTCGGGGTCCGGGTGGTAGAGGCTCTCGACGTCCCAGCCACGGTCCTCGGGGAAGGACGACACCGCGTCCCGCCCGTCGGCGACCAGGTGCCACAGCTCCTCCGGCGAGTCCACCCCGCCGGGGAAGCGGCAGGCCATGCCGACGATGGCGATCGGCTCGTGCTCGCCGTCCTCGATCTCCTTCAGCCGTCGGCGTGTCTCGTGGAGATCCGCCGTGACGCGCTTGAGGAAGTACCGAAGCTTGTCCTCGGCCGCCTGGTCTGCCGGCATGTCAGGTCACCTTTCAGGATGTTGCAGAAGGTCGGGCGGTGGCGGAGCGGTCAGGAGATGCCGAATTCCTTGCCGATGAAGTCGAAGAGGTCGTCATCGGTGGCCTCCTCCAGTTCCTCGGAGACGGCGGCGTTCTCCGCCGAGGCGGCCTGCTGGTCGTTCCACCTGGTGACCAGCGACTGCAGTCGGTTGGCGACCCGGAGATGGCCGTCGTCGTCCGCCGGTGTCCCGAGCAGTGCGGCCTCCAGCCGGTCCAGCTCGGCCAGCAGTGGCACCAGGGCCGCCGCCGGGTCGGGCACGGCCTCCGCCCGCAGCAGGTCCACCAGGGCTGCCGGGGTCGGGTAGTCGAAGACCAGCGTGGCCGGCAGCCGCAGACCGGTGACCCCGTTGAGGCGGTTGCGCAGCTCGACGGCGGTCAGCGAGTCGAAGCCGAGGTCCTTGAACGCCCGGCCGGCGTCCACGGAAGCGGCACTCGGATAGCCGAGCACGGCCGCCACTTCCGAGCAGACCAGATCCAGCAGCACGGCCTCGTGCTCCGCCTCGGGCACCCCCAGCAGCCGCTGTGCCAGCGAGGGCCCGCCGGTCGTGCCGCCCGTCGCGGCCGCCCGGCGGGCGGTCACCCGGACCAGGCCGCGCAGGACCGGCGGCAGCATCCCGGCGTCGGCCTGGGCGCGCAGTGCGGCGAGGTCGAGGCGGATCGGGACGAGGACGGCTTCGTCGAGCTCCCCGGCCGCGTCGAGCAGGGCGAGACCGTCCGCGGTGGACAGCGCCTGCACCCCGCCACGGGCCATCCGCTGCACATCGGCGTCCTCCAGCGCGGCGGCCATACCGCCGTCCTCGGCCCAGAGGCCCCAGGCGAGGGACGTGGCGGGCAGACCGGCCGCGCGGCGGTGCTCGGCCAGCGCGTCCAGGAAGGCGTTGGCCGCCGCGTAGTTCGCCTGACCCGCCGCACCGAACACACCGGCGGCGGACGAGAACAGCACGAACGCCGCGAGATCCTGATCCTTCGTCAGCTCGTGCAGGTTCCAGGCCGCGTCCACCTTCGGACGCAGGACCGTGTCCAGCCGCTCCGGAGTGAGGGACGGCACGATCCCATCGTCCAGCACACCCGCCGTGTGCACGACCGCCGTCAACCGCACACCGCCCAGAAGCCCCGCCAGCGCGCCACGGTCGGCCACATCACACGCCGCGAACGCCACCTCGGCGCCCAGGGCCCTCAGTTCGGCCGCCAGCTCCGCCGCACCTTCCGCCCCAGACCCGCGACGCGAGACCAGCAGGAGCCTGCGGGCCCCGTACTCCGTCACCAGATGACGCGCGACCACCCCACCGAGCGAACCCGTCGCACCCGTCAGCAACACCGTCCCCTCAGGGTCCAACGCCCGCAGACCATCCGCCGGAGCAGCCGTCTCGGCGGCGCGGGCCAGGCGGAGCGCCGTGGCGGTGCCGGCCCGCAGGGCCAGCTGCGGTTCGTCGACGCCGAGCGCGTAGGGCAGGGCCCGCAGCGAGGCCGGGTCGTCGTCGAGGTCGACCAGGGTGATCCGGCCGGGGTTCTCGGACTGCGCCGAACGCAGCAAGCCTCGGACTGCGGCCGCGGGGAGGTTCCCCGCATCGGCGTCCCGGGTCAGCACGACCAGGCGGGAGTCCGCGAACTCCTCGGCCGCCAGCCACTCCTGCACCAGCGCGAGAGCGTCCCGGACGGCCGTGTGCGTGGCCTCGGCCAGGTCCGGGCCACTCGCCCCGGGGACCGGAAGCACCAGCAGGTCGGGGACGACACCGCCCTCGGCCGCGTCCGCCAGGTCCGCGAAGGCGATCGCCCCGCCCAGACCGAGATCGTCACCGCCCAGTACACCGATCACCCCGGCAGGAGCCTCCGGCGACAGCGCCACCGGCAGCCACTGCGGGCGGAACAGCGACTCGTGGCCGCCGGTGGCCGCCAGCTGCTCGGGCGAGAACGCCCGCAGCACCAGCGACTCGACGGTCGCCACCGGAGCACCCGAGGCATCCGCCACCGCGAGGGAGACCGAGTCGGGCCCGGTCGCGCTCATCCTGACGCGCAACTCGTCCGCGCCGGCCGCATGCAGAGACACCCCCGACCAGGCGAACGGCAACCGCCCCTGGCCCGTGTCCGCCAACAACCCACCAAGAGCCACCGAATGCAGCGAGGCGTCCAGCAACGCCGGATGCAGACCGAACAACCCCGCCTGGGCACGCACTTCCTCCGGCAGCACGACCTCGGCGAACACCTCACCCCCACACCGCCACGCCGCACGCAGCCCCCGGAACACCGGCCCGTACTCGAACCCCGCGCCGGCGAACGCCTCGTACACCCCGTCCACCGGCACGGACTCCGCACCCGCCGGCGGCCACTGCGTCAGCGCCTCACCCGCACCAGCCCCGGCCTCCGCCAGCACACCCACCGCATGCCGCGTCCAGAGCACGTCGGACGTCGCGTCCTCGGCCCTCGAGTGCAGGGTGACGGTCCGTCGACCCGACTCCTCGGGGCCCGCGACCGAGACCTGGATCTGCACCGCGCCCTTGTCGGGCACGACCAGCGGCGCCTCCAGCGTCAACTCCTCCAGCACCGCGCAGCCCACCTGCTCACCGGCCCGCACCGCCAGCTCGACGAAGGCCGTTCCCGGCAGCAGCACGCTGCCGGCGACGGCGTGATCCGCCAGCCACGGGTGGGCGTCCAGGGCGAGCCGCCCGGTGAACACATGGCCGTCCGCGTCCGCGAGCGCCAGAGAGGCACCGAGCAACGGGTGATCCGCCGCACCCAGACCCGCGGACACCACGTCCCCGACCAGCCCGGGTCGGGCGCGCGGCCAGTAGTTCTCCTGCTGGAAGGCGTAGGTGGGCAGGTCGACGCGCTGGGCGGCGGTGCCGGCGAAGACGGCCTGCCAGTCCAGCTTGACGCCGCGCACGTGCAGCTGGGCGAGAGCGGTGGCGAAGCTGAGCGCCTCGGCGCGGTCCCGGCGCAGGGCCGGGGTCAGGACGACGTCGGAGTCCTCCGTCAGGCACTGCTGAGCCATCGCCGTCAGCGTGCCGTCCGGGCCCAGCTCCAGGAACGTCCGGACACCCTCGGCCTCCAACACCTGGACTGCGTCGGCGAAGCGCACCGCCTCCCGGACATGCCGCACCCAGTACTCGGGCTCGGTGAGTTCGGTGGACACGAGCGCACCCGTCAGGGTCGAGACGACCGGGATCCGCGGCGCGCTGTACGCCAGCTGCGCCGCGACGGCCCGGAAGTCCGCCAGCATGCCGTCCATCAACGGCGAGTGGAACGCGTGGCTGACGGTGAGCCGCTTGGTCTTGCGACCGTCCGCCGCCAGCTTCTCCGCGACATCGAGGACGGCCTGCTCGGTACCCGAGATCACCACCGACGTGGGCCCGTTGACGGCGGCGATGCCGACACTGTCGGTCAGCAGCGGCAGCACGTCGGCCTCCGTCGCCTGGACGGCCACCATCGCCCCGCCGCGCGGCAGCTCCTGCATCAACCGGCCACGCGCCGCCACCAACTTCGCGGCGTCCGCCAGCGACAGCACACCCGCCACATGCGCGGCAGCCAGCTCACCGATCGAGTGCCCCGCGAGGAAGTCCGGCCGCACACCCCAGGACTCGACGAGGCGGTAGAGCGCGACCTCCAGGGCGAACAGCGCCGGCTGGGTGAAGCCCGTCTCGTTGACGAGCGTCTCGTCCGCGATCGCCTCGCGCAGCGGACGATCCAGCAGCGGATCCAGCTCCGCGCAGACAGCGTCGAAGGCGGCAGCGAACGCGGGGTAGGCGCCGTACAGCTCCTCGCCCATCGCGGCCCGCTGGCTGCCCTGGCCGGTGAACAGGAACGCCGTCCGGCCGCCGGTCACCGGGCCGGCGACCGCCCGGGCGGTGGACTCGCCGGCGGCGAGCGCGGCCAGGGCGGCCAGCAGCTCCGTGCGGTCGTCCGCCACCAGCGCGGCGCGCTGCTCGAAGGCCGACCGTGCCGTCGCGAGCGACCGAGCCAGGTCGGTCGCGTCCAACGCGGGACGTGCCAGCAGGAACCCGTGCAGGCGGGCGGCCTGACCCCGCAGGGCCTCCGGCGTCCGGCCGGACAGCACCAGCGGGACCGGCGCCACCGGTTCGTCCGACGTCGCGGGGGCCGGCTCCTCGGCGGGCGCCTGCTCCAGGATGATGTGCGCGTTGGTGCCGCTGAACCCGAAGGAGGAGACCGCCGAGCGGCGCGGACGCCCGCTCTCCGGCCAGTCGCGGGCCTCGGCGAGCAGCTCGACCGCGCCCGCCTCCCAGTCCACGTGCGAGGACGGCTCACCCACGTGCAGGCTCTTGGGCAGCACCCCGTGCTGCATCGCGAGGATCATCTTGATCACACCGGCCGCACCGGCCGCCGCCTGGGTGTGCCCCAGGTTGGACTTCACCGAGCCGAGCCAGAGCGGCTCCTCCTCGGTGTGCGCCTGACCGTACGTGGCCAGCAGCGCCTGCGCCTCGATCGGGTCACCGAGACGGGTGCCCGTGCCGTGCGCCTCCACCGCGTCCACCTGGTCGGCCGTCAGCCGGGCGTTCGCCAGCGCCTGCTGGATGACGCGCTGCTGCGAGGGGCCGTTGGGCGCGGTGAGCCCGTTGGACGCACCGTCCTGGTTGACCGCGCTGCCGCGCACGATGCCCAGCACGCGATGCCCGTTGCGCCGCGCGTCCGAGAGCCGCTCCACGAGCAGCATGCCCACGCCCTCGCCCCAGCCGGTGCCGTCCGCGTCGTCCGAGAACGCCTTGCAACGCCCGTCCGTCGCCAGACCACGCTGCCGACTGAACTCCACGAAGGTGCTCGGCGTCAGCATCACCGTCACGCCGCCCGCCAGAGCGAGCGTCGACTCCCCCTGCCGCAGCGACTGGCAGGCCAGGTGCAGCGCGACCAGCGAGGACGAGCAGGCCGTGTCGATCGTCACGGCCGGCCCTTCCAGGCCCAGCGTGTACGAGACCCGCCCGGACGCCACGCTGCCCGAGGTACCCGTGCCCACGTGGCCCTCGGCGCCCTCGGCGGACTGCTGGAGCAGCATGCCGTAGTCGTTGTACATCACGCCGACGAAGACACCCGTCCGGCTGCCGCGCATACCGACCGGGTCGATGCCGGCCCGCTCGAACGCCTCCCAGGAGGTCTCCAGCAGCAGCCGCTGCTGCGGGTCCATCGACATCGCCTCACGCGGCGAGATCCCGAAGAAGCCGGGGTCGAAGAGACCGGCGTCGTGCAGGAAGCCGCCTTCGCGGGCGTAGGAGGTGCCCTGGTGGTCCGGGTCCGGGTGGTAGAGGTTCTCGACGTCCCAGCCACGGTCCTCGGGGAAGAACGAGACCGCGTCCCGCCCGTCGGCGACCAGGCTCCACAGCTCCTCCGGCGAGTCCACCCCGCCGGGGAAGCGGCAGGCCATGCCGACGATCGCGATCGGCTCGTCGTCCAGGGCCGCGGCGACCGCCACCGGGAGTCCACCGGCGGCGGGCAATGCGCCGAGGAGTTCGGTACGCAGCTGGTCGGCGAGCACACCCGGGCTCGGGTAGTCGAACACCAGCGTGGCGGGCAGCCGCAGACCGGTGACGCCGTTGAGGCGGTTGCGCAGCTCGACGGCGGTCAGCGAGTCGAAGCCGAGCTCCTTGAAGGCGCGGCCGGCGTCCACGGCGGACGCGTCCGGGTAGCCCAGGACGGCTGCCACCTCGGCGCGGACCAGGTCGAGCAGCAGGGCCTCCCGCTCGGCCTCGCCCAGCGCCGCCAGCCGGTCGGCGAGCGCCGACCCGCCGCCGGTACCGGTGGATCCCGCGCCGTCGGCGGCGGCACGGCGCAGCGGCGCCCGGACCAGTCCTCGCAGCATCGGCGGCAGCAGGCCGGTGCCCGCCTGTGCGCGCAGGCCCGCCAGGTCGAGCTGGATGGGGACCAGTACGGGTTCGGCGGCGGCCAGGGACGCGTCGAACAGCAGCAGGCCGTCCTCGGCGCTCAGGGCGACCACGCCACCGCGGGCCATCCGCTCCACGTCGGAGCGGACCAGCGCGGCGGCCATACCGCCGTCCTCGGCCCAGAGGCCCCAGGCGAGGGACGTGGCGGGCAGACCGGCCGCGCGGCGGTGCTCGGCCAGCGCGTCCAGGAAGGCGTTGGCCGCCGCGTAGTTCGCCTGACCCGCCGCACCGAACACACCGGCGGCGGACGAGAACAGCACGAACGCCGCGAGATCCTGATCCTTCGTCAGCTCGTGCAGGTTCCAGGCCGCGTCCACCTTCGGACGCAGGACCGTGTCCAGCCGCTCCGGAGTGAGGGACGGCACGATCCCGTCGTCCAGCACACCCGCCGTGTGCACGACCGCCGTCAACCGCACACCGCCCAGAAGCCCCGCCAGCGCGCCACGGTCGGCCACATCACACGCCGCGAACGCCACCTCGGCGCCCAGGGCCCTCAGTTCGGCCGCCAGCTCCGCCGCACCTTCCGCCCCAGACCCGCGACGCGAGACCAGCAGGAGCCTGCGGGCCCCGTACTCCGTCACCAGATGACGCGCGACCACCCCACCGAGCGAACCCGTCGCACCCGTCACCAGCACCGTACCCTCGGGATCCAGCGCCGGAACCGAAGGCTCGACAGGCAGCACCCGCGCCAGCCTCGGCGCCAGCGCCACACCCGCGCGCAACGCCAGCTGCGGCTCACCACACCCCAACGCCCGGGCCAGGACCGCCGACGACTCGACGTCCTCGTCCAGGTCCACCAGCACGATCCGGCCCGGGTTCTCCGACTGCGCCGAACGCAACAGGCCGTGCACGGCGGCGGCCGGCAGGTCGGCGGCGGTGGTCGCACCCCGGGTCACCACGACCAGGCGGGAGTCCGCGAACTCCTCCGCCGCCAGCCACTCCTGCACCAGCGCCAGCGCCTCCCGCACCGCCGCGTGGGTGCCGGCCACCAGGTCGGCACTGCTCGCGGTGACGGCGGGGAACACCAGCGTGGCCGGTACCGCCCCGCCGCCGGCCACCGCGGCCAGGTCCGTGAACCGCACCGCACCCGGCAGGCCCAGGTCGTCCCCGCCCAGCACCCCGATCGAGCCGGCGGCCGGAGCCGACGCCGGCAGCGGCACGGGCGTCCATTCGGGGCGGAACAGCGATTCGTGACCGCCGGGAGCCGCCAGCTGCTCGGCGGCGAACGCCCGCAGCATCAGCGAGCCGACCACCGCGACCGGCTGCCCGGTGGCATCCGCCACCGCCAGCGACACAGCGTCCGCACCGGCCGCGGCGATCCGCACCCGGAGCTCGCCCGCGCCGGCCGCGAACAGCGACACGTCCGACCAGGCGAACGGCAGCCGGCCCTGGCCGGTCTCCTCCAGCAGCCCGCCCACGCCCACGGCGTGCAGCGCGGCATCCAGCAACGCCGGATGCAGACCGAAGAAGCCGGCCTCCACCCTGGCTTCCTCCGGCAGGGCAACCTCGGCGAACACCTCACCGTCCCGCCGCCACGCCGCCCGCAGGCCCCGGAACACCGGCCCGTACGCGAAGCCCGCGCCGGCGAACGCCTCGTACACCCCGTCCACCGGAAGCTGCTCCGCACCCGCCGGCGGCCACTCGCTCAGATCGAAGCCGGCAGGCTCGGCAGCCGGCGACAGGAAGCCTGCCGCGTGGCGCAGCCACGGTTCGTCCAGCGGCGCATCCTCCAGCCGGGAGAACACCGCCACCGAACGACGGCCCGCCGCATCCGGCACGCCCACCGACACCTGGACCTGCACACCACCACGCACCGGCAGCACCAGCGGCGCCTCCAGCGTCAACTCCTCGACCAGACCGCAACCCACCTGGTCGCCGGCCCGCACCGCGAGCTCCACGAACGCCGTCCCCGGCAGCAGCACGCTGCCGGCGACGGCGTGATCCGCCAGCCACGGCTGGGCGTCCAGGGCGAGCCGACCCGTGAACAGGACACCGTCGCCGTCGGCGAGGCCGACGAAGGCCCCCAGCAAGGGGTGCTCCGCCAGGTCGAGGCCCAGCTGAGCAGCAGCCGCATCGCCCACCAGGAGCGGCGGGGCCTCCAGCCAGTAGCGCTCGTACTGGAAGGCGTACGTGGGCAGGTCGATGCGGCGGGCTTCGGTGCCGGCGAAGACGGCCTGCCAGTCCAGCTTGACGCCGCGCACGTGCAGCTGGGCGAGAGCGGTGGCGAAGCTGAGCGCCTCGGCGCGGTCCCGGCGCAGGGCCGGGGTCAGGACGGCCTCGGAGTCCTCCGTCAGGCACTGCTGAGCCATCGCCGTCAGCGTGCCGTCCGGGCCGAGCTCCAGGAAGGTCCGGACGCCCTCGGCCTCCAGTACCTGGACCGCGTCGGCGAAGCGCACCGCCTCCCGGACATGCCGCACCCAGTACTCGGGCTCGGTGAGTTCGGTGGACACGAGCGCACCCGTCAGGGTCGAGACGACCGGGATCCGCGGCGCAGTGAACGTCAACCCCTCCGCGACCGCACGGAAGTCCGCCAGCATGCCGTCCATCAACGGCGAATGGAACGCGTGGCTCACCGTCAGCCGCTTGGTCTTACGGCCCTCCAGCTCGGCCACCACCGCCAGCACCGCGTCCTCGGCACCCGAGATCACCACCGACGTAGGCCCGTTGACCGCCGCGATGCCAACGTCCTTGGTCAGCAGCGGCAGCACCTCCGCCTCCGATGCCTGCACCGCCACCATCGCACCACCGCGCGGCAGCGCCTGCATCAACCGGCCACGAGCCGCCACCAACTTCGCGGCATCGGCCAGCGAGAACACACCCGCCACATGCGCAGCGGCCAGCTCACCGATCGAATGCCCGGCCAGGAAGTCCGGCCGCACACCCCACGACTCGACGAGCCGGAACAGCGCCACCTCCAACGCGAACAACGCCGGCTGCGTGAAGCCCGTCTCACCGACCAGCTCCGCATCCGCGATCGCCTCGCGCAACGGACGACCCAGCAACGGATCCAGCTCCGCGCAGACGGCGTCGAAGGCCTCCCGGTACACCGGGTACGCGCCGTACAGCTCCTCCCCCATCCCAGCACGCTGACTGCCCTGCCCCGCGAACAGGAACGCCGTCCGCCCCGCCGTCCCGGCGAGGCCTGCGACCAGGCCCGTGAAGGATCCCAGCTCCGCCACGATCCGGTCGGGCTCGGTGGCGAGCAGCACGGCCCGGTGCTCGAACGCGGTCCTGGTGGTGGCGAGTGAGTAGGCGAGGTCGACGGGCGACCAGGCCTCGGGCCGGGCCTTCAGGTGCTCGGCGAGCCGGGCAGCCTGGGCGCGCAGCGCCTCGGGGCTCTTGGCGGACAGGACCAGCGGGCGCGGGCCGCTCTGCGGCCGGTCCTCCGGAACGGCAGGCGGGGTGGGCGGCTGCTCGATGATGGTGTGGGCGTTCGTGCCGCTGACGCCGAAGGAGGACACGCCGGCCCGGCGGGGCCGTCCGGTCTCGGGCCACGGGCGGGCCTCGGTGAGCAGCTCGACCGCGCCCTCGGTCCAGTCGACGTGGGTGGAGGGTTCGCCGACGTGCAGGGTCTGCGGCAGCACGCCGTGCTGCATGGCGAGCACCACCTTGATGATGCCCGCGACGCCGGCGGCGGCCTGGGTGTGGCCGAGGTTGGACTTCACCGAGCCGAGCCAGAGCGGCTCCTCCTCGGTGTGCGCCTGACCGTACGTGGCGAGCAGCGCCTGCGCCTCGATCGGGTCGCCCAGCGTGGTGCCGGTGCCGTGCGCCTCGACCACGTCGACCTCCTCGGCCGACAGTCCGGCCGAGGCGAGTGCCTGGCGGATGACGCGCTGCTGGGAGGGGCCGTTGGGCGCGGTGAGGCCGTTGGACGCGCCGTCCTGGTTGATCGCCGAGCCGCGCACGATGCCGAGCACGGGGTGCCCGTTGCGGCGCGCGTCGGAGAGCCGCTCGACGAGCAGCATGCCGACGCCCTCGGCCCAGCCCGTACCGTCCGCATCGTCCGAGAAGGACTTGCAGCGGCCGTCGGCGGCCAGTCCGCGCTGGCGGCTGAAGTCGACGAAGGTGTCAGGCGTGGACATCACCGTCACGCCGCCGGCCAGGGCGAGTGAGCACTCGCCACTGCGCAGCGCCTGGATCGCCCAGTGGAGTGCGACCAGCGAGGAGGAGCAGGCGGTGTCGACGGTGACGGCCGGACCCTCCAGGCCCAGCACGTAGGCGACCCGGCCGGAGGCGATGCTGCCGGAGCTGCCGGTGCCGAGGTAGCCCTCGACGCCCGGCGGGATGGCCGGGAGACGGGAGATGTAGTCGTGGTACATCACGCCGGCGAAGACACCGGTGCGGCTGCCGCGGACCGTCTCCGGGTCGATGCCGGCCCGTTCGAACGCCTCCCAGGACGCTTCGAGCAGCAGGCGCTGCTGCGGGTCCATGGCCAGTGCCTCGCGCGGCGAGATCCCGAAGAACGCCGGGTCGAACTCGCTGGCGTTGTGCAGGAACCCGCCCTCGCGGGTGTACGAGGTGCCGGGGTGGTCCGGGTCGGGGTGGTACAGGTTCTCGACGTCCCAGCCGCGGTCGGTGGGGAAGGCGGAGATGCCGTCCGTACCGCCGGCGACCATCCGCCACAGGTCCTCGGGCGAGCGGACGCCGCCCGGGTAGCGGCAGGCCATGCCGACGATCGCGATCGGGTCGTCGTCGGCGACGGCGGCCCGTACGGGCGCACGCTCGGCGACGGCGTCGCGCAGGCCCAACGCCTCGGTCAGCAGGTAGCCGGCCACGGCGGTGGGGGTCGGGTAGTCGAAGACGACGGTGGCGGGCAGCCGGACACCGGTGGCGGCGCCCAGGCGGTTACGCAGCTCGACCGAGGTCAGGGAGTCGAAGCCGGTCTCGCGGAATGCCTTCACCGGGTCGACGGCGTGCGCGCCGGCGTGACCGAGCACCAGGGCGACCTGCGCGCGTACCAGATCGAGCAGTTCGCGCTGCTGCTCCTCCTCGGTGAGGCCGAGCAGGCGCTGCACCAGCGAGGAGCCGGCGGCGGAGGCCGCGGCGCCCTCGGCGGCGCGGCGGCTGGGCGTGCGGACCAGCCCGCGCAGCACGGCGGGCAGCCGGCCGACCCTGGCCTGGACGCGCAGACCGGCCTGGTCGAGTCGGATCGGCACCAGCGCGGCGGCGTCCTGGGCGAGGGCGGCGTCGAACAGGGCGAGGCCGAGGCCGGCGGTCAGGGGCGCGACGCCGCCGCGGGCCATCCGCTGCACGTCGGTGTCGTCCAGTGTGTCGGCCATGCCGCCTGCCCAGAGGCCCCAGGCGAGGGAGGTGGCGGGCAGACCGGCCGCGCGGCGGTGCTCGGCCAGCGCGTCCAGGAAGGCGTTGGCCGCCGCGTAGTT
>NZ_JBITGZ010000041.1:0-53471 GCF_044457565.1 Kitasatospora sp. NPDC050543 | reverse complement strand
ATCCACAACGCGCTCAAGAACACCGACGGCACCCCCGCCCTCAACATCCACGCGACCACCGCCCACGGCGACATCACCGCCCGCAGCCTCTGAAGCGCCACCCGGCCCGAAGGAGCCGACGGGACCGTCCGTCCACGCTCCTGATCCACCTCCGACAAGCTCCGACCCCTCCGCCACGAACGCCGAATCCCCGGCCGGGGGCGACGGCCGGGGATTCGGTGGAGGGGCTTCAGCCTTCGGTGCCTAGCACTCGATGACGTTGACGGCGAGGCCGCCGCGCGAGGTCTCCTTGTACTTGACCTTCATGTCGGCGCCGGTCTCCTTCATCGTCTTGATCGCCTTGTCGAGCGAGACGTGGTGCCGGCCATCGCCGCGCAGAGCCATCCGGGCCGCGGTGATCGCCTTGACGGAGGCCATGCCGTTGCGCTCGATGCAGGGGATCTGGACGAGGCCGCCGACCGGGTCGCAGGTGAGGCCGAGGTTGTGCTCGATGCCGATCTCGGCGGCGTTCTCCACCTGCTCGGGGGAGCCGCCGAGCACCTCCGCCAGGCCGCCGGCGGCCATCGAGCAGGCCGAGCCGACCTCGCCCTGGCAGCCGACCTCGGCGCCGGAGATGGAGGCGTTCTCCTTGAAGAGCATGCCGATCGCGCCGGCCGCGAGCAGGAAGCGCACGATGCCGTCGTCGTCCGCGCCGGGGATGAAGTTCAGGAAGTAGTGCAGGACGGCCGGGATGATGCCCGCCGCGCCGTTGGTCGGGGCCGTGACGACCCGCTGGCCGGAGGCGTTCTCCTCGTTCACGGCCATCGCGTAGAGGGTCACCCACTCCATCGCGTTGGCCGGGCCGATGCCCTCGGCGCGCAGCGCCCGGGCGCCCGAGGCGGCCCGGCGGCGGACCTTCAGGCCGCCGGGCAGGATGCCCTCGCGGGACATGCCGGCGCTGACGCACTCCTGCATGACGCGCCAGATCTCCAGCAGGCCGGCGCGGATCTCCGCCTCGCTGCGCCAGGCCTTCTCGTTCTCCAGCATCAGGCCGGAGATCGACAGCCCGGTCTCCCGGGTGAGGCGCAGCAGTTCCTCGCCGGTACGGAAGGGGTAGCGCAGCACGGTGTCGTCGGGCACCACCCGGTCGGCGCCGATCGCGTCCTCGTCGACCACGAAGCCGCCGCCGACGGAGTAGTACGTCTTCTCCAGGATCGTCGCGCCGGTGGAGTCGAAGGCCCAGAGGGTCATGCCGTTGGCGTGGTACGGCAGCGAGCGGCGACGGTGCAGGATCAGCTGGCTGTCGGTGTCGAAGTCGATCTCGTGCGTCGCGCCGAGGTCGTGGCCGAGCAGCCGCAGCCGCTTGTCGGCCTTGATCCGTTCGACGTCCAGGTCGGCCTGGTCGACGTCGACGGTACGGGGGGAGTTGCCCTCCAGCCCGAGCAGCACGGCCTTGGGGGTGCCGTGGCCGTGGCCGGTGGCGCCCAGCGAGCCGAAGAGCTCGGCGCGGACGGCGGTGGTCTGGGCCAGCAGCCCCTCGGACTTCAGCCGGCGGGCGAACATCCGGGCGGCCCGCATCGGGCCGACGGTGTGCGAGCTGGACGGGCCGATGCCGATGGAGAAGAGGTCGAAGACGCTGATGGCCACGAGAGGACGTCCTTGTCTGGGTCTCGGGAAGGACGGGCAGGAGCATGGGACGGGGCACCGCGCTCCACGTTCCAGTGTGCGCGGTGCCCCGGGGTTTCGTAAGGCCGGTCGGGGAAGGGTCCGGGCCTTGCGAATGAAGAGGTGCTTACAGGTTCGGGTACAGCGGGTACTTCGCGGCGAGCGCGCTCACCCGGGCCTTGAGGCTCTCGGCCTTGGCCTCGTCGAAGGCCGGCAGCAGCGCCTCGGCGATGATGTCGGCGACCTCGCGGAAGTCCTCGGCCTGGAAGCCGCGGGTGGCCAGGGCCGGGGTGCCGATCCGCAGGCCGGAGGTGACCATCGGCGGGCGCGGGTCGTTCGGGATCGCGTTGCGGTTGACCGTGATGCCGACCTCGTGCAGGCGGTCCTCGGCCTGCTGGCCGTCGAGCTCGCTGTTGCGCAGATCGACCAGGACGAGGTGGACGTCGGTGCCGCCGGAGAGCACCGAGACGCCGGCCTCGGCCGCGTCGGCCCGGAGCAGGCGCTCGGCGAGGATCTTGGCGCCTTCGAGGGTGCGCTGCTGGCGCTCCTTGAACTCCTCCGAGGCGGCGACCTTGAAGGCCACGGCCTTGGCGGCGATCACGTGCTCCAGCGGGCCGCCCTGCTGACCGGGGAAGACCGCGGAGTTGATCTTCTTGGCGTACTCCGCCTTGGAGAGGATCACGCCGCCGCGCGGGCCGCCGAGGGTCTTGTGGGTGGTGGTGGTGACCACGTCCGCGAAGGGCACCGGGTTGGGGTGCAGGCCCGCGGCCACCAGGCCGGCGAAGTGCGCCATGTCGACCATGAGCAGGGCGCCGACCTCGTCCGCGATGCGGCGGAACTCGGCGAAGTCCAGCTGGCGGGGGTAGGCGGACCAGCCGGCGATGATCAGCTTCGGCTGGTGCTCCTTGGCCAGGCGCTCGACCTCGGCCATGTCGACCTGGCTGGTCTTCTCGTCCACGTGGTAGGCCGCCACGTTGTACAGCTTGCCCGAGAAGTTGATCTTCATGCCGTGGGTGAGGTGACCGCCGTGGGCCAGGCTCAGGCCCAGGATGGTGTCGCCCGGCTGGATCAGCGCGAACATCGCGGCGGCGTTGGCCTGCGCGCCCGAGTGCGGCTGGACGTTGGCGTGCTCGGCGCCGAACAGGGCCTTCACCCGGTCGATGGCGATCTGCTCGGCCACGTCGACGAACTCGCAGCCGCCGTAGTAGCGGCGGCCGGGGTAGCCCTCGGCGTACTTGTTCGTCAGCACCGAGCCCTGGGCCTCCATGACCGCCACGGGGGCGAAGTTCTCGGAGGCGATCATTTCCAGGGTGGTCTGCTGGCGGTGCAGCTCGGCGTCGACCGCGGCGGCGATCTCGGGGTCGAGAGCGTGCAGGGACTGGTTGAGAACCGTCATGGTGGGTCTTCCCGTCATGGGGCTTCCGCGCGCAGCGCTTTCGTCAGGTGTGGCGGCGGGCGGGAGGGCGAAGGACCGGCGTGGGAGGTGGGGGCGGCCGCCGCGCTGCGGCCGCCCCCCGGGGTTCAGCTCTTGGTGAGGTCGCTGTACTCGTCGGCGGTCAGCAGGCCGTCCTGCAGCGCGTCCACGCGCAGCTTGAACAGCCAGCCGCCGGTGAAGGCCTCGGAGTTCACGAGCCCGGGCTCGTCGATGACGGCCTGGTTGACCTCGACGACCTCGCCGGTGGCGGGCGAGTACAGGTCGCTGACCGACTTGGTGGACTCGAGCTCACCACAGGTCTCGCCGGCGGTGATGGTCTCGCCCACCTCGGGGAGCTGCACGTAGACGATGTCACCGAGGGCGTCGGCCGCGTGGGCGGTGATGCCCACGGTCGAGACACCGTCCTCGGCCGCCGTCAGCCACTCGTGCTCCTTGCTGTACTGCAGGTGCTGGGGGTTGCTCATGTCGTCATTCTCCAGGATGAAGGGCGGTCGGCGGAAAACGGGTCGGCGACATGGCCCGCCGGGGCGGGCGCCGACCAGGGGGGACGCGATCCGGGCTGCTCGGCGAGCAGGCCCGGCGGCCGGGCTCAGCGCGGGAGCGGGCCTGCGGCCGGGCTCAGCGAGCGCGCTTGTAGAAGGGCAGCGCGACGACCTGGACCGGCTCGTGGCGGCCGCGGACGTCCACGGCGACCGTGCTGCCGGGCTCCGCGTGCGCGGCGTCCACGTAGGCGATCGCGATCGGCTTGCCCAGGGTGGGGGAGGGGGCGCCGGAGGTGATCCGCCCGATCGGGGTGCCGTCCTCGCTGACCACGGCGTACTCGGCGCGCGGGACGCGCTTGCCCTCGGAGACCAGGCCGACCAGCTTGCGCGGCGGGTTGGTCTCGGCCTCGGCGGCGGCCTGCTCCAGGGCCTTGCGGCCGACGAACGCGCCGCCGTTGGTGGTCTTGTCGAAGCGCACCACGCGGCCCAGACCCGCGTCGAACGGGGTCAGGTCGGTGCTCAGCTCGTGCCCGTACAACGGCATGCCCGCCTCCAGGCGCAGCGTGTCGCGGCAGGACAGGCCGGCGGGGACGAGGCCGGCGTTCTTGCCCGCCTCGGTCAGGGCGTTCCACAGGCGCTCGGCGTCGGCCGGGGCGCAGAAGATCTCGAAGCCGTCCTCGCCGGTGTAACCGGTGCGGGCGAGCCACACCTGGCGGTCGGCCACGGTGGCGGGCAGCAGCGCGTAGTACTTCAGGCCGGGCAGGTCGGCGTCGGTGACGGAGGCCAGGATGCCGTTGGCCTCCGGGCCCTGGACGGCGAGCAGCGCGTACGCGTCGCGGTCGTCGCGGACGGTCGCCTCGAAGCCCTCGGCGCGCTCGGTCAGCGCGTCCAGCACCACCTGGGCGTTGGAGGCGTTGGCGACCACCATGTACTCGTCCTCGGCGGTGCGGTACACGATCAGGTCGTCCAGGATGCCGCCGTCCTCACGGCAGATCATCGTGTAGCGGGCGCGCAGCACGCCGAGCGCCGAGATGAAGCCGACCAGCGCGTGGTCGAGCAGTTCACCGGCCTGCGGGCCGGAGACGGTGATCTCGCCCATGTGGGAGAGGTCGAACAGGCCGGCCTTGGTGCGGACGGCGAGGTGCTCCTCGCGCTCGCTGCCGTAGCGCAGCGGCATGTCCCAGCCGGCGAAGTCGGTCATGGTCGCGCCGAGGGCGCGGTGCAGCGCGTCGAGCGCGGTGAGACGGGGGGAGGACATGGCCTGTGACTCCTTGGGCTGGGCACTCAGGTGTGCGCACGCCGGATCCGACCCCGATGGGGACCTCGTCCCGCGCGCGGGCATGCGGCGGCTGGGTCTCCCCATCTGTCGTCACAACCTGAGAGCTTCACCGCGCGCTGCCCACAGGACAGCATGGCGGCTTGCACCGTGGGTGGGCGCACGGCAGGGCCGTGTCCGCTTTCCAGATGTGCCTCGCCCGTGCGGTAGGGGTGCCTGAGAGATTCCGGGGAGGACTTGCTCCTTCGGCGCCGGCTGGGCCCCTGGTGACCGGGGCGCTCCGGGCTCTCCCGCGCGGGTTCGAGCGGCCGATATGGAGTTGGGTGCCCCGCCGAATCACGCACGAGGACGCGCACATCATGGCACGCCCTCGCAGTACAGGCCAGGGAAGGGGTGAGGTTCGGGCGCGGGCCGGGGCGGGCGGGTCCGGCCCGATACGCTTCGGGGAGCGGCGAGGAGTAGGGACGGTAAAGGGGCGTATGGGGTACCCGGTGGAGCAGACGCAGGCGTGGGGCGGGCCGGAGGCGGCGCCGCAGGGTGGCAGCTGGCCCGCGAACGAGCTGGAGCAGGTGCTCACCGCCGCGCTCGGCGATCCGGGCGCCACGCCCCGGGTGATCGAGGTGCTGGCCCGCAGCCAGGTGTGGATCCCGCTGCCGGCCGGGGCCGACCCGCAGGGGCAGTCGCTGGACCTGCCGACGATCGAGCTGGCCGGGGCGCCGTACGTGCCGGTGTTCTCCTCCCAGGAGCAGTTCGCCCAGCAGGCGCCCGGGCTGGCGTTCGCGATCGCGCCGGCGTGGGAGTTCGCGCGCGGACTGCCGCTCGGCGTCGGCATCGCGGTCAATCCGCAGGCGCCGGTCGGCATTCCGGTGCCGCCGGAGGGCGTGGCCGAGCTGCGCCGCGGGCCGCGCGAGGACCGCTGGGCGCAGGAGGGTGAGAGCGGTGGCCGGGTGGCGCTGCGCGAGCCGGTGTCCGATGAGGAGCCGGTCGGCTTCCTCGCCGCGGCTGCGGCCGAACTATCCCTGCTGCCAGGGGTGTTGACCGCCCGCCGGGCGCTGGCCAGCGTGGAGGGCGAGCCGACGGTGATGTTCGTCGGGGTCCAGCTCGATCCGGCCGGGCCCGCCGATCCGGCCGTCGTCAACGAGGCCCTCGGCCGGGCGCTGGGAACCGCGCCGCTGCCCGGCGGCGTCCACCTCGTACTGCTCGACCTCGTGGACGACCCGGTGGTCGAGTGGCTGCTGAACCGGGTACAGCCGTTCTACGCGCGGATGTGACCGGCGCGTAGGGGCACGTCGGCATGGCGGCTGTCCGGTGCGCCCAATAGGGTGCGTGCAGACACCCGACCAGACAGGCCGCGGTGGACGAGGAAGAGGGCTCGAAGTGAGCGAGCGGAGCGAGCGCGCCGTTGAAGGGTGCGCGTTTCGTGAAGCGACCGTCGGGCGGCGGGGCGCTGCCCTGCCGGCGGCCGGGGAAGAGGTGGACGGATGAACCCGGCAGCGCCCGGCGGCGCACCGCCGCCCTGGGGCCAGGCCTCCGCCGCACGGCCCACCGGTGACCCGGCGGCCCTTGAGCGCGCCCTGCGCGACGTCGCGCCCGAGCGCTACGAGGCGTACGAGGCGCTGCTGCGCGCGCTGGCCGAGGGCCAGGTCTGGATGCTGCTCTGGCACGGTTCGCCGGGCAGCCCGGACGCCCAGTACGGGAACATGGACGTCAGCGGTCACGGCTACGCGCCGGCCGTCACCTCGCCCGAGCAGCTCGCGGCGAGCGGCTGGGCGCGCGCCCACGAGGTGATCTCCGGGCCGGAGATCGCCGCCTCGCTGTACCGCACCCGCTGGGGACTGTGGCTGAACCCGCACGCGCCCGGCGGCGGTGTCGGCGTGCCGTGGGCGGATCTGCGCCGGATCGCGGCGGGCCTGGACCGGCTGCCGGCCGGCCCGCTCCAGCTCGGCGAACCCCAGGTGCAGGCTCCGCAGTTCTACGCGCTGCTGGAGCGGCAGGCGGCCGAGGTCCGGGCCGTCCGGGCGCTGCGCCGGGCCTGGGTGCGGCCGGCCGTCGGCGAGCCGTACCTGGCGATCGGGCTTGAGCTCTACGACACCTCGCCGCCGGCGGTCGAGGCGGTACGGGCGCTGATGCAGCGTGCCATCGCGGTCGCGCCACAGGGACTGGCGGTGTCGACGGTGGCGATGGCCGACGAGTACGACCCGGTGGCGCTGTGGATGCGCGCGCACGCCCGGCCGTTCTACGACCGTGAGGCGGCGGGCCTGGGCCGGCCGCCGCAGGCAGCGCCCTACCCGCCGGCGCCGTACCCGCCGCAGACGGGCTACGGCTACCCGGCGCAGCCGCCGCACACCGGGCCGGGCTGGCCGCAGCAGCCGCAGCAGCCGTGGGGGTCCGGGTACCCCGGGCGCTGACGTACCCGCAGGCACCCTCGCGCCCCCGCCCTTTCGGCCGGTCCGACCTCGTGTCGGGCCGGCCGCGGCGTTTTCCGGCCGTTCGGGCCCGTTTCGGAGGGCATGGCGGGCGGACATCTTGACATGCATGTAACAGCTGTGTGAAGAGCCCTATGCCGCGAATTCCGGTATGCATGCCTACAGATCACAGTTGGGCATCCTTCGGTTGTCAGGGCTGGCGCAAGGCCGCTCGGATGGCAGAGAGTTCTGCGCAATGCAGGTCGCGAACGGTGCCTCACAAGGGCGAACGTGCCTGCTGAACGCCTGATCCGCGCGACGCGAATTCCGCGCGGCCGTACCTGAGCACCACCGAGTACCGCTGTTCCGCACCACCGCTGTTCCGCTGTACCCGAGTTCCGCCGCACCGCTGTTCCGCCGCACCTGTGCCGTTCCATCAGCACCGCTTCCGCCGTACCGCTGTTTCGCCGTACCGCAGCACCGCTTTGCCGTACCGCTGCCGCAGTAACGCTTGCGCAGTACGTCCGCACGTCCGCACCGCCGTACCGCCGACCAGGCGACCGGCACCACCGCACCGTTGCACCGCAAGATCGCACCAGTCGCGCCACCCGGCTCTCGCAGCCCGGGCCCGGATCGGGCCAGGGACACCGGCGAGGCGGGGCACCGTGGGCCGGCCACCGTCGGCGAGGGGACCGAACTGACCATGACCGCACCCATTGAGACCTTCGGATCAGCACCGGAGGCCGAGCCAGCCGCAGGCCCGGCGAAGAAGATCGAGGGCCGTTCCCTCAGTCAGATCGCCTGGCTGCGCTTCAAGCGCGACAAGGCCGCCGTAGCCGGCGGAGTGGTCGTGATCCTGCTGGTACTGCTCGCCGTACTGGCCAAACCGATCGAGTCCGTGTTCGGCCTCGATCCCGACGCCTTCCACCAGGACCTGCTCGACGCCAACCTCGGCGGAATCCCGCTGGGTGACTGGGGCGGCATGAGCGGCGATCACCTGCTGGGCGTGGACCCGCAGTACGGCCGGGACATCCTGTCCCGGATCATCGAGGGATCGTGGGTCTCCCTCCTGGTGGCCTTCGGCGCCACGTTGCTGTCCAACGCCATCGGCACCGTGCTCGGTGTCATCGCCGGCTACTACGGCGGCTGGGTGGACACCGTGATCAGCCGGCTGATGGACACCTTCCTGGCGTTCCCGCTGCTGCTCTTCGCGATCTCCATCTCGGCCTCGCTGCAGGGCGGTGCGTTCGGACTGCACGGCCTGCCGCTGCACATCACCGTGCTGATCTTCGTCATCGGCTTCTTCAACTGGCCCTACATGGGCCGGATCGTGCGTGGGCAGACGCTGTCGCTGCGCGAGCGGGAGTTCGTCGACGCGGCCCGCAGCCTGGGTGCCCGGGGGCCGTTCATCCTGTTCAAGGAGCTGCTTCCGAACCTGGTCGGTCCGATCCTGGTCTACTCGACCCTGCTGATCCCGACCAACATCCTCTTCGAGGCCGGTCTGAGCTTCCTCGGAGTCGGTATCCAGCCGCCGCAGGCGTCCTGGGGCGGGATGCTGAGCGACGCGATCACCTTCTACCAGGTCGACCCGCAGTACATGATCGTGCCCGGCCTGGCGATCTTCATCACCGTGCTGGCCTTCAACCTCCTGGGCGACGGTCTCCGTGACGCCCTCGACCCCAAGAACAACTGACCTCGCGTCAGGAATCCGTTTCCTAACCATTCCCTCAAGGGGTTGATCTCACCCATGCGCAGGTCCCGCAGCACCGCACTGACAGCCCTTGCCGCGGCTGCCGTCCTGGTGGTCACCGGCTGCTCCAGCAGCTCCAAGAGCGGCGACACCGGCGGCAGCTCCGCCGGCGTCAACGCGGCCACCAACAAGGTCGTGAACGCCTCGGACAAGAAGGGCGGCACGGTCGTCTACGAGCACAGCGATGTGCCGGACTCCTTCGACCCGGGCAACACGTACTACGCGTACATGTACAACTTCTCGCGTCTGTACGGCCGTCCGCTGACCACCTTCCAGCCCGCCGCGGGCGAGGAGGGCAACAAGCTGGTGCCGGACCTCGCGGAGTCGCTGGGCCAGGTCGGCGCCGACGGCCTGAGCTGGACGTACAAGATCCGGGCCGGCCTGAAGTACGACGACGGCACCCCGATCACGTCCAAGGACGTCAAGTACGCGGTGGAGCGCAGCAACTTCGCGCCCGACGTGCTCTCCAACGGCCCGACGTACTTCCACGACCTGCTCAAGGACAACGACACCCCGTACGAGGGCCCGTACAAGGACAAGAGCCCCGAGGGCCTGAAGTCCATCGAGACCCCGGACGACACCACCATCGTCTTCCACCTGAAGCAGCCGTTCGCGGACTTCGACTACCTGGTCAGCGCGCCGCAGACGGTGCCGGTGCCGCAGGCGAAGGACACCGGCGCGGACTACGTGAAGCACATCGTGTCCTCCGGCAGCTACAAGTTCTCCAGCTACGAGGACGGCAAGCAGGTCGAGCTCGTCCCGAACACCAACTGGGACGCCAAGAGCGACCCGATCCGCAAGCAGCTGGCGGACAAGATCCAGCTCAAGCTGAAGATCGCGCAGAGCACCATCGACCAGGACCTGCTGGCCGGCAACGCGCAGGTCGACCTGGCGGGCAAGGGTGTCGACCCGCAGACCCAGGCCAAGCTGCTCACCGACCCCAAGCTCAAGGCGCAGACCGACAACGCCTACGGCGGCCGGCTGGTCTACACCGCGATCAACACCAAGGTCGCGCCGTTCGACAACCTGGAGTGCCGCAAGGCCGTCCAGTACGCGATCGACAAGGTCTCGGTGCAGACCGCGATCGGCGGCCCGATCCGCGGTGACATCGCCTCCACCGTGCTGCCCCCGGACATCCCCGGCCAGCAGAAGTTCGACCTCTACGCGACCAACGGCAACAAGGGCGACGAGGCCAAGGCCAAGGACGCGCTGAAGGCCTGCGGCAAGCCGGAGGGCTTCAAGACCAGCATCATGGCCCGCCAGGACCGCTCCACCGAGGTCGCCTCGGCCACCGCGATCCAGGCGGCGCTGAAGAAGGTCGGCATCGAGGTCGACATCCAGCAGTACCCGCAGGGCAAGTACTTCTCGGACTTCGCGGGTGTCCCGCAGTTCACCGAGGAGCACGGCACGGGCCTGATCATGATGCAGTGGGGCGCCGACTGGCCGACCGGCTACGGCTACCTCCAGCAGGTCGTGGACGGCCGGGCGATCAAGAAGTCCGGTAACACCAACCTGTCGCAGCTCAACGACCCCGCGATCAACAAGCTGCTGGACGACGCGATCGGCAACACCGACCGGGCCGCCCGCGAGAAGATCTACGGCGAGATCGACAAGAAGACCATGGAGGCCGCGGTCATCGTGCCGCTGACCTACTACAAGGTCTTCCTGTACCGCCCGACGAGCGCCACCAACGTCGGTTCGACGCCGGCCTTCTCCGGTCAGTACGACTACCTGAACATCGGTGTCAACAAGTAAGAGCCTGGCTCCGCACCCCTGAAGGCAGGTGAAGGCAGCGGCCCCCGCCGCCACCCGGTGACCCCGGGTCGGCGGCGGGGCGCCGCAGCCGACCGACTATGTTCGCCTACATCATCCGAAGGACCTTCGCGGCCCTCCTGCTGCTGCTCGTGGTCAGCGCGGTCACCTTCGCGATCTTCTTCCTGCTGCCGGCCCTGGCGGGCGAGACCACCGACCAGCTGGCAGCCCAGTACGTCGGCAAGAACCCCAGCCCGGAGGCCGTCCTCGCGGTCAAGCAGAACCTCGGGTTCGACCAGCCGCTGTACGTGCAGTACGGGCGGTTCCTCAAGGCGCTGGTCTCCGGCGCCGAGTACAAGTTCGGGCCCGACCCGGTCACCTGCCACGTCCCGTGCTTCGGCTACTCCTTCAAGAACCACATCGAGGTCTGGCCCGAGATCACCTCGCGGATCCCGGTGACGTTCTCACTGGCCATCGGCGCGGCGGTGCTCTGGCTGCTCTCCGGTGTCTCGACCGGTGTGGTCTCCGCCCTCAAGCCCAAGTCGATCTTCGACCGGCTATCCATGGGCGTCGCACTGGCCGGCGTCTCGATGCCGATCTTCTTCACCGGCGCGCTGTTGCTCACCGCGTTCAGCTTCGAGCTGCCGCTCTTCGACAACCTGACCTACGTCGACTTCACCGACGACCCGCTGATGTGGGCCCGCAACCTGGTCCTGCCGTGGGTCTCGCTGGCCTTCCTCTACTCCGCGCTCTACGCCCGGCTCACCCGCGCCGGAATGCTGGAGACGATGAGCGAGGACTACATCCGTACGGCCCGCGCCAAGGGCCTGGTCGAGCGGAAGGTCATCGTCCGGCACGGCCTGCGCTCGGCGCTCACCCCGATCATCACCATCTTCGGCATGGACCTCGGTCTGCTGCTCGGCGGTGCGCTGATCACCGAGCAGGTGTTCTCCATGCAGGGCATCGGCTTCTACGCGGTCTCGGCGATCCGGGACAACGACCTGCCCAAGGTCCTCGGGGTCACGCTGACCGCCGCGTTCTTCATCGTCATCTGCAACCTGCTGGTTGACCTCCTGTACGCCGCTGTCGACCCCCGGGTGAGGCTGTCGTGACCGACCTTCTGAAGCCCGCGGGCGGGGGCAGCTTCCTGTCCGTGCGCGACCTGCGGATCCACTTCGACACCGACGACGGCCTGGTCAAGTCCGTCGACGGGGTCAGCTTCGACCTGGAGCGCGGCAAGACCCTCGGCATCGTCGGCGAGTCCGGCTCCGGCAAGTCCGTCACCTCGCTGGGCATCATGGGCCTGCACCGCTCCAAGCGGGCCCGGATCACCGGCGAGATCCACCTGGACGGCGAGGAGCTGATCGGCGCCGACCCGGACCGGGTGCGGCAGCTGCGCGGGCGCTCGATGGCGATGATCTTCCAGGATCCGCTGACCGCGATGCACCCGTACTACACGGTCGGCCAGCAGATCGTGGAGGCCTACCGGGTGCACCATCCGGAGGCCAAGAAGGCCGCCGCCCGCCGGCGGGCGGTCGAGATGCTCGACCGGGTCGGCATCCCGCAGCCCGACCGCCGGGTCGACGACTACCCGCACCAGTTCTCCGGCGGCATGCGCCAGCGCGCGATGATCGCCATGGCCCTGGTCAACGACCCCTCGCTGCTGATCGCCGACGAGCCCACCACGGCCCTGGACGTCACCGTCCAGGCGCAGATCCTGGACCTCATCCGCGACCTCCAGCAGGAGTTCGGCTCGGCCGTCATCATCATCACCCACGACCTCGGGGTGGTCGCCGAGCTCGCCGACGACATCCTGGTGATGTACGGCGGCAAGTGCATCGAACGCGGGCCGGCCGCAACGCTGTTCGACTCGCCCGAGCACCCCTACACCTGGGGCCTGCTCGGCTCGATGCCCCGCCTGGACCGGGAGCTCCAGGAGCGGCTGATCCCGGTCAAGGGCACCCCGCCCAGCCTGATCAACGTGCCGAGCGGCTGCGCTTTCCACCCGCGCTGCCCCTACGCGGAGCTGACCGACGGGCGCTCCTCGTCCGAAGTGCCCGTCCTGGTCGAGGCCACCGGCTCCGAGGCCGGCGGCCACTGGGCCGCCTGCCACCTGCCGGCGGCCAAGCGGCACCAGATCTTCGCCGACGAGATCGCGCCCCGGCTGTGAGCCCGCACCACCTTTCAGGAGACACCCCATGACGGACACTCAGGCGGCGGCGATCCCCGCACCCGCGCCCGCCCCCGATCGCGAGCCGCTGCTCCGGGTGGCCGGCCTGACCCGGCACTTCCCGATCACCAAGGGGCTGCTGCGGCGCCAGGTCGGTGCCGTGCGGGCCGTCGACGGCATCGACTTCACGGTCAACGCGGGGGAGACCCTGGGCGTGGTCGGCGAGTCCGGCTGTGGCAAGTCGACGATGGGCCGGCTGGTCACCCGGCTCGACGAGCCGACCGGCGGGAAGATCGAGTTCGAGGGCACCGACATCACCCACCTCGGGGTCGGGGCGATGCGGCCGCTGCGCCGCGACATCCAGATGATCTTCCAGGACCCGTACTCCTCGCTGAACCCCCGGCACACCGTCGGCACCATCGTCGGAGCGCCGTTCAAGCTGCAGAAGGTCCAGACGGAGCACGGCACCAAGCGCGCGGTCCAGGAGCTGCTGGAGCTGTGCGGGCTCAGCCCCGAGCACTACAACCGCTACCCGCACGAGTTCTCCGGCGGTCAGCGCCAGCGCATCGGCATCGCCCGAGCGCTGGCCCTGCGGCCCAAGATGATCGTCGCGGACGAGCCGGTCTCGGCGCTGGACGTCTCGATCCAGGCGCAGGTGGTCAACCTGCTGGACGACCTCCAGCGGGAGCTGGGCCTGACGTACCTGATCATCGCGCACGACCTCTCGGTGGTCCGGCACGTCTCCGACCGGGTCGCGGTGATGTACCTCGGCAAGATCGTCGAGATCGCCGACCGGGACTCGCTCTACCGGGCGCCGCTGCACCCGTACACCACCGCCCTGATGTCTGCGGTGCCGGTGCCGGACCCGCGGCGCAAGGAGCGGGGCGGGCGTGAGCGGATCCTGCTCACCGGTGACGTGCCCTCGCCGATCAACCCGCCGAGCGGCTGCCGCTTCCGCACCCGGTGCTGGAAGGCGCAGGACGTCTGCACCTCGCAGGAGCCGCCGCTGGTGGCCCTGAAGACCGGGCACCAGGTGGCCTGCCACTTCCCGGAGAACCACGACACCCCCGAGAAGACGCCGGCCTGACCGGCGGATCCGACAGCGCGAGAAGGGGCGCCCCCGCAGCGGGGGCGCCCCTTCGGTGTTGCCGGCCGGGCTGACAGGCCCCGCCGGCAACACGGCCCTACTGGGCCCGTGCCGGCACCTGCTCCTCGCGGGGCGCGAGAGCCTGCGCCGGCTCCTCGGCCGCGGCGCCGACGGCGGCGCGCGAGCGGGCCGTACGGGCGGACAAGGCCTTCAGCAGACGGTTGCCGAGCTTCTGCCCGGGCAGCTCCAGGAAGCGGTGGGTCAGGTAGCTGAGCACCAGCACCGAGGTCAGGAAGATCGCGGTCGGGATGAACTTGCCGAAGCCGTGCTTGGGGAACTGCTGGTCCTTGAGCAGCCAGGCCATCGCGTGGATCACCGGGATGTGCACCAGGTACACCGAGTAGCTGACGGTGCCGAGCCAGGTGAGCACCCGCGGGAAGCGGCGGTTGCGCAGCGCCATCCCGAGCAGGAACACCGCCCACGCCCCGACGTACGCGTAGGACCAGGCCATCCAGCTCACGGTCCAGGTCCGCCACAGCGCCGAACCGTTGTTGTACATCACGCCCACCAGGAAGCCGGCCACCATCACGAACCCGCAGGCCATCACGGCGTGCAGGCGCTCGATCTGGCCGTGCTGGACGCGGTAGAGCACCGTGCCGCAGAACATCGTCGCGAAGATCATCATGGTCTCGAAGACGGTGGCGCGGGCGTTGGTGAAGGCCAGCAGCAGGCCGAGCCCGCCCAGCAGCAGGGCGCCCGTCCGGGTGAGCGCGTCGTTGCCGCTCAGCACGCAGGCCATGCCCATCACCACGACCACGCCGGCGCCCAGCACCAGGTGGCGGGTGGACAGCTCGTCGACGGAGATCATCGTCGGGGCGATCGCTGCGCCCAGCAGCAGTGCCACGGTGGCGAAGCCGATGGCGATCGAGGTGCTCTTGCGGTGCCAGCCCAGCACGAACAGCGCCGAGACGAAGTAGTAGAAGACCATCTCGTAGGAGAGGGTCCACATCACACCGAGCACGCTGGGCACCGCCAGCATCTCGTGCAGCATCAGCCCGTTGGCGGCGGTGGCCAGCAGCGAGTGGTCGAACGCGTAGCCCTGCACGGCGGCGTAGGCCCGCGGAAGGACGGCCAGCGAGGCCACGATGATCACGATGAGCACGGGGTAGATCCGGAACAGCCGGCCGACCCAGAAGCCCCGCACATCGCCGCGGCGCTCCAGAGAGGCCGGCACGATGTAGCCACTGACCAGGAAGAACAGCACGACCGCGAAGATGCCGTAGTCGAAGCGGTCGCCGACCCAGGTGCCGTACGGGATCAGGAACGGCACGTTGAAGTGGTAGCACGCGACCACCAGCGCCGCTATTCCGCGCAGGGCGTCCAGCCAGCCGAATCGCGCGCCGGTCCGGCCCGCAGCGGGCTTCTTCGAGTTCGAGGTCCCGACGGTCTGCCGCGTCGGTGGCTGCTCAGTGACATTCACATGCTGGAGGCTAGCCGACTACCTGTGTCCGTCCGTGATCGCGCTGGTGAGGAGGGCGGATCGGTAGCAGATCTTGCTCGAACCGCGACCTCACGGACCCGCGTCCCGCCGGGGGATGGGGGGTGCATAGCGCCTTGCTTGCGGACAGCAGGTACATATTGGACGGTGACATCCCAGATCTTCGCCCCCGACGTCCAGCAGACGCTGGACCTGATAGGCATCTTCGTCTTCGCCCTCTCCGGCGGCCTGCTGGCCGTGCGCAAGAACATGGACATCTTCGGAATCTGTGTGCTCGCCGAGGTCACCGCTCTCGGCGGCGGGGTGATGCGGGACCTGGTCATCGGGGCCACACCGGTCGCGGCGTTCACCAACCTGGGGTACTTCTCCACCCCGCTGGTGGCCGGTCTGGTGGTGTTCTTCCTGCACCCGCAGGTGGAGCGGATCAACCGCAGCGTGCAGACCCTGGACGCGCTCGGGCTCGGCCTGTTCTGCGTCACCGGCACCGCGAAGGCGCACGACTACGGCCTGGGCGCGGTCGCCTCGGTCGCCCTCGGGATGGTCACCGCGGCCGGCGGCGGCGTGATGCGCGACGTGCTCGCGCAGGAGATCCCCTCGCTGCTGCGCTGGGACCGCGAGATCTACGCCGTGCCGGCACTGATCGGCTCCGCGATGGTGGTCGTCCTGATCGGCCAGGACCATCTGACCGCGGCCACCGGCACGGCCGCCGCCCTCACCGCCTTCGGCCTGCGGATGCTGGCGCTCAAGTACGGCTGGCGGGCGCCGCGGGCCTGGCACCGCAGGAGTTCTCGCGCCGGCGAGGAGTAGGCGCGCCGCCGTACGCCAACGAGATCGCCTCGGCGGTGCAGAGCAGTTCGGGCAGCGGCCGCGCCGCCCGGCTGCCGCGGCGGCCTCGGTGGGCACCGAGACGGAGCACGGGGCCCCGCCGAGCGAGGCAGCGGGTCAGGGGGCGCGCGGCGGCGGGGCAATGGCCGAATCGTGACCCTCTGCGGCCCACCGGCCGGGGGAGGCCGCGACGGCCCCTACAATTAGCGGGTTATGGCATACCTGGACCACGCGGCGACCACGCCGATGCTGCCCGAGGCGATCGCCGCGATGACGGCGCACCTCGGTGTCGTCGGCAACGCCTCCTCCCTGCACGCCGCCGGCCGACGGGCCCGGCGGGTGGTGGAGGAGTCCCGCGAGTCGCTGGCGGAGTCGCTGGGCGCCCGCCCGAGCGAGATCGTCCTCACCGGCGGCGGTACCGAGTCGGACAACCTCGCGGTCAAGGGCCTGTTCTGGGCCCGGCGCGACGGGGATCCGGCCCGCAGCCGGGTGCTGTGCAGCCCGGTCGAGCACCACGCGGTGCTGGACGCCGTGCACTGGCTCTCCGAGCACGAGGGCGCCCTGGTGGAGTACCTGCCGGTCGACCCGCAGGGCCGGGTGCACCCCGCCGCGCTGCGCGAGGCCATCGAGCGCGACCCGGCCTCGGTCGCGCTGGTCACCGTGATGTGGGCCAACAACGAGGTCGGCACCATCCAGCCGGTCACCGAACTCGCCGCCGTGGCGGCGGAGTACGGCATCCCGATGCACGCGGACGCGGTGCAGGCGCTGGGTCAGGTCCCGGTCTCCTTCGCCGAGTCGGGCCTGACCGCACTGACCGTCACCGGGCACAAGATCGGTGGCCCGTTCGGCATCGGCGCCCTGCTGCTCTCGCGCGGAGCCGCCCCCGTACCGCTGCTGCACGGCGGCGGACAGGAGCGGGACGTCCGCTCCGGCACCCTGGACGCCCCGGCCGCCGCGGGCTTCGCGGCCGCCGCCCAGATCGCCGTCACCCGCCGGGCCGAGCACGCCGCCACGGTGGCCGCGCTGCGCGACCGGCTGACCGCCGCGGTGCTCTCCGCCGTCCCCGACGCGGTGCTCAACGGCGACCCGACACCCGGCGGGCGGCTGCCCGCCAACGCCCACTTCTCCTTCCCCGGCTGCGAGGGCGACGCGCTGCTGATGCTGCTGGACGCCCAGGGCATCGAGTGCTCGACCGGCTCGGCCTGCTCGGCCGGTGTCCCGCAGCCCAGCCACGTCCTGCTGGCGATGGGGGTGGATCCGCACTCGGCCCGGGCCTCGCTGCGCTTCTCGCTCGGCCACACCTCGAGCTCGGCGGACGTCGCGGCGCTCGCCGCCGCGATCGGCCCCGCCGTGCTGCGCGCCCGCAACGCCGGGCTGGCGGCGGCCGCCCGCCGCTAGGGCCCGTCCGACGGTTCCCGCCGGGCGCGCGACGCCGGGCGGGCGGGGTGGGCCGAAACCCCGGCGAGGCGCGGGCGGGCACCACGTACTCTTGGAAACATCATGACTGACTTCCCGGGTGCCCCCACTGGTCCGAGCCCGCTCGACGCCGCAGGCGGGCGACGCCTTCGCGTGCTGGCCGCGATGTCCGGCGGGGTGGACTCCGCCGTCGCCGCCGCCCGTGCCGCCGAGGCGGGGCACGAGGTCACGGGCGTGCACCTGGCGTTGTCGTCCAACCCGCAGTCCTTCCGCACCGGCGCGCGCGGCTGCTGCACCATCGAGGACTCCCGGGACGCCCGCCGGGCCGCCGACGTGATCGGCCTCCCCTTCTACGTCTGGGACCTCGCCGAGCGCTTCCGCGAGGACGTGATCGACGACTTCGTCGCCGAGTACGCGGCCGGCCGCACCCCCAACCCGTGCCTGCGCTGCAACGAGAAGATCAAGTTCGCCGCGCTGCTGGACAAGGCGATCGCGCTCGGCTTCGACGCCGTCTGCACCGGCCACTACGCCAGGATCGTCGACCTGCCCGGAGGCGAGCGCGAACTGCACCGCGCCGTGGACATCGCCAAGGACCAGTCGTACGTCCTCGGCGTGCTCGACGCCGACCAGCTCGCCCACTCGCTCTTCCCGCTCGGCGACACCACCAAGGACGTCATCCGCGCGGAGGCCGAGCGCCGGGGCCTGGCCGTCGCCAAGAAGCCCGACAGCCACGACATCTGCTTCATCGCCGACGGTGACACCCAGGGCTTCCTGGCCCGGCACCTGGGCACCGCCACCGGCGACATCGTCGACACCGACGGCACCAAGCTCGGCGAGCACGACGGCGCGTACGGCTTCACCATCGGCCAGCGCAAGGGCCTGCGGATCGGCCGCCCCGCCGCCGACGGCAAGCCCCGCTACGTGCTGGACATCTCGCCGGTGAACAACACCGTCACCGTCGGGCCGGCCGAGGGCCTGGACGTGCTGGCGCTCACCGCGATCCGGCCCCGCTGGTGCGGCGGTACGCCCGCCGCCGACGGCCGCTACACCGCCCAGCTGCGTGCCCACGGCGAGGAGGTGCCGGTCACGTCCGCCCTCGTCGACGGCGAGCTGCGGGTCGAGCTCGACACCCCGGCCCGGGGCATCGCGCCGGGCCAGGCCGTGGTGCTCTACGACGGCACCCGGGTGGTGGGCTCGGCCACCATCGCGAGCACCGAGCGGCGGCCCGTCCCGGCCTGAGCGCCGCCCGCCCCGGGGTCGTCCCGGGCCCGGAATGCGGATGATCGGCCCCGGTCGCGCGTGATAGACCAGTGCCCATCATGAATATCTGCGTCTTCTGCTCCGCGTACTCGCTCGACGAGCGCTACACCGCCCCGGCCGCCGAGTTCGCCCGACTGCTCGGCGAGGGCGGGCACACCCTGGTCTGGGGCGGTTCCGACGCCGGCCTGATGGGGCTGCTCGCCGACCACGTGAAGGCGGCCGGCGGCAAGCTGGTCGGCGTCCTGGTCGAGCTCCTGGCCCACAAGGGCTACCAGGGCGCCGACGAGCTGGTGATGACCCGCGACCTCGCCGAGCGCAAGGCGCAGCTGCTGATGCGCGCCGACGCGGTGGTCGTACTGGTCGGCGGCCTCGGCACGCTGGACGAGGTCACCGAGGTGCTGGAGCTGAAGAAGCACGCCCTGCACGACAAGCCCGTGGTCGTCCTGGACACCGCGGGCTTCTACGACGGCCTGCGCACCCAGCTGGAGCGGATGGACGCCGAGGGCTTCCTGCCCCGCCCGCTCGGCGAGCTGATCACCTTCGCCACCGAGCCCGCCGAGGTGTTCACCCACCTCGGCACGGGGATCTGAGAAGCTTCGGATCATGGGAAATCATCTGATCACCGGAGCCGGGTCGGGCATCGGCGCCGTCGTCGCGCGGCGTCTGGCCGAACGGGGCGAGGACATCTGGCTGTTCGCCCGCAACGCCCGGCGCGCCGCCGAGCTGCGCGAGCGCTTCCCCACCGCCCGGACGATCGTGGCCGACCTCGCCGACCCCGCGAAGCTCTCCTGGATGCTGGGCCAGCAGGAACTGCCCGTGGAGATCGACTCGCTGCTGCACATCGCCGGGGTGGTGCAGCTCGGCGAGGTCGGGGACCTCCCGGTCAAGGCCTGGCAGGAGCAGCTGAACGTCAACCTGGTGGCCCCCGCCGAGCTGACCCGCCTGGTGCTGCCCTCGGTGCGGCTGGTCCGCGGGCACGTGGTCTTCGTCAACTCCGGCGCCGGGCTGATGGCGCACGCCAACTGGGCCGGCTACGCGGCCAGCAAGTTCGGCCTGCGGGCGCTCGCGGACTCGCTGCGGGCCGAGGAGCAGGGCAACGGCGTCCGGGTCACCTCGGTGTACCCGGGCCGGACGGCCACCGCCATGCAGGTCAAGGTGCACCAGCAGGAGGGCGCCGAGTACGACCCGGAGCGCTGGATCGACCCGGGCTCGGTGGCCACGGCCATCCTGGCCGCCCTCGACCTGCCCCGCGACGCGGTGATCACCGAGATCACGGTGCGGCCCGGCCGCTGAGCCGGCCTCTCACCGGCCGGGACTCATGGTGTCGCTCCTCCGTCGGCCGCCCCCTGGGAGTCCGCCCCATCAGCGTGGGACGGTTCTCAGGTGGGCAACTCGGCCCAGGTGGTCTTGCCGAGTGGTTCGGGAGTAGCTCCCCAGCGCCCATGGGTCAACCGGTTGACCAGGCTCAGCCCACGGCCGGACTCGGCATCCTCGTCCTCGGACTGGATCAGTACTGGCAGTGTCCGTGAGCCGTCGCGGACGGCGATGCGGACGGTATGCGGGGTGTGGCGGCGGATGGTGACGCACATACGGCGTTGACGGCCGGTCTTGGCGGCATTGGTGGCCAGCTCGCTCACGATCACCTGGGCATCGTCCGCCAGGTTGTCCATGCCCCACTCGATCAGCTTGTCGCGTACGAGTCTGCGGGCCGCCGCCGCGGATTCGGGCCGGTACGGCAGGAATGTCGATGCGGGCTTCACGGTGGCGGACGGTCGGCTCGCTACGGTCGTCATGAGCGGTCCCTTTCACAGATCGGTGACGCACAGTCAACTTCCGGTCACTGGCGTGGGGCCGTCGCCTAAGCAGGATGCGCATGTGGGTATGCGTCGGGTGCATACGGGTGGGGATCGGCGGGGTGGCTCTGATGGACTGGCAGCGGGAGATCCGGGACGCATCACGGGCGGGGGACTACGGTCGCGTGATCGAGCTGAGCCGCAAGGAGAAGCGGTTGACCCAGCTCCAGCTCGGCGAAGCCCTGGGCCTCTCTCAGTCGGCGGTTTTCCGGATGGAGACACACGGCTCGGCTGGGGCATACGACATGCTGCTGCTTGGCAGGGCTGCGGCTCATCTGCACATCTCCGCCGGATTCCTCGGTCTGGCGGACAGCGCGGCAGGGGCAGATCCAGTGGAACGACGCCAGCTTCTGGGTGGGGTCGCCGCAGTGGTGGCGACCCCGGTTCTGGCCGCCCTTCCCGGCTCCCCTGGAACCGGGCAGGCGTCGGCACTCCAGCTGGGCACCATGGCGTACCGACGTCTCGACGGCTCTATCTCGTCGCGGGATCTTGCGGACGCCGTGCGTGGACATATCCAGCTGATCCAGCGGCTGAGCAGCAATGGCGGAGAACGTTCGAGGCTGGCGGCCGTCGGGAGCGAGGCAGCCAGTCTCGCCGGGTGGTTGGCCTGGGACATGGGAGACCACGGCTCGGCGCGTACCTGGTACGGGCAGGCGATCAGAGCGGCGAAGGCGGCGAAGGACCCACTACTGGCCGCCTACCAGACCGGGAGCCTCGCCCAGTTCGAGGCCCATGCCGGCAATGCCGCGCAGGCGCTGAGCCTGGCTTGTGTGGCCCGGAAGTCTCTTGGTACGAGAACGCCGGTGATCGCCGACGCGTGGCTCAGCTCGGTGGAGGCGCTGGCCCATGCAGCCGCTGGTGATCTCCGCTCCGCGGACCGGGCGTTGGTCCGCAGCGGCGCGGCCGCAGCCCGGCGAGAGGGCGCTCCACCGTGGCCATGGGTGTTCACGTTCGACGAGTCCAAGGTAGCCGCGTGCAGGGTGACATGCGGCGCCCGGCTCGGTGAGCCCGAGTGGGTGCTCGGTGAGGACGCCGCAGCACTGGCTACCGGGCACGCCAAGCAGCGGGCGCTTCTGGTCCTGGACGTCGCAGCCGGGCACCTTGCGGCAGGGCGGCTGGAAGCGGCGTTCGCACTCGCCGGCCGGGCGCTCGACACGGGCCTGCAGTACCGGCCCGGCCGGATCGTGGACCGGGCCAGGGCGCTGCGTCGTACGCTCGCCACGGCGTCGCCGCCGAAGGCGGTACGCGAGTTCGACGAGCGCATGCGTGACGTGCACCTGTAGGAGACATGTACCTGTAGGAGGAGACATGCGAGTGGGCATCACCGGCCATCGGGGGCTCGGCGAGGCGGTGGAGCAGCGGGTACGACGGCTGTTGGACGAAACGGTCGAGGGGCTGGGCACCGAGCTGGTCGGAGTGTCGTGCATCGCGGATGGCCCCGACGCGTGGTTCGCGGAGGCGGTGCTGGAGCGCGGGGGACGGCTGGAGGTGGTCATTCCCGCCGACGGATACCGAGATGGTCTTCCTGAAGGCCATCGCCCGCTCTACGACCGATTGCTGCGGCAGGCCGCCGAGATCCATCACACCGGCATGGCGGAGTCCGACTCGGCCGCGCACATGGCGGGCAGTGAGATTCTCGTGGGCCTGTCCGACCTGCTGCTGGCCGTGTGGGACGGGAAGCCCGCCTGGGGCTACGGAGGCACCGCCGATGTCGTGGCGTACGCCGAGCGGCGTCGGGTTCCTGTGCGGGTGCTCTGGCCGGAAGGGGCGGAGCGATAGTGAAGGCGCTGGTGGGCGCGACCAGGGCGCAGGACTGGCTAGGCTCGGCGGCGTGACCACCGAACTCGTCTTCCCCGACCTGCACGGCGCCGCCACCGGCGTCGGCTCGATGCCCGGTACCGACGCGCGGGAGGCCGCCAAGACCTCCGTCGGCGCGCTGGAGCAGCTGCCGCACCTGCCGGAGCTGCCCGCGCGCGGGCCCGGCGCCGACATGATCGGGCGCGGGGCCGGCCTCCTGGTCGAGCTGTTCGCCCAGACCGAGCCCAGCGGCTGGCGCTTCGCCGACCGGCCGGGCCGGGACACCAAGCGGGCGCACTCCTGGCTCGGTGAGGACCTGGACGCCCTGGAGGAGTTCACCCAGGGGTACCGGGGCGCGCTCAAGCTCCAGGCCGTCGGGCCGTGGACGCTGGCGGCCTCGATCGAGCTGCGCAGCGGCGAGAAGGCGCTGCGCGACCCGGGGGCCTGCCGGGGCATCGCCGAGTCCCTTACCGAGGGCCTGCGCCGCCACCTGGAGGACGTCCGCCGGCGCATCCCGGGCGCGCAGCTCGTGCTCCAGCTGGACGAGCCCTCGCTGCCCGCCGTGCTGGCCGGTTCGGTGAGGACCGCCAGTGGCTTCCAGCGGCTGCGCGCGGTGGACCGCCAGGTCGCCGAGGAGGTGCTGCGCGGGGTGGTGCGGGGAGTGGACGTGCCGGTGGTGGTGCACTCCTGCGCCCCGGGGGTGCCGATCCCGCTGCTGCGCCGGGCCGGGGTGGCCGGAGTGTCCCTGGACTTCTCACTCCTGACGGAGCGTGAGGACGACGACCTGGGTGAGGCGGTCGAGGCGGGCACCCGCATCCTGGCCGGTGTGGTGCCCTCCACCGACCTCGGATTGTCGGACCCGGCCGGTAGTGTCCAGGGTGTCAGGACGTTGTGGCGCAGGCTCGGGCTGGCCCCGGAGCTGCTGGGCCGCCGGGTGCTGGTGACACCGACCTGCGGGCTGGCGGGGGCGAGCCCCGCGTACGCGCGCAAGGCGATGTCACTCAGCGTGAGGGCGGCGCAGAGCCTGGTGGACAATCCGGAGTGAGACGGTAGGAGGCGTACGGTGGCGGCTGTCGAGGGCTGGGAAGAGGTCCCGGCGGAGGTGCGCAAGCGGCACGCCGAGCTGGCGGCCGAGATCGAGGAGCACCGCGCCCGGTACTACGAGCAGGACGCGCCGGTCGTCAGCGACGCCGAGTTCGATGCGCTGATGCGCGAGCTGGAGGCGATCGAGGCCGGGCATCCCGTCCTGGTCACCCCGGACTCGCCCTCCCAGAAGGTCGGTGGCGCGGCGGCCGAGGGCTTTGCCAAGGTGGAGCACCGCGAGCGGCTGCTGAGCCTGGACAACGCGATGGACGACGAGGAGCTCGCCGCCTGGGCCGAGCGGGTCGCCCGTGAGCTGGCCGGGGCGGAGTACCACTACCTCTGTGAGCTCAAGGTGGACGGCCTGGCCGTGAACCTGACCTACGAGCGGGGCCGGCTGGTGCTGGCCGCCACCCGCGGCACCGGCCGGGTGGGCGAGGACATCACCGCCAACGTCCGCACCATCAAGGAGATCCCGCACCAGCTGGCGGGCGAGGACATCCCCGAGCTGGTGGAGATCCGCGGCGAGGTCTACCTGCCCACCGAGGCCTTCGCGGAGCTCAACGGCCAGCTGGCGGCGGAGAACGAGCGCCGCCGGCAGGAGAACGAGGAGCGCGCCAGGGAGGGCAGGCGCCCGCACGCCCTGCTGAAGCTGTTCGCCAACCCGCGCAACGCCGCCGCGGGCTCGCTGCGCCAGAAGGACCCGCTGGTCACCGCCTCCCGGCCGCTGCACATGGTGGTGCACGGCATCGGCGCCCGGGCCGGCTTCGACATCGACTGCCTCTCGCACGCCTACCAGCTGCTGCGCGACTGGGGCCTGCCCACCGCCAGGCACAACCGGGTGGTCTCCACCCTGGACGAGGTCCGCGCCTTCATCAAGCAGTACGGCGAGCAGCGGCACTCGGTCGAGCACGAGATCGACGGCGTGGTCGTCAAGGTCGACGAGATCGCGCTCCAGGGCCGGCTCGGTTCCACCTCCAAGTCCCCGCGCTGGGCGATCGCCTGGAAGTACCCGCCGGAGGAGGTCACCGCCAAGCTGGCCCGCATCCAGGTCGGCATCGGCCGCACCGGCCGGGCCACGCCGTTCGCGGTGCTGGCCGAGCCGGTCAAGGTGGCCGGCTCGATGGTCCAGTACGCGACGCTGCACAACCAGCAGATCGTCAAGGCCAAGGGCGTGCTGCTGGGGGACACCGTGGTGCTGCGCAAGGCGGGGGACGTCATCCCCGAGATCCTCGGCCCGGTGGAGGACTTGCGGGACGGCACCGAGCAGGAGTTCGTGATGCCCTCGCACTGCCACGAGTGCGGCACCGAGCTGCGGCCGATGTCCGAGGGCGACATCGACCTGCGCTGCCCCAACGCCCGGTTCTGCCCCGCCCAGGTGCGCGAGCGGATCGCCTACCTCGGCGGCCGGGAGGCGCTGGACATCGACGGCCTGGGCTATGTCGCCGCGACCGCGCTCACCCAGCCGCTGGAGCCCAAGGAGCCGCCGGTCGGGAACGAGGGGGACATCTTCGGCCTGACGATGGACCAGCTGCTGCCGATCAAGGTGCTGGTCCGCGACCAGAAGTCCGGTATGCCCAAGCTGGACGACAGGACGGGCGAGGAGAAGGTCATGACCTTCTTCGCCAACAACAAGGGCGAGCCGAAGAAGACGGCCACCCTGCTGCTGGAGAACCTGGAGAAGGCCAGGGACCGCCCGCTCTGGCGGTACGTCAACGGCCTGTCGATCCGGCACGTGGGCCCGGTCGCCGCCCAGGCGCTGGCTCGTGAGTTCCGCGACCTGGACCGGATCTTCGCGGCCTCCGAGGAGGAGCTGGCGGCCGCCGAGGGGGTCGGCCCGATCATCGCCCGCTCGATCAAGGAGTGGCACGAGGAGGAGTGGCACCGCGAGATCCTGGAGAAGTGGCGGGCCGCCGGGGTGCGCTTCACCGAGGAGGGCGGCGAGCAGACGGGCCCGCGTCCGCTGGAGGGGCTGACGGTGGTGGTCACCGGCACGCTGACCGGCCACACCAGGGACGGCGCCAAGGAGGCGCTGACCTCGCGCGGCGCCAAGGTGACGGGCTCGGTGTCCAAGAAGACCGACTTCGTGGTGGTCGGCGACAACCCCGGCTCCAAGTACGACAAGGCCGTACAGCTGAATCTGGCCGTCCTGGACGACGCCGGCTTCGAGGTCCTGCTGGGGCAGGGTCCCGCCGCGGCCAGGGCCTACCTGGGCCGCCCGGAGCCCGAGGCGACCGAATCCTGACCTGAACGGCACCTGACGAGATGGTGTTGTTATCGTCCTGATGCGTCGTCACCGGGGTGTCGTGCAGCGAAAGCGGGCATTCTTTCACTGCGCGGCACCGCGTGACGGTGGCGCGATCCCGGTTGCCCGAAAGTCTGCCCATGCGGTGGGCCCCGGCTTACCCTGGAGCGCAACAGAGTGTCAGCAGGGGTGGGGGCACCGGCTGAGCCGGTCTCCGCGGGGCGCTCCATGCCCGGCAGCCGCCGGCACCGGCGCGGTGTCTCACCGTAAGGCGGCCTGACCGGGGCGGGCCCGACGGAGGACAGGGCTTATGGATCGTACGACCGGCGGCGCGCCCACACGCCCGCCGCAGGGGGTGGCAGGGGCGGTCCTGCTGCTCGGCGTGCTGCTGGCCGGGGCCGCGCCGCTCATCCCGCTGGCCGTCCTGGTCTACCGGTACGAGCCCGAGCTGCTCCCGCTCTTCGCGGTGCCGCTGGCGGTGCTGGTCGCCGCCTGGCGGATGGCCCGGGACCGCGCCCGGGACCAGCTCACCGACCCGCTGACCAACCTGCCGAACCGTCAGGCGTTACTCATCGCGGCGCAGGAGGCGATCGCCGACCACGGCGACGGCTACAGCGTCGGGCTGATCCTGCTGGACCTCGACCGGTTCCGCTCCCTCAACGACACGCTCGGCCATACCGCCGGGGACCGGCTGCTGGTGCACATCGCCCGCCGGCTGCACCGGGCCCTGCGCCCCGGCGCGCACAGCGGGCACGGCGGCGAGTCCGTCGACGACGTCTTCGCCGGCCTGCCGGCCGCCGAGCAGCGCGGCGGCCGGCCCGTGGTGGCCCGGATGGGCGGGGACGAGTTCGCCGTGCTGCTGCCCGGCATCGGCTGCCCGGCCACCCTGGAGCGGGTCGCCAAGACCCTGATCGCCGAGCTCGGCGCGCCGATCCGCCTCGACGGCCTGCTGCTCGTGCTGGAGGCCAGCGCCGGCGTCTGCGTCTACCCCGAGCACGCCCAGGACGCCGAGGAGCTGCTGCGCCGGGCGGACGTCGCGATGGGCCACGCCCAGCGCGGGCGGACCTGCGTGGAGTGCTACCACGAGTCCCAGGACGTCGACACGCCGTACCGGATCGGGCTGCTCGGTGATCTGCGCCGCGCCCTGGAGACCGGTGAGGTGCAGCTGCACTACCAGCCCAAGGTCGCCTTCGACGGCCGGGTGGTGGGCCTGGAGGCGCTGCTGCGCTGGGAGCGCCCGGGCCAGGGCAGGGTCTCCCCGGACGAGTTCGTCGGGCTGGCGGAGTCCAGCGGGCTGATGCCCCGGCTGACGGACTACGTGCTGGAGGCCGCCGTCGGCCAGCTCGCCAACTGGCGCGAGCAGGGGCTCCAGGTGCAGGTCGCCGTCAACGTCTCCCCCCGCGACGTCCTCAACCCGGGCTTCGCCCAGCGGGTCGCCGGGCACCTGGTGCGCCACCACGTGCCCGCCCACGCCCTCCAGCTGGAGATCACCGAGCGGCTGCTGCTCGACGACTCCCGGCGGGCCGCCGACACCCTGGCCGAGCTGCGCGGATACGGCGTGGGGATGTCGCTGGACGACTTCGGCACCGGCCACTCCTCGCTGGTGCGGCTGCGCAGCCTCCCGGTCGGCGAGCTGAAGATCGACCGCTCGTTCGTCTCCCGGATGGTCGCCGACGACCACGACGCGGCCGTGGTGCGCTGCTCGGTGGAGCTGGCGCACTCGCTGGGGCTGACGGTGGTCGCCGAGGGCGTCGAGGACGACGAGACCTGGGAGCGCCTGCACGCCATGGGCGTGGACGCCGTCCAGGGCTGGCTGGTGTCGGCGGCCCTGCCCGCCGAGCAGGCCACCGCCTGGCTGCGGGTGCACCGCACCGGCGCCCCGCCGGTGGAGCGGATGGCTCCGCGGGCCGCGCTGCCGCCCGCCCTCCCGCCGGTGATCAAGGCCGTGCAGCAGGCCGTCCAGGCCGCCGCCCAGGTGGAGTTTCCGGCGCCGACCACGCCGCAGTGAGCCGGGCGGCGGGATAACCGTGGCCGGTGCCCGGCCCGGGCCCCATAGGATGGGCCCCATAGACCAAGAGGACGGGAGCGCCGAGCGGCTGCTCCCGTCCGGGTCGGGCACCGCGGGACCGCGGACCCGGCCTCACCAGAACTCACCTTGAGGATCGCTGCATGCCTGGCATCACGCGCGAGGAGGTCGCCCACCTCGCTCGGCTGTCGCGTCTGGAGTTGCAGGCCGAAGAGCTGGACCACTTCGCCGAGCAGCTCGACGTGATCATCGGCGCGGTCGCCCGCGTTTCCGAGGTCGCCGGACAGGACGTCCCGCCGACCTCCCACCCGCTGCCGCTGACCAACGTCATGCGCGCGGACGAGGTGCGGCCCTCGCTCACCCCGGAGCAGGCGCTGTCCGGCGCCCCCGCCGCCGAGGAGCAGCGCTTCCGTGTGCCCCAGATCCTCGGGGAGGACTGATCACCATGACCGATCTCATCCGCTTCACCGCCGCCGAGACGGCCACCGCGATCGCCTCCGGTGAGGTCAGCGCCGTCGAGGTCGCCCAGGCGCACCTGGACCGCATCGACGCCGTCGACAAGAAGGTCAACGCCTTCCTGCACGTGGACACCGAGGGTGCGCTGGGCGCCGCCCGCGCCGTGGACGCCAAGCGCGCCAAGGGCGAGGAGCTGGGCCCGCTGGCCGGCGTCCCGCTCGCGCTCAAGGACGTCTTCACCACCAAGGGTGTCCCGACCACCTGCGGCTCCAAGATCCTCGAAGGCTGGATCCCGCCGTACGACGCCACGCTGACCAGCCGTCTGAAGGACGCCGGCGTGGTCATCCTCGGCAAGACCAACATGGACGAGTTCGCCATGGGGTCCTCCACCGAGAACAGCGCCTTCGGTCCGACCGGCAACCCGTGGGACCTCACCCGCATCCCCGGCGGCTCCGGCGGCGGCTCGGCCGCGGCACTGGCCGCCTTCGAGGCCCCGCTGGCGATCGGCACCGACACCGGCGGCTCGATCCGCCAGCCCGGCGCCGTCACCGGCACCGTCGGCGTGAAGCCCACCTACGGGTCGGTCTCCCGGTACGGCCTGGTCGCGTTCTCCTCCTCGCTGGACCAGGGCGGCCCCTGCGCCCGTACCGTCCTCGACGCCGCCCTGCTGCACGAGGCGATCGCTGGGTACGACCCGATGGACTCCACCTCGATCAACGCGCCCGTCCCGGACGTGGTCGGTGCCGCGAAGCTGCGTGACGTGCGCGGCATGCGGATCGGCGTGGTCAAGGAGTTCGCCGGCGAGGGCTACCAGGCCGGCGTGATGCAGCGCTTCAACGAGTCGGTGGAGCTGCTGCGCGAGCTGGGCGCCGAGGTCGTGGAGGTCTCCTGCCCGTCCTTCACCCTGGCGCTCCCGGCGTACTACCTGATCGCGCCGAGCGAGGCCTCCTCCAACCTGGCCCGCTTCGACGCGATGCGCTACGGCCTTCGGGTCGGCGACGACGGCACCCGCTCCGCCGAGGACGTCACCGCCCTGACCCGCGAGGCCGGTTTCGGCCCCGAGGTCAAGCGCCGCATCATCCTGGGCACGTACGCGCTCTCCTCGGGTTACTACGACGCCTACTACGGCTCGGCCCAGAAGGTCCGCACGCTGATCTCGCGGGACTTCGACGCGGCGTTCGCCGGTGTCGACGCGCTCGTCTCGCCGACCACGCCGACCACCGCCTTCCCGATCGGCGAGCGCGCCGACGACCCGATGGCGATGTACCTGGCCGACCTGTGCACGATTCCGTCCAACCTGGCGGGCAACGCGGCCATGTCGCTGCCCTGCGGCCTCGCCCCGGAGGACAATCTCCCGGTCGGCCTGCAGATCATCGCACCCGCGATGGCGGACGACCGCCTGTACCGCGTGGGCGGCGCCGTCGAGGCCGCACTCAACGACAAGTGGGGGCACCCCCTGCTGGAGGAGGCACCGGCACTGTGAGCAAGATCGAGAAGGCCAAGGGCTTCAAGCACAGCAAGCCCGGCCTGTGGCTGTCCATCGGTACCAGCGCCTTCGGCGCGGTCTCGATCGTCAAGGACGTCAAGAAGGCCCGCGGCGAGCAGGACACCCTGAAGCTGGTCAACGCCCTGGTCGGAGCCCTGGCCCTGGTCACCGGCACCGCCCTGCTGGTCCGTGAGCTCAAGCGGCTCGGCGACGACGACGTGCTGCTGGGCTGAGCGCCCGTCAGGCCCGGCCCCCGCACAGGGGCCGGGCCCGTACCTCCCAAGACTTTTAGTGAAGGGGACGCTGTGAGCGTCAGTAACCTGGTCTCCTACGAGGACGCTCTCGCGTCGTACGACCCGGTGATGGGCCTTGAGGTCCACGTCGAGCTGGGCACCAAGACCAAGATGTTCTGCGGGTGCTCCACCGAGCTGGGCGCCGAGCCCAACTCCCAGGTCTGCCCGACCTGCCTGGGCCTGCCCGGCTCGCTGCCGGTGGTCAACGCGATCGGCGTGGAGTCGGCCGTCAAGATCGGCCTGGCGCTGAACTGCGAGATCGCCCAGTGGTGCCGGTTCGCCCGGAAGAACTACTTCTACCCGGACATGCCGAAGAACTTCCAGACCTCGCAGTACGACGAGCCGATCGCCTTCAACGGCTACCTCGACGTCCAGCTGGAGGACGGCGAGACCTTCCGGGTCGAGATCGAGCGCGCCCACATGGAGGAGGACACCGGCAAGTCCTCGCACATCGGTGGCGCGACCGGCCGCATCCACGGCGCCTCGCACTCGCTGCTCGACTACAACCGGGCCGGCATCCCGCTGATCGAGATCGTCACCAAGCCGATCGAGGGCGCCGGCGTCCGGGCCCCCGAGGTCGCCAAGGCGTACGTCGCCGAGCTGCGCGAGCTGATCAAGGCGCTGGGCGTCTCCGAGGCCCGGATGGACAAGGGCCAGATGCGCTGCGACGTCAACCTGTCGCTGCGCCCGCACGGCACCGAGAAGTTCGGCACCCGTTCGGAGACCAAGAACGTCAACTCGCTGCGCTCGGTGGAGCGCGCGGCCCGCTTCGAGATCATGCGGCACGCCACCGTGCTGACCGACGGCGGCACGATCATCCAGGAGACCCGGCACTTCCACGAGGAGGACGGCTCGACCACGGCCGGCCGGATCAAGGACAACGCCGAGGACTACCGCTACTTCCCCGAGCCGGACCTGGTGCCGATCGCGCCCTCCCGCGAGTGGGTCGAGGAGCTGCGCGCCGAGCTGCCCGAGCTGCCCCGGGTGCGCCGCGCCCGCCTCCAGGGCGAGTGGGGCCTGTCGGACAAGGACATGCAGTCGGTGCTGAACGCCGGCGCCGTCCAGCCGATCCTGGAGACCATCGCCGCCGGCGCGCCCGCCGACCAGGCCCGCAAGTGGTGGATGGGCGAGCTGGCCCGCCGCGCCAACGAGACCGGCACCGACCTCGCCGAGCAGCCGATCACTCCCGCCCAGGTGGCCCGGGTCACCGCGCTGGTCGCGGAGGGCAAGCTCAACGACAAGCTGGCCCGCCAGGTCATCGAGGCCGTGCTGGCCGGCGAGGGCGAACCGGACGAGGTCGTCGCCAACCGCGGCCTGGCCGTCGTCTCGGACGACTCCGCGCTCGGCGCTGCCGTCGACCAGGCCATCGCCGAGAACGCCGCCGTCGCGGACAAGATCCGCGACGGCAAGGTCGCCGCCGTCGGCGCGCTGGTCGGCGCGGTCATGAAGGCCACCCGCGGCCAGGCCGACGCCGCCCGCGTCAAGGACCTGATCCTGGAGCGGCTGGGCGTCGAAGGCCAGTAGGCACCGAGGGCCCGGCCTGAGGCAGCCCCTGAGGCTCCTAAGGCTCCTTAGGGAGCAGCCGGCCCCGCCTTAGCCCGCCCGAGCGGGCCGCAGGGCACTAAGGCCCGGATCCGTCCCCCCACGGGGCGGATCCGGGCCTTCGCCGTTCCCCGGCCGCGCGTGCCTAAGGCCCTGACGGCCCGGAAGATGCGGCAGGCTGCCGATGTGGCGCACCCCCCTGGGCGAGGAGGCTGTTCTCAGACGGAAGACCGGGACAGACACCCGGAGCAGAGACCGGGACACACGGTCCCGGAACGAGGGGAACACCATGATCGAGTACCAGCTCATCCAGCACCGGGCCCAGGAACTCCAGCAGCAGGCCGGACACCGGCGCCTGGTCCGCCAGGCCGAGGCCGCCCGCCGGGCCGGCCGGGCGCAGCGCCCCGGACTGGTCCGCCGGCTGACCACCTCGGGACGCACCACCGCCGCCACCGGAGAGCGGCGCCCGGCCCGACTTCACGAATGCTGACAGACCGGCACGACCCGGCCACCGCCCGGGTCACGCAGGGGGAGGACGCCAACGGCGCCTCCCCCTGCGGCCGTCCGGGGAACGGGATAACGGCTCGGCCCGCCGCCGAGCGCTGTGGCATGCTCACCCCCATGCAGCAGATATCGGTGAGTCCCGTCTTCGTCGGCCGCGGCACCGAGATCAGCTCCCTGGTCACCGCGCTGCGCCGGGCCGAGGAGGGCGACCCGCAGGCGGTACTGATCGGTGGTGAGGCCGGCGTCGGCAAGACCCGACTGCTGGAGGAGTTCCTCCAGCAGGCCGCCACCAGCGGGCCCACCGCCGTCACCACACTCGGCAGCTGCCTGGAGGTGGGCTCCGAGGGTCTGCCGTACGCGCCGCTGGCCACCGCGCTGCGCCAGCTGCACCGCAACCTGGGCCGCGAGCTGGAGGCGGCCGCCGCCGGGCTGGAGGGCCACCTCGCCCGGCTCTTCCCCGACCTCGGCGAGGCCGACGGCGAACCCAACGACGAGTACGGCCGCGCCCGGCTCTTCGAGTCCACCGCCCTGCTCTTCGAACGCCTCAGCGCCGGCCGCACCCTGGTGCTCGCCGTCGAGGACCTGCACTGGTCCGACCGCTCCACCCGCGAGCTGCTCGCCTACCTGCTGCGCACCCTGCACCACGCCCGGGTCCTGATCGTCGCCACCTACCGCACCGACGACCTGCACCGGCGCCACCCGCTGCGCCCCTTCCTGGTCGAGCTGGAGCGGCTGCGCACCGTCCAGCGTCTGGAGCTTGAACGCTTCGGCCGCGGCGAGGTCGCCGAGCAGCTGGCCGGAATCCTCGGCACCGCAACCCCGGACCGGGAGCTGGTCGACCGGATCCACCGCCGCTCCGAGGGCAACCCGTTCTTCGTCGAGGAGCTCGCCGCGTCCTTCCGGGAGGGCTGTTCCGCCGGGCTCACCGACTCGCTGCGCGACATCCTGCTGGTCCGGGTCGAGGCCCTGCCCGAGTCCGCCCAGCGGGTCGTCAGAATCGCCGCCGAGGGCGGCTCCTACGTCGAGCACGCGCTGCTCGCCACCGCCCTCGGTGACGACGAGGAGGACCTCATCGAGGCGCTGCGCACCGCGGTGGGCGCCAACATCCTGCGGCCGGACACCGATGGCGACGGCTACCGGTTCCGGCACGCCCTGGTCCGCGAGGCGGTCTCGGACGACCTGCTGCCCGGTGAGCGGCACCGGATCAACCGCCGCTACGCGACCGTCCTGGAGGAGCACCCCCAGCTGGTCGGCGCCGAGGCCAGGCCGGCCCGGCTGGCCAACTACTGGTATCACGCGCACGATCCGGCCCGGGCCCTGCCGAGCGCGCTGGACGCCGCCCGGGCCGCCCGCCGGCGCAACGCCTTCGCCGAGCAGCTGAAGATGCTGGAGCGCGCGCTGGAGCTGTGGGACCAGGTCTCCGAGGAGGTCCTGGACAACACCCTGCGCCCGTACGACTGGGCCGAGACGTACCCGCCGTGCAGCTGCGACCGGGACACCCACGACGCCTCCTGCGAACAGCTCTGCCTGGTGGACGTGCTGGCCGAGGCGGTCGTCGCGGCCCGGCGCAGCGGGGATCGCGAGCGCGGGCTGAGCCTGGCCAAGCGGGCCCTGAAGCTGGTCGACGAGAGCGAGAACCCGGCCCGCGCCGCCTGGTTCCGGATGAACCGCTCGCGGATGCTCGGCCACCTCAACCGGCCCGGTGACGAGGACGAGATCCAGTACGCCCGGCGCCTGGTGGAGGGCCTGCCGCCGTCCGCCGTGCAGGCCGAGGTGTTCGCGCTGGGCGCCTCCGTCGCGATGCTCAAGAACCCCGGCCCCGAGCAGATCGAGCTCGCCGAACGGGCGGTGCGGATCGCCCGGCAGGTCGGCGCGGGCGCCGTCGAACAGCACGCCCTGATGACCCTGGGCACCCTGCGCAGCGAGTTCGGGGAGGACCTGGAGTCCGCCATCGCGCACCTGAGCGACGCGGTGGCCGCGACCAGGGAGCTCGGCGCGCCGGACGTCCTGCTGCGCGGCCTCAACAACCTCGCCAGCCTGCTGAACGCCGTCGGCCGCTCACAGGAGGCGGTGGGCTTCGCCCGCGAAGGCCTGGAGGCCTCGGTCCGCACCGGCCTGCTGCACAACACCGGGGCCATCCTGACCGGCAACCTCGCCGAGGCGCTGATCGCCACCGGCCGGCTGGAGGAGGCGGCCGAGCTGCTGTCCGCCACCGAGCTGGGCCGGCCCACCGCCTCGCATGCCGAGTACCTGGACCGGATCCGCAGCGAGATCGCCCTGATGCGCGGGGATCTCGCCGAGGCGGCCGGCCTGTTGGCCCAGGCCCGGGTGCCCAAGCGGGCCGCGCAGCTCCAGCACGTCGTCCCGATGTCCGTCCTGGCCCTGCAGATCGCCGCGCGGGGGGGCCGGGCGCTGGACGCCAGGGCCGAACTGCTCGCCGTGCTGGACGGCGAACTGCCGACCTGGGGCGAGTCGCTGCTGCTGCCGCTGCTCGCGCTCGGGGCCGGTGCGGAGGCGGACAGCAGGGGCCTGCCGGCGGCCGACCCGGGCCGTGCGGCGGTGCTGGCCAGGATCGCCGAGGCGGCGGCCGGACTGGCCCCCAGGGCGCCGCTGCACCTCGGCTGGGCCAGGCTGACGGAGGCCGAACTCGCCCGGGCCGAGGGTGCCGACCGCGCCGAGCACTGGGCGGCCGCGGCCGCGCCGCTGCGGGAGACCGGACTGCCGTACCCGCTGGCCCTGGTGCTCTACCGGGCCGCCGACGCCGAGGCGGCCGCCGGACGGCGCGAGGCGGCCGCGGATTCGCTGCGGGAGGCCTGCGAGCTGGCCCGCCGCCGGGGTGACAGCTACCTGCTGGCCGAGCTCGCCGCCCTCGCCGACCGGGCCGGCCTCGCACCCCACGCGCCGCGCGGGTGCGCCCCCTCGGCGGCGCCGGAGCCGGCCGAGGCGCTCGGCCTCACCCCCCGTGAGCGGGCCGTGCTGAGGCTGCTGGCGCGCGGCCGGACCAACCGGCAGATCGCCGAGGAGCTGTACATCTCGCCGAAGACGGCGAGCGTGCACGTGTCCAACATCCTGGCGAAGCTGGAGGTGACCGGCCGTGGTGAGGCCGCCGCCCTCGCGCACCGGCTGCGGCTGTTCCCCGACGACCTGGCCCCGTCCGCCGTCTGACGCGCCGTGAACGCCCCGCCCCGTCGGGCCGCCACGCCCGGGCGGCCCGGCGGCGGGCCGCTTCGACCTGCGCCACCGTAAGGGGCCGGTGGACCGAACGACGGGCCCGTGCTCCCGTGCGAGCCCCGTGTGCTCCGGGGGTGTGCATCGCCGCCAACCGGGGACGATATGGCTGAAGCGGGTGCATTTCCCTGCTCTCGGGCCATTACTCTAAGTTTAGCATGCGTGTCATTGAGTGACCGAAGTGGTGTAGTGTCCCGATTGGGAACATCGGTGCGGCGCGGCGGTCCCAGGGCCGCCGGCACCCTGGGACACGGCCATGACGGTGTGTCGGATCGCGGTGCGCGACAGGTGGCCCGTGGCCACACCGGTCGGCGGCGCGGCCCACGCCCGGGGGCTGCCCGGCCCCGGGCCGGAGGGGGAGATGTCCAGTGAGCTCCACCGAAACGGTGCGGTCCGACTCGGTCCGGCCGGCCACGGCGGACCACGCGGCGAACCAGGAGCCGCCCCCCGCCCCGGGCGGGGGCACGATCCGCCGACTGCTCCAGCACCGGCGCTGCCCGGGCGTCCTGCTCGGATCGCTCTGCCTCGCCTACACCCTCGGCGCGGCGGTCGGCTGGGGCTCACCCGGGCTCGCCCTGTTCATGGGCGACTTCGGCCTCGCCGCCGCCGCCCTCGCCGCCGCGCTCTCCTGCCTCGCCCACGGCTGCACCGTCGGCGGCCACGTCCGCGCCGCCTGGCTGCTGTTCGGCCTCTCCTCCTCCATGGTGGCCTTCGGCAACGGGACCTGGGGCTGGTACGAGGTCGTGCTGCGTCGCACCCTCCCGGAGGACTCGCTCGCCGAGTTCGCCTTCCTGCTGTTCGCGCCGCTGGCCATCACCGGCCTGCTGGTACTGGCCCAGCGCCCGCGCAGCGCCGCCGGCTGGCTCTGCCTGCTGCTGGACGGCTGGCTGGTGGCCGGCTCGCTGTTCACCCTCAGCTGGAGCCTGGCCCTCGGTCGCACCGCCGAGGGCGAGACCGGCGACCCGCTGCGCCTGGCCCTCCAGCTGGCCTACCCCGTCCTGGACATCCTGCTGGTCAGCCTGGTGGTGGGCCTGCGCTTCCGCAGCCGGGACGGCAACCGGGCGGCCGTCCACACCGCGATGGTGGGTCTGGCCCTGACCGTCGTCTGCGACGCCCTGTTCACCTCGCCCGAGCTGCGCAGCAGCTACCACTCGGGGGAACTGCTGGACGCCGGCTGGTTCGCCGGTAGCGTGCTGCTGGCCTGGGCGCCCTGGTCGACGCGCTGGCGCCGGCCGACCCGGGAGCACCCCGCCGCCGCCGGCGCCCCCCGGCGGCGGGTGGCCAGCACCTTCAGCGCGCTCACCCCGTACGTCGCGGCGGCGGTCTGCACCGCGGGCATCCTCTACAACGCGCTGGGCGGACACCCGCTGGACTGCGTGGTGGAGGCCGCCGCCTGCACGGTGGGTCTGGCGCTGATCCTGCGCCAGGGCGTGATGCTGCTGGACAACCTCTCGCTGGCGCAGGAGCTCGCGCAGAAGGAGGCGCACTTCCGCTCCCTGGTGCAGGGCTCCAGCGACGTCATCATGATCGCCGGCGGCAACGGCGTGCTCTCCTACGTCAGTCCGGCCGCGCTCGGCGTCTACAACCGGGATCCGGAGGAGCTGGTCGGCGGGAACCTGCTCAACCTGGTCCACCCGGACGACGTGGACCGCGTCCTGCTGGAGGTCCGCCGCTTCCTCGCCAAGGGCCAGCACGCCACCCACCGCGGCCCGGTGCCGGCCGCCGAGCCGTCCGCCCGGGTCGAGTGCCGGGTGCGCTCGGGCAGCGGCGAGTGGCTGCACGTCGAGTCGACGGTCAACCGCTACCGGGACGGCCTGATCCTCAACAGCCGGGACGTCACAGAGCGGGTGACACTGCAGGCCCAGCTCCAGCACAACGCCTTCCACGACCCGCTCACCGACCTGCCCAACCGGGCGCTGTTCGCCCAGCGGGTGCACGCCGCGCTGGGCGGCCCGGTCGGTGACCGGCCGCGCGAGCACCACGAGGACGACGGCTCGACCGTCGCCGTGCTCTTCATCGACCTGGACGGCTTCAAGGCGGTCAACGACACCGCCGGGCACCAGGTCGGCGACGAACTGCTGGTCCAGGCGGCCCGCCGGCTGCAGAGCGTGGTGCGCTCGGGCGACACGGTGGCCAGGTTCGGCGGCGACGAGTTCGCGGCGCTGGTCTGCGGGCGCCTGGGCCGGGTCCAGGTGCAGGAGCTCGCCGAGCGGCTGCGCTCGGCGCTCTCCGAGCCGTACTGGATCGGTGGCGCCGAGCTCGGCGTCGCGGCGAGCATCGGGATCGCCTTCGGATCACCCTCGTACGGGCCCTGCGCCGATCCGAAGGCGGCCACCGACGAGCTGATGCGCAACGCCGACCTGGCGATGTACCGGGCGAAGTCCGAGGGCAAGGGCCGGGTGGTGCTGTACAGCCCGGCCATGCGGGTCGACCGGGAGCGGCGCACCGAGCTGGAGGAGCGGCTGCGGGTGGCGGTGCGCGAGGGCAGCTTCACCCTGCTGCACCAGCCGGTGGTGGACCTCACCACCGGCGCCGTCACCGTCGTCGAGGCGCAGGCCCGCTGGCGCTCCGCGCAGGGCCTGCTGCTCACCCCCGCCGAGTTCCTGCGCACCGCCGAGCGCGGCGACGCGGCGACCCGCTTCTCCCGCTGGCTGATCCACGAGGCGGTGTCCGCCGCCGCCCTGCGCCGCGGCGCGCTGGTCAGACCCAGAGCGGTGCCCGTCCCGGTGTCCGTACGGCTGTCGGCGGAGCGGCTCTGCGCGCCGGGGATGTACGAGACGGTGGTCGCCGCACTGCGCGACAGCGGGCTGCCCGCCACCCAGCTGGTGATCGAGGTCGCCAGGACCGGCCCGGACACCATGGCGGACGAGCTGGGCCGCCGGCTGACGGCGCTGCGCCGGCTCGGGGTCTCCACGGCCGTGGCGGGCTTCGGCTGTGGCGGCGGTTCGCTCGGCGTGCTGGCCCGGCTGCCCTTCGACTCGCTCAAGCTCGACCGGACCCTCGTCCGGGACCTCGCCGAGTCCGCGCTGACGAGGGCGCTGGCCGGGCACGCGCTGCGACTGGGCCGGGACCTCGGCCTGGTCACCGCCGCCGAGGGCGTCGACCTGCCACGTCAGGTGCTGCTGCTCCAGGAGCTGGGCTGCCGCCAGGGCCAGGGGGCGGCTTTCGCCCAGCCGCTGGACGATCAGCGGTTGCGCCGGGCGCTGGCCCGCCTGGTGTACCCGCTGCCGAGGCCGCTCGGGGCGCCCTCGGCGCGGCGCGCCTACCTCGCGGCGGACGCCCGTTCGGGTGGCTGCGGGGAGTCCGGCGCCGGGCGTGTCGCACATCACCACGGGGCCTCCGACCTGCCCGAACGTCGAGCGGTCGCAGGTCCGGGCCATGGTCCGCATGGTGAGACCTCCATCCCACCCGCTTGACACCCGAGCCCGCCCGGGAGGAAGGTCGTTGCCATGCGCACCCGAATTCTCGTACTTGGCGGGCGCGTCGGCTGAGCGGGCCTGTAGCCCCGCTCGTGACAGACCGACGCGCCACCCCTCGCATGCCCTTGGCACGAGGGGTTTTTTGTTGCACTGGAACTGTTGGAACACCGCTAGACCACTGGCCACAGCCGTCCGATATGCGGACGATTGAGGCAGAGCCGGCGACCGGCCCACCCAGGTAGACCCTCACTGCCCGGGCCGGCAGAACCCGAGAAGAGACAGGCAGATGACTGAGCACGCCGCTTCCCCCCGCCGCGGGGACAACCCGGCCGCGCACGCTCCGGGCCCGCAGAACGTCGTAGAGACGATGACCGGCGCGCAGTCGCTCATCCGCTCGCTGGAGGCCGTGGGCGCGGAGACCGTCTTCGGCATCCCGGGCGGGGCCATCCTTCCCGCGTACGACCCGCTGATGGACTCCGCCAAGGTGCGCCACATCCTGGTCCGGCACGAGCAGGGCGCCGGCCACGCCGCCACCGGCTACGCGCAGGCCACCGGCAAGGTCGGCGTCTGCATGGCCACCTCGGGCCCGGGCGCGACCAACCTGGTCACCCCGATCGCCGACGCGTACATGGACTCGGTGCCGATGGTCGCGATCACCGGCCAGGTCGCCTCCAAGGCGATCGGGACCGACGCCTTCCAGGAGGCGGACATCTGCGGCATCACGATGCCGATCACCAAGCACAACTTCCTGGTCACCGACCCGGCGGAGATCCCCCGGGTGATCGCCGAGGCCTTCCACATCGCCGCCACCGGCCGCCCGGGCCCCGTCCTGGTCGACATCGCCAAGGACGCGCTCCAGGCCACCACGACCTTCCGCTGGCCGGTGGAGACCTCGCTGCCCGGCTACCGCCCGGTCACCAAGCCGCACGCCAAGCAGATCCGCGAGGCCGCGAAGATGCTGGTCAGCGCCCGCAAGCCGGTGCTGTACGTGGGTGGCGGCGTGCTCAAGGCGAACGCCTCCGCCGAGCTGCGGATCCTCGCCGAGCTGACCGGCGCCCCGGTCGTCACCACCCTGATGGCGCTCGGCGTCTTCCCCGACAGCCACCCGCAGCACCTGGGCATGCCCGGCATGCACGGCAGCGTCCCGGCCGTCACCGCGCTGCAGAAGTCGGACCTGCTGTTCACCCTCGGCGCCCGCTTCGACGACCGCGTCACCGGCAAGCTGGACAGCTTCGCCCCGTACGCCAAGGTCGTCCACGCCGACATCGACCCGGCCGAGATCGGCAAGAACCGCCCGGCGGACGTGCCGATCGTGGGCGACGCCCGCGAGGTGCTGGCGGACCTGATCGTCGCGGTCCAGGCCGAGTTCGACGCCGGCCACACGGCCGACTACGCGGACTGGTGGGTCCGGCTCAACGAGTGGAAGAAGACCTACCCGCTGGGCTACGAGCCGGCCCCCGCCGGCGAGCTCTCCCCGCAGCAGGTGATCGAGCGGATCGGCCAGCTGGTGGGCTCGGACGCCATCTACGCGGCGGGCGTGGGCCAGCACCAGATGTGGGCCTCGCAGTTCATCAGCTACGAGAAGCCGGCCACCTGGCTGAACTCCGGTGGCGCGGGCACCATGGGCTACGCCGTCCCCGCCGCGATGGGCGCCAAGGCCGGCCGGCCCGAGGCCGTGGTCTGGGCGATCGACGGCGACGGCTGCTTCCAGATGACCAACCAGGAGCTGGTCACCTGCGCGCTGAACGACATCCCGATCAAGGTCGCCGTCATCAACAACGGCTCGCTCGGCATGGTCCGCCAGTGGCAGACGCTCTTCTACAACCAGCGCTACTCCAACACCGTGCTGCACGCGGGCCCCGGCCACGACGGCAAGGAGCCGCCCGCCCAGGGCACCCGCATCCCGGACTTCGTGCTGCTCTCCGAGGCGATGGGCTGTGTGGGCCTGCGCTGCGAGCGCCCGGAGGACCTGGACGCGGTGATCAAGCAGGCGATGGAGATCAACGACCGCCCGGTCGTCATCGACTTCATCGTGCACCAGGACGCCATGGTCTGGCCGATGGTCGCCGCCGGCACCAGCAACGACGAGATCCTCGCCGCCCGGGACGTGCGCCCGGACTTCGGCGACGACCTCGACTGAGCCCGCGCCGCCCGCCGCCACCCCCCTACGACCGGCTGCGCCGGACCCCTCCTGAGACACAGGAATAGAGACCCATGTCAAAGCACACCCTCTCCGTCCTGGTCGAGAACAAGCCCGGCGTGCTCGCCCGCATCGCCGCCCTGTTCTCCCGTCGGGGCTTCAACATCGACTCGCTCGCCGTCGGCCCGACGGAGCACCCGGACATCTCCCGGATGACCATCGTGGTCAACGTCGAGGACCTCCCGCTGGAGCAGGTCACCAAGCAGCTCAACAAGCTGGTCAACGTGATAAAGATCGTCGAGCTCGACCAGGCCGCTGCGATCCAGCGGGAACTGGTCCTGGTGAAGGTCCGCGCCGACAACGAGACCCGGTCGCAGATCGTCGAGATCGTCCAGCTGTTCCGCGCCAAGACGGTCGACGTGTCCCCCGATGCGGTGACCATCGAGGCCACCGGCAGCTCGGACAAGCTGGAGGCGATGCTGCGGATGCTGGAGCCGTACGGCATCAAGGAGCTCGTCCAGTCCGGCCTGGTGGCCATCGGGCGCGGCGCCCGTTCGATCACCGACCGCTCGCTGCGCGCCCTCGACCGCAGCGCGTAGTGACACCTGGGACACTCCGCGAAGGAGCTGTCTCACCCCCTGAAGCACCGCCCCACACCCCCGCCGGGTCGACGTACGGTTGGAACCGCAGTACCCGGCATCACCATCACGCAAGGAGATGTGCCCCCGTGGCCGAGCTGTTCTACGAAGACGACGCCGACCTGTCCATCATCCAGGGCCGCAAGGTCGCGGTCATCGGCTACGGCAGCCAGGGCCACGCCCACGCGCTGTCGCTGCGCGACTCGGGCGTGGACGTCCGCGTCGGTCTCCTGGAGGGCTCCAAGTCCCGGGCCAAGGCGGAGGAGGCCGGCCTGCGCGTGGTCACCCCGTCCGAGGCCGCCGCCGAGGCCGACGTCATCATGATCCTGGTGCCGGACCCGATCCAGGCCGACGTCTACGAGGAGTCCATCGCGCCGCACCTGAAGGCGGGCGACGCCCTGTTCTTCGGCCACGGCCTGAACATCCGCTTCGGCTTCATCAAGCCCCCGGCCGAGGTCGACGTCTGCATGGTCGCCCCGAAGGGCCCGGGCCACCTGGTCCGCCGCCAGTACGAGGAGGGCCGCGGCGTCCCCGCGATCGTCGCCGTCGAGCAGGACGCCTCGGGCAGCGCGTTCGCGCTGGCGCTCTCGTACGCCAAGGGCATCGGCGCCACCAAGGCCGGCGTCATCAAGACCACCTTCACCGAGGAGACCGAGACCGACCTGTTCGGTGAGCAGGCCGTCCTCTGCGGTGGCACCGCCGCCCTGGTCAAGGCCGGCTTCGAGACCCTGGTCGAGGCCGGCTACCAGCCGGAGATCGCCTACTTCGAGTGCCTGCACGAGCTGAAGCTCATCGTCGACCTGATGTACGAGGGCGGCCTGGAGAAGATGCGCTGGTCCATCTCGGAGACCGCCGAGTGGGGCGACTACGTGACCGGCCCGCGCATCATCACCGCCGACACCAAGGCCGAGATGAAGAAGGTCCTCGCGGAGATCCAGGACGGCACCTTCGCCAACACCTGGATCGCCGAGTACAAGGCGGGCCTGCCGAAGTACAACGAGTACAAGACCGCCGACTCCGAGCACCTGCTGGAGACCACCGGCAAGAAGCTCCGCAAGCTGATGAGCTGGGTCAAGGAAGAGGCGTAGCCCGCCCGCCGCCCGCGCCGCCCCACCCGGGACGCGCGGCGGGCGGCACCCCGAACGGGGCAGGCGCGTGGCCGGAACGGTCTGCGCCTGCCCCGCTCTGTACATCCTGGTTGTCCCGTGCGGGTGATTTCGCCGCACGGGGGCAGCCCGGCGGCCCACCCGTCGATAGACTTCCGAGTGCGCGTCAGGCCCACAGCGTCGTGCGTCTACCTACGCGGCATGCCACCTTCCCCCGCCGGTCACGCCACCTTCGTGCCCTGGACCGGGGAGAACCGGACAGTTAAGGACACACTGTCGTGAGCACTGTGACATCCAAGAGCGCCGTAGTACTGATCGCCGAAGAGCTGTCCCCCGCCACCGTCGACGCGCTGGGCCCGGACTTCGAGATCCGCCACTGCAACGGGGCCGACCGCACGGAGCTGCTGACCGCCATCGCCGATGTGGACGCGATCCTCATCCGCAGCGCCACCAAGGTGGACGCCGAGGCCCTGGCGGCCGCGAAGCGACTGAAGGTCGTCGCCCGCGCCGGCGTCGGTCTGGACAACGTGGACGTCTCCGCCGCCACCAAGGCCGGCGTGATGGTCGTCAACGCCCCGACGTCCAACATCGTCACCGCCGCCGAGCTCGCCTGCGGCCTGCTGATCTCCGTCGCCCGCAACATCGCGCCGGCCAACGCCGCGCTCAAGCAGGGCGAGTGGAAGCGCAACAAGTACACCGGCGTCGAGCTGAGCGAGAAGGTGCTGGGCGTCGTGGGCCTGGGCCGGATCGGCGTGCTGGTCGCCCAGCGGATGTCCGCCTTCGGTATGAAGATCGTCGCCTACGACCCCTACATCCAGGCCGCCCGCGCCGCCCAGATGGGCGTCAAGCTGGTCTCGCTGGAGGAGCTGCTGGAGGTCTCGGACTTCATCACCGTCCACCTCCCCAAGACCCCCGAGACGATCGGCCTGATCGGCGACGAGGCGCTGCACAAGGTCAAGCCGACCGTGCGCATCGTCAACGCCGCCCGCGGCGGCATCGTGGACGAGGCGGCGCTCGCCAGCGCGCTGCGCGACGGCCGGGTGGCCGGCGCCGGCCTGGACGTCTACGCCAAGGAGCCGTGCACCGACTCCCCGCTGTTCGGCTTCGACAACGTGGTGGCCACCCCGCACCTGGGCGCCTCCACCGACGAGGCGCAGGAGAAGGCGGGCATCGCCGTCGCCAAGTCCGTGCGCCTGGCACTGGCCGGCGAGCTGGTGCCCGACGCCGTCAACGTCCAGGGCGGCGTGATCGCCGAGGACGTGCGCCCGGGCCTGCCGCTCGCCGAGAAGCTCGGCCGGATCTTCACCGCGCTGGCCGGCGAGGTGGCCGTCCGGCTGGACGTCGAGGTCCGCGGCGAGATCACCCAGCACGACGTGAAGGTGCTCGAACTCTCCGCGCTGAAGGGCGTGTTCGAGGACGTCGTGGCCGAGACGGTGTCCTACGTCAACGCCCCGCTGTTCGCCCAGGAGCGCGGCGTGGAGGTGCGCCTGACGACCAGCAGCGAGAGCCCCGAGCACCGCAACGTCATCACCGTGCGCGGCACGCTGGCCGACGGTGGCGAGATCGCCGTCTCCGGCACGCTCTCCGGCCCGAAGCAGACCCAGAAGATCGTCGGCGTGGACGCCTTCGACGTGGACGTGGCCCTCACCGACCACATGGCCTTCTTCAAGTACGAGGACCGGCCCGGCGTGGTCGGCACCCTCGGCCGGATCCTCGGCGACGCCGGCATCAACATCGCCGGCATGCAGGTCGCCCGGGACGGCGAGGGCGCGCTGGCCTCCATCACCGTGGACAGCCAGGTCTCGCAGGACGTGCTGACCGAGATCGCCACCGCGATCGGCGCCAAGTTCGCCCGTTCGGTGGACCTCGGCTGACCTCCCCGGCCTGCTCCCGCAGGGCCCGGACCACCTCGGTGGTCCGGGCCCTGCGGCGTTCCGGGCGACTTGGCGTCTCAGATACTAGGAAATCCAACTATTCGTGCAGACAGCGCCCGCCGTACGTCGTACCGTGAAAGAGCCATACGGTGCGCCACCCCTGGAAGCCAGGGCGCGTGGCCCGTGTGTGCGTACGCACCATGGCAGGCGATCCCTGCTCGGCGTATCCCCTCCCCACCCTCGGCACGTATGTGCCCATGAACCAAGGAGTCCGGTATGCCCCCCACCGCAGACCGCCACACCTCCCCCGCCAGCTCCGACGCCCGATCCCCCCGCCGGCGTCGTCGCACCGAGCCCAACCCGCACGCCGCAGCCGCCCTGCAGCGCGCGCTGGACCGCCGCGACAACGGCGGCGTCACCGGCCACCTGAGCCACGTCTGACCCGAATGGCCTGACGGCACGTCACCCCGGAGAGTGTAAGTAACGCCCGTACGAGGGACGTTGCTCGCACTCTCCGGCGCGATGATCCTAATTTGGTGCCTCCGGAAGGGTGATCGACGGCCGCACGGGGCGGACGTCAGCGGCACGCCGTGCGGATCAGTCCACCCCTGCCGGGGGAGAGGGCCACGTGCGCAAGCCACCCGTCCGCCGTCCGGTCGCCGGAGCCGGATTCGTCCTCGCGCTTCTCGCGGGCCAGGCTCTGGTCGGCGCCGCCCCGCCCAGCGCCGCGCAGGGCCCACCGCCCGCCCGCGCCGCAGCGCGCGGCGCCACCGTCAGCGTCCTGCTGGAACTCGGCACCGAGCCCGCCGCCCCCGCCTGGCGGCGTGCCCTCGGCCAGGCTCGGCGCGAGCTGCGCTCCCCGCAGGAGGCGCGCCGGCAGGCCGCCCGGGCCGGTGCCGAGCAGCGCGGCCACGCCCTCGACGCCCTCGACGGGCTGACGCGCTCCCTGCGTACCGCCGCGCCCGCCGCCCGGGAGCTCTACCGCACCCAGACCCTGCTGACCGGCCTGGCCGTCACCGCACCCGTCGAGGCGCTGCCCGCGCTGCGCGCCCTGCCAGGCGTCACCGCCGTCCACCCGATCATCCGCAAGGAGCGGTCCAACTCCTACTCGGTGCCGCTCACCGGCGCGCCCGCCGTCTGGTCCGGCATCGGCGCCGGCGCAGGCACCGGGCAGGGCACCCGGATCGGCATCATCGACAGCGGCATCGACTACACCCACGCCGACTTCGGCGGACCGGGCACCGAGCAGGCCTTCACCGCCGTGGACGGCGCCAAGCCCGCGCCCGCCGCGCTCTTCCCGAACGCCAAGGTCGTCGGCGGCCGGGACCTGGTCGGCGACGACTACGACCCCGACCCGTCCTCGCCCGCGTTCCAGCCCGTCCCGCACCCCGACGGCAACCCGATCGACTGCGCGCTCAACGGCCACGGCACCCATGTCGCCGGCACCGCCGCGGGCTTCGGCGTGAGCGCCGACGGCCGTCCGTACACCGGCCCCTACCGGCCCGGCCTCGACCCGGCGGCGTTCCGGATCGGCCCCGGCGCCGCACCCGGTGCCCAGCTGTACGCGATCCGGGTGTTCGGTTGCGACGGCTCCACCGACCAGCTCGCCCAGGCCCTGGACGTGGCCGCGGACCCGGACGGCGACGGCGACCTGACGGACCGCCTGGACGTCGTCAACCTCTCGCTCGGCAGCCGCTTCGGCAACACCGACGACGCCGACTCGATCGCCGCCGACCGGCTCAGCGCCAGCGGCACCGTGGTGGTCGCCGCGGCCGGCAACGAGGGCGACGTCTACGGCGTCGGCGGCAGCCCCGGCACCGCCCCGCGCGCCCTCGTCGTCGCCGCCTCGGTCGACCCGCACAGCGACAGCGACGGCATCCGGGTCCTCGCCCCCCAGTCCCTCGCCGGTGTCCTGCCCGCCCACTGGAGCGCCCGCTACCAGGGCTGGAGCAGCACGGAGGTCAGCGGGGAGCTGGCCCTGCCCGCCGACCAGGCGGACGGCTGCACCGCCTTCGGCGAGGCCGACGCCCGCCGCCTCGCCGGCAAGATCGCCGTCCTCGCCTGGCAGACCAAGGAGCCCGACCGGGCCTGCGGCTCCGCACCCAGGACCGACCACGCCGCCGACGCGGGCGCGATCGGCGTGCTGCTCGCCGCCGACAGCGACCACCTGCCCGAGATCGCCGGCAACGACCGCATCCCGGCCGCGCTGCTCGCCCACGCCGACGGGGAGCGGCTGCGTGAGGCCGCCGGCGCGGAGCCCGTCCGGGTCCAGCTCGCCACCCCCGGCAACGGCTTGCACGGCGTCGTCGGGCAGGACCAGCCGCAGCGGGTGGACACCCTCACCGACTTCACCTCGCGCGGCATCGGCGTGCCCGGGGTGGTCAAGCCCGACCTGGCGGCACCCGGCGAGACCATCTGGTCCGCGAAGGCGGGCACCGGCGTGGGCGGCATGCGCGAGGACGGCACCTCGATGGCCACCCCGCACGTGGCCGGGCTCGCCGCGCTGGTCCGCGCCGTCCACCCCGACTGGACGGTCGAGCAGGTCAAGGCCGCGCTGATGAACACCGCCGGGGACACCTGGCTGGGCGACGGCCACGGCGGCCCGGTCTACGGGCCGGAACGCACCGGCGCCGGACGCGTCAGGGCCGACCTGGCCGTCGCCACGCCCGCCCTCGCGTACGCGGCGGGGGAGGGCGCGGTGGAGGGAGCGGTCGGCGTCTCCTTCGGCCCGGTGGCCGTCAACGGGCCGTCGGCACTGACCCGCGAGGTGGAGGTCCGCAACGTCTCCGCCGCGCCGTTGACCTATCGCACCGGCTACCAGGCCGCCACCGAGCTCCCCGGCGCCGCCTTCGACCTCTCCCCGGAGCGGATCACCGTCCCGGCCGGCGAGAGCGCCCGGGTCAAAGTCACCCTCCGGGTCCCCGGGCAGCTGGAGCGCGCCCCTGACCCGACCATCGACCTCACCCAGGGCGGGCACGCCCGCAGCTACCGCGGCGAGCTCTCCGGCCGCCTGCTGCTCACCCCCGAGAGCGCCGGGCCGCCCGTCCTGCGGGTGCCGCTGTTCGCCGCTCCCCGGCCCGCCTCCGACCTCTCCGCGGGCCTCCAGGCCGACGCGGCCGGGGCCGGCAAGGTCCTGGGGCTCACCGGCCGCGCCGCGCCCACCGCCGTGGGGGGGCTGGTCAGCGCCTTCGCGCTGGGCGGCGAAGGCGAGCGCTGGCCCGACTGCCCCTCGCCCGACCTGTGCGTCGACCGCCCCGGCGACCGCGCCGCCAACCTCAAGGCGGCCGGCGCCGCCAGCGACGCCCCCGCGGTCGGTGGTGACCCGCTCGCCGACGGCACGCTGTACCTCGCCGCTTCCTTCTGGGCCCCCGTCGCGACGCCGGTCGGCTCCTTCGCCGTCCGCGCCTCGATCGACACCGACGGGGACGGCGTCACCGACGCCGTGGTCCAGGCCGACCGCCTCACCGGCAGCGACGTCCTGGTGGCCCGGACCCTGGACGCCCGCAGCGGCGCCGAGCTGGACGTCCAGCCGCTCAACGCCCGCTGGGGCGAGACCGACACCGACCTGCTGGACAGCGACGCGCTCGTGCTGCCGGTACGGCTGGCCAAGCTGCCGCACCTGCGGCCGGGCGCCTCGAAGATCCGCTACGGCCTGTGGACCGGCTTCACCGGCCCGGGGCTGCCCGACGCCCACGAGGCGCTCGGCAGCATCGGCCTCAAGGACGCCCGCCCGACCCTCACCATGGACGTCCTGGCCCCCGCCCTGGACATCCGCAGCGGCATCGGCGGCCCCGCGGCGATCGCGGCGCCCGAGCAGCCGGGCGACGTCCTGGACGTCAAGCGCGTCATCGGCGACACCACCACCCGGGTGCTGCTCATCCACCACCTGAACATCGACGGCCACCGCGCCGAGATCGTCCGCCTCGGCTGACCGCCGGCGTCCGTCGGGAGCCCCTGCCCACCGGCGGGGGCTCCAACCTTGCTGGACCCGGCGCGCACGACAGGCGCACGCTCCCCCACAGGGGTGGCTCGGGCGGGGATACGCCGTGCGCCTCGCGGATCGGCGTCATAGTCCGGTGCGGAGGACACCGTGGCCGATCGGCCGCTCCCGATGGGGATCGATCTGTCGATGATTGAGCCGCGACACCACTCGTCCGGATAGTGGACAGAAGGTGTCACCCCCTGGGACGCCGGAGTAGGGTCCCTACATGTCTCGCAGCCTTCGTCTCGCAGTGATCCCCGGTGACGGCATCGGCCAGGAAGTGGTGGCCGAAGGCCTCAAGGTCCTGCGCGCCGCGCTCCCCGCTGACGTCAAGGTGGAGACCACCGAGTACGACCTCGGCGCCCGTCTCTACCACCGCACCGGCGAGACCCTGCCGGACAGCGTGCTGGCGGAACTCAAGACGCACGACGCCATCCTGCTCGGCGCCATCGGCGACCCGAGCGTCCCCTCCGGGGTGCTTGAGCGCGGGCTGCTGCTGAAGCTCCGCTTCGCCTTCGACCACTACCTCAACCTGCGCCCGGGCAAGCTGTTCCCCGGCGTGAAGTCCCCGCTGGCCGGCGAGCCGGCGATCGACTTCGTGGTCGTCCGCGAGGGCACCGAGGGCCCGTACGTCGGCAACGGCGGCTCGCTGCGCACCGGCACCGAGCACGAGATCGCCACCGAGGTCAGCCTCAACACCGCGTACGGCATCGAGCGCGTGGTCCGCGACGCGTACCGCCGCGCCGCCGCCCGCCCGCGCAAGAAGCTGACCCTCGTCCACAAGAACAACGTGCTGGTGCACGCCGGCCACCTGTGGAGCCGGATCTTCGCGCAGGTCGGCCAGGAGTTCCCCGAGGTCACCACCGACTACCTGCACGTCGACGCGGCGACGATCTTCTTCGTCACCCAGCCCGAGCGCTTCGACGTGATCGTCACCGACAACCTGTTCGGCGACATCCTCACCGACCTGGCCGCCGCCGTCACCGGTGGCATCGGCCTCGCGGCCAGCGGCAACATCAACCCCACCGGCGAGTTCCCGTCGATGTTCGAGCCGGTCCACGGCTCGGCGCCGGACATCGCCGGCCAGGGCAAGGCCGACCCGACCGCCACCGTGCTGTCCGTCGCCATGCTGCTGGAGCACCTCGGCTTCACCGCCGAGGCGGCCAAGGTCGAGGCCGCCGTGGCCGGGGATCTGGCCGAGCGTACGGGCACCCGTTCCACCTCGCAGGTCGGCGACGCGCTCGCCGCCCGAGTATCCGGCTGACGGGCCGGAGAACCTTCACAGCTGCTCGGCCAGCTGTTCGGCACGGCCCTCTAGATGCGACTATCAACAGTGGGCCGTGCCTTCGTGTGTTCGAACACCCGTGGGCGGGGCCCGGACCAACCCCACGGTGAAGGACAGACAGCCATGAGTACGCCCACCCAGGCGCCCATCACGTTCGACCTCAAGCCCTCCGCCCACCCGCTGTCCGACGCGGAGCGGCAGGCGAGGCTGGCCAACCCGGGCTTCGGCCGGGTCTTCACCGACCACATGGTCACCATCCGCTGGACCGAGGGCCGCGGCTGGCACGACGCCCAGCTCACCCCGTACGCGCCGCTGGAGATCGACCCGGCGAACATGACGCTGCACTACGGTCAGGCGATCTTCGAGGGCCTCAAGGCCTACCGCCAGGCCGACGGCTCGATCTCGACCTTCCGGCCCGCCGCCAACGCCGAGCGCTTCCAGGCCTCCGCCCGCCGGCTGGCGATGCCCGAGCTGCCGGTCGAGGCCTTCGTCGAGGCGGTCGAGGTGCTCGTCCAGCAGGACCAGGCGTGGGTGCCCAGCGAGGCCGAGCAGAGCCTGTACCTGCGGCCGTTCATGTTCGCCACCGAGGTGGGCCTGGGCGTGCGCCCGGCCAACGAGTACCTCTTCATGATCATCGCCTCCCCGGCCGGCGCCTACTTCCCCGGCGGGGTCAAGCCGGTCTCGGTCTGGCTCTCCGAGGAGTACGTCCGGGCCGCTCCCGGCGGCACCGGCACCGCCAAGTGCGCCGGCAACTACGCCGCCTCCCTGGTCGCCCAGGCCCAGGCCGCCGCCAAGGGCTGCGACCAGGTCGTCTGGCTCGACGCCGCCGAGCACCGGTGGATCGAGGAGATGGGCGGGATGAACCTGTACTTCGTCTTCGGCGAGGGCAAGGACGCCAAGATCGTCACCCCGGAGCTCTCCGGCGCGCTGCTGCCCGGCATCACCCGCGACTCGCTGCTCTCGATGGCCGCCGACCTCGGTTACGCCGTCGAGGAGCGCCGGATCTCCACCGACGAGTGGAAGCAGGGCAACGCCGACGGCACCCTGACCGAGGTCTTCGCCTGCGGCACCGCCGCTGTGATCACCCCGGTCGGCTCGGTGAAGTCCGCCCGCGCCGACTGGACGGTCGGCACCGGCGAGCCCGGCCCGATCACCATGGAGCTGCGCAAGGCGCTGCTCGCCGTCCAGGGCGGCCAGGCCCCGGACACCCACGGCTGGATGCACAAGATCGCCTGAGTCGGGCCGCCCCGGGCCGGGCGCCCCGCACCATCGGGACGCCCGGCCCGGTCACCTCGAAGTGCTCCGCTCGTCGAGCCGCTCGCAGGGAAGGAGGCCGTGCCCGCGTCCTTTGGCAGTGCCCGGCCGACCTCAGGCGTTTCGTATCGCGAGACGCCCCGGCCGGGTCGCGGTCGGTGTGTCAGACTGCCGGTGTGTCCTCGCTTACGCTGATCATTAGCAGCAGGCGCGCCGGTCCGCAGTGACCGCTCCGCAGTACCCGAACGCGGAGCGACCACCAGCGTCCAGACCCGCGCGCAGACCTCTCGCACCCGCGAGGGGTCTTTTGTTTTGCCCCGGACCGGCCGGAGCCCCCACAAGGGGCCGAGGGACACCGGGAGCGCGCGGGATGCTGGACAGTGGAGCCGGATCCGACCGGCAACAGCAGTAACTCCACCGAACGGAGAACCCAGGGCCATGACCGAGGCCAGTAGCCGCACCGACGACAGCTTCCACGTCTTCGACACCACCCTGCGCGACGGCGCGCAGCGCGAGGGCATCAACCTCACGGTGGCCGACAAGCTGACCATTGCCCGGCACCTGGACGAGTTCGGAGTCGGCTTCATCGAGGGCGGTTGGCCCGGCGCCAACCCCCGCGACACCGAGTTCTTCGCCCGGGCCGCCGCCGAGCTCGACCTTCGGCACGCCAGGCTGGTCGCCTTCGGGGCCACCCGCCGGGCCGGCGGCAAGGCCGCCGAGGACCCGCAGCTGGCCGCACTCGTCAACTCGGGCGCCCCGGTGATCACCCTGGTCGCCAAGTCGCACGACCGGCACGTGGAGCTCGCCCTGCGCACCACGCTGGAGGAGAACCTGGAGATGATCCGGGACAGCGTCGAGTACCTGCGCTCGCGCAAGCGCCGGGTCTTCATCGACTGCGAGCACTTCTTCGACGGCTACCGGGCCAACCGTGACTACGCGCTCGCCGTCGTGCGTACCGCCCACCAGGCCGGTGCCGACGTGGTGGTGCTCTGCGACACCAACGGCGGGATGCTCCCGGCCGGGGTCCGGGACATCGTCGCGGACATCATGGCGCACTGTGCCACCTACAAGCCCGGCGCGCGCCTGGGCATCCACGCCCAGGACGACACCGGCTGTGCGGTGGCCAACACGCTGGCCGCCGTGGACGCCGGTGCGACGCACGTCCAGTGCACCGCCAACGGCTACGGCGAGCGGGTCGGCAACGCCAACCTCTTCCCGGTGGTGGGCGCGCTGGAGATCAAGTACGACCGCCGGGTGCTGCCGGCCGGCAGGCTGGCCGAGATGACCCGGATCTCGCACGCCATCGCCGAGGTGGTCAACCTGGCCCCGTCCACCCACCAGCCGTACGTCGGCTTCTCGGCCTTCGCGCACAAGGCCGGCCTGCACGCCTCGGCGATCAAGGTCGACCCGGACCTCTACCAGCACATCGACCCGGAGCGGGTCGGCAACACCATGCGGATGCTGGTCTCCGACATGGCCGGGCGGGCCTCGATCGAGCTCAAGGGCAAGGAGCTGGGCTACGACCTCTCCGCCGACCGCGACCTGGTCGGCCGGGTGGTCGCCAGGGTCAAGGAGCAGGAGAACCTGGGGTACACCTACGAGGCCGCCGACGCCTCCTTCGAGCTGCTGTTGCGCGACGAGGTGCGCGGCGGGCGGGAGCGGTTCTTCACCCTGGAGTCCTGGCGGACCATCAGCGAGCAGCAGGCCTGGGGGCCCGCCGGGTCGGAGAGCGGGGCAGGGGGGGCCGGCAACGAGGCGACGGTCAAGCTCTGGGCCAAGGGCGAGCGCCGGATCGCCACCGGTGAGGGCAACGGGCCGGTGGACGCGCTGGACAAGGCGCTGCGCACCGCGCTGGAGAAGATCTACCCGCAGCTGGCCGCGCTGGAGCTGGTGGACTACAAGGTCCGCATCCTGGAGGGCCAGCACGGTACGGGCTCCAAGACCCGGGTGCTGATCGAGTCCACCGACGGTACGGCGAACTGGTCGACCGTCGGGGTGGCCGACAACGTCATCGCGGCCTCCTGGCGGGCCCTGGAAGACGCGTACACCTACGGACTGATCCGCGCCGGGCTGGAGCCGTAGAACCGCCCTCGGGTCCGCTCACACGACGGCCGCGGCCCACGGACCGTGAGGTCCGTGGGCCGTTCGCCGGCACCGTCCGCCCGCCTGGGCATCGGGTCAGCGCAGTCGGGCGAGGAGTGCGTGTTCGACGAGGGTGATGAGGGCGCTTTTGGCGCTGTCGCGGCGTCGGGCGTCGAGGGCG
>NZ_JBITGZ010000040.1:0-54064 GCF_044457565.1 Kitasatospora sp. NPDC050543 | reverse complement strand
CCTCACGGAACTCCGCGTCGAACTTCCGCCTCTTGTCTGCCATGACTCCCAACTTCCCCTGCAGTCACGGTCTCTACGCTACGAGGGGAAGGTCAACGGCCTCCGGGGTGCGGATCTCGGTCGGGTCCAGCCCAGTGTCTGCTTGAAGAGTCGGAAGGTGTGTTCGGGGTCGAATCTGCGCAGGCAGGACCGCCACCAGCGGTCGACGCCATCGGCGGTGGCGCCGGCGGCCGAGGACCACAGCCACACTGAGGCGGGGTCACGGTCGCCAGGTAGGTGGTCGACCTCCAGGCGGATCAGCGTGCCTTCGAAAACGGGCAGCTCGGTGTCGCGGTCGAGCCAGCAGGTGCGATGGGTCAGCCGTCGGCGCGCAGCACCGGCCTCCTCGGCGCGAGCTGAGCGTGGCTCAAGCCCTCCTCCTGGCGGACCAGCCGGACCAGGTCATCGGGTCGTGGGTGCTCGGTCACGCTGGATGCGCCTTCGTGGTCGAGCCCTTACCACGCTATCCCGCGTTGCGCGGCGACAGCTGCCGGGTAATCCGGTCGAACAGCTCCGCCAGCGGCTCACCGACGTCCCGACCGAACTCGGTCAGCCCGTAGGTGACCTGGGGCGGCGTCGTCGGCTCGACCTCCCGCCAGAGCAGGCCGTCCTGGACCAGCGCGCGCAGGGTCTGGGCGAGCATCTTCTCGCTGATGCCCCGGATGCTCTCGCGCAGCTCGTAGAACCGGAGGTCGTTGCTCCGCAAGGAGATCAACACCCAGACGCCCCACCTGCTGGTCACGTGGTCGACCACATCGCGCGCGGGGCAGTCGGTGTGAAACACCTCATACCGCTCCCCCGCCTCGGCCTGTGTGTGCTGCGCCCTTCCCATCACGTGATGAGCTTACCTGTAGGTATGTCCTTACCAGGAGTTAGCCCGGCTCCTACCGTGAAGGCCACAGAAGACATCGGACAAGGAGCTGTACATGATCGTGGTGACCGGGGCTACCGGGAATGTGGGCCGGCCGTTGACGCGGGCGTTGGCCGAGGCGGGTCAGCAGGTGACGGCGGTGTCACGGCACGCGGCGGCAGTGCCGGACGGCGTCCGCCACGCGGCGGCCGACCTGGCCGAGCCGGCCGCCCTCATGCCTTCGCTGGCCGGAGCGAAAGCGCTGTTCCTGCTGCTGTCCGGAGACATGCACGCCGCCGGAGCCAGCCCGGCCGACATCATCGACGCAGCCGAGGCCAGCGGGGTCCGCCGGGTCGTTCTGCTCTCCACGCAGGGCGTGGCGACCAGGCCCTGCGGTGCAACGCGGATCGCGATGCGCGCGCTTGAGGACGTGCTGCGGGAATCCGGCCTGGAGTGGGCCATCCTGCGGCCGGGCGGCTTCGCCTCCAACGCCCTGTGGTGGGCCGAGTCCATCCGCGCGCGACGGGTCGTCGCCGCGCCCTTCGGCGATGTCGGGGTGCCGATCATCGACCCGGCGGACATCGCCGAGGTCGCGGCGGCCTGCCTGCTGGATGACCGGCACACCGGCCGCGTGTACGAGCTGACCGGCCCGGAGGTGATCACGCCGCGCCAGCAGGCGGAGGCCATCGCCGCCGCGCTGGGCTCGCCAGTACGGTTCCACGACCTCACCCGCGACGAAGCCAAGGCCGCCATGGCCCAGACCATGCCGGCGGAGCTCGCCGAGGACACCCTGACCATCCTCGGTTCCCCGAACCAGGCCGAACTGCGCGTCAGCCCGGACGTCCAGCGGATCCTCGGCCGCGCCCCGCGCCCGTTCGCCGACTGGGCCGCCCGCAATATCGCCGCGTTTCGCTGAATCAGGTCAGGGCCGCTGGAACTGCTCGGCTTGCTCGGCACTCCACTGCTGACAGCCGAGGAACCTGATCCGAAGCTGACGTTGGCGCAATGCCCGGGACTGACACTCCAGACAACTGACTTCGTCTTCAGAGGCTCCGCTCCGGCCCGAAGAAGTCTTCGACCTGCTCGTGCAGGAACTTGACCTGCTCGTTCAAGGTGACCAGCGTCGCGACGAGCGCGCGCACGGAGACTGGAGTAGGACGCTGTCACAGCGGTGGGCTGGCCCAGGTGCTTGGCGCGCAGTACGCCTTGGTTTGTGGGGTCTTATCGGGGTGCCGCGTCGGCGGGCGCGCTTGAGGGTCGCACCGATCTGTGTGGCCGTCAGTTTCGCCGCAGCCGCCGGATTAGGCGCTTTGGCCAGTAGGTCCAGGGTGTCGGGGGCGCCCAGGTCGTCGAACGCCTCCAGGGCGGCGGGGAAGTAGTGGAGCAGGGCGTGCCGCAGCCGCTGTTCGGCGGCTTTGTTCACGAGAACCGACAGCACTTGTACACGAGTTTGGGCAGCACTCGAAGCTGTGCCGAAAGGAGTCGAACAGTTCCTGACTTCGGGCAGCACGGGCCCCTGCCATGTTGGCAGGGGCCCGTGGTGTAGAGAGCTGGGGAGAGCCGGGACCTGTCCTCGACGAGCAGCATCCTGGCCGACACCGCTTACCGTCCGGAGGCGGCCTGACGGCTCGGCCTCACCTCAGGTGCCGGTCGTAGAACCGGCACCCGTCCTCCACCTCGAACCACGGGGTGCCGACGTGCCCGCCCAGATTGGCGTGCAGCGTCTTCTCCTTCGTGCCGAAGGCGTCGAACAGGTCCAGGGCCCGCTGTCGGGGGTTCCCTTCGTCGTCCCACTGCAGCAGGAACAGCAGCGGAATGGTGACCTGCCAGGCCTCCTCGCGCTGGGCGCGGGGCACGTAACCCCCGGCGAAGAATCCGGCGGCCGCGATGCGCGGCTCGACCACCGCCAGCCGAATGCCGACAGCGGTCCACCCTGAGTACCCGACCGGCCCGCCGATCTCGGGCAGCGAAAGGAGGGTGTCCAGGGTGGTCTGCCATTCCGGGACCGCCTTTTCGACCAGCGGGCCGATGAAGGACTCGAAGATCTCATCGACCGGCTCGCCTGCCTGCATCGCCCGGCGGAGGTCGGCACGGGCCTGCTCGTCGGCAGCGGAACGGGGCCGGTCACCGCACCCGGGGGCATCGATGGCAGCCACCGCGTAGCCGTACGCCGTGCAGTGCCGGGCCCGGGCCACCAGCCGGGATTCCCCCTTGGGCAGGCCGTTGTTGTGGGCCATCAGGATCAGCGGAGCCGGTGCGGATCCAGGCGTCCACAGGGTGCCGGGGATCTCGCCGAGGGTGAATTCGCGTTCGAGGACGCCGTCGTCGAGGCGCTGTTCGGAAGTGAATTGCATGGTCGTGCCTTTCGGGAGGGCTCTGGAACGGCGCTCCCGGACGACCTATCGCCCAACCGTGACCCCGGAGGGGAGCACCCATGTCGATACTGCGTTCACGGGTACCACCTCCTCGTTCTCTCGCACGGTCTCCGGAAACGTAGCAGTGGTCGCCGTGGCCCGCCAAACGGATTCTCGCGCAGGCTCCGTGGCTGGATGTCACGGAGGTCGGAACACTACGCGGAGCTACTTGGGGCCTCATCGCGGCTTCCCGAGGTGAGGCCCAGCGACGGCGGGGCGCGCTGGGGGCGCTGTCGCTTCTCATGAACATCGAACACGCCATGCCGCCGACGCCTGACGGCGGCCGTGGCAATGTCCAGGTGTGCGGCCAGTTGAGTCCCGGCTGATGGCCACGAGAAATCCAGGTGGATGGCCGTCGGGCCTGTGGTGTTCCTGATCGCTTCCGTTGACGGAGCGGCCAGGGCTTCTGCGGCCCCGGCGTCACACTGACTCTTCCAGGCCGAGATCAGCGAGGAGTACAGGCCCTCGCGGCGCAGCAGCGCGCCCTTGCCCTGCTTGTCCAGGGTGTCGTACTCGGCGAGGATCCTCTGCTTGTACGCCGCCGAGAACCGGCGATTCGTGGAGCGGGGCTCCACCTGCGGATCCGGGGTCCTGTGGTCGTTGGTGCTGGCCACCTGGGACTACTCCTTCTCCGCCCTCGACTCAATGAATCATCCAGTATGCCTGACTTGTCTCACTTTGCCAGAGAGGGCTTCGACGCGACCGCCTTCATCGCGGCCCACTCGGTGTCGTAGTCCGGACGGACCTCAGCGACCATGCGCACCGCGCGACGCCGCAGCTCAGCGGGGTAAGGGGAGGGACGTGCCATGACTCAATCTCAGAGAATCGAGTCTCCATTCGAACCGGTGCGGTTCAAGCTAACGAGTAGCCGCACGATAGTGACGCGATCTTGATCGTGTGGGAGCCCCGCGACTTGCGCGCTGGCATGTGGCGATGCTGGCCTGGAAGGATCGGCTCGTGATGAAAACCTCGGTGACTATGCGCGAGCTTGTTGTCGGTGACTGCCAGGCTGTACATGCCTTCGTCAGCCTGCCGGAGGCTTGCCGCTACCAGGCGTGGGGGCCGAACACCGAGGAACAGACGCGGGACTTCGTCCAAAGCGCGGTGGATGCCCAGTTGCAGTCCTCGCGGGCGAGATTCGTGTATGCGGCCTGCCTCGACGGTGAACTCGTCGGTATCGGCGAGTTGAAGGTTCGTAGCCTGGCCCACCGTCAGGGCGAGATCTCCTATCTCGTCCATCCTCGGGTGTGGGGTCGAGGCGTGGGCTCAGCCATCGGCGGGGAACTTCTCGGCAGAGGGTTCGGGCTGATAGGACTGCACCGGATCTATGCGACCTGCGATCCTCGTAACGTCGCATCGGCCCGGGTGCTGGGCAAGCTCGGCATGACCCACGAGGGCCGGCACCGGCACACCACGCGGATCCGGGATGGCTGGCGTGACTCCGACGTCTTCAGCATCCTCGACCAGGAATGGGCGCACCGGCCCGGGCCTGAATGATCGGGGTATCGGTGGTCAGGCTCCGGCAGCGGCCCTGGTGCCGGAGGGCGAAGAGCCGCGCGGGATCATCTGGAGTGTGAAGTCAAGTTGGGCCCGCGCGGCCTGTTCTGATTCTGCCCTGTGCGGGATCTCGAAGGAACACCTGGGTGCGTTGATCACCGAGTTGGCCGGGCCGTGGACCGCCGCCCGAGACTCTGACCTTGCCAAACGGCGTGGCCATGGTCGACTGCGGGCGGCCGGGGCTGGGCCGGATCACCACTTGGTTTTCGTGGACCGGGTGCTGGTGACCTTGGTGGTGCTGCGCTGGGCGCTGTCGCACAGGGTGCTCGCGGCGCTGTTCGGAGTCTCGCCCTCCACCATCGACCGGGCGGTCGGAGAGGTGCGCCCGCTGCTGGCCGGTCGCGGCTTCGCGGTGCCGGATCGGCCCGGGATCAGGCTCAGGACCCTCGCGGACGTGTTCGCTTATGCCCAGGCCGAGGGGATCACGCTGCGGATCGACGGTACCGAGAAGCAGGTACGCCGCCCGACGGCGGGGCGGCCGGGCCGTAGGGCGTTCGTGTCGGGCAAGAAGAGGCAGAACACCGAGAAGGCCACGATGATCAGCGACGAGCAGGGGCGGGAGCTGTGGCTCGGGGCGATCCGCCCGGGCCGGATGCACGATGCCACCGCAGTACGCACCGAGGGCATCGAGGAGCAGCTGCGGTTGCACCCGAAGGTGAAGGGCCGAAGTCGGTTCCGGCTATGCCGGTCTGGCCCGCGACTTCCCCGGCCAGGTCAGCGCCCCGCCGAAGAAACCAGCGGCGGACGCCGGGCCGTCCGAGCGCAGCTTCTACGACCACGCGCGCCGCCGCCAATCCCAACGGCGGATCATGGTCGAGCACGCCAACGCAGAGATCAAGCAGTGGCGGTCGCTGCAACGCTGGACCGGCGAGCGCGACGACCTGCCTGAGGTCATCGCCGCAATCGGCGCCCTGGTCTCCGACCGCAGCGCCAAGCGCCCGACCCGCAGCAGGCCGAGCACGGAACTCGACCTCGCCCCTGCGACGGCCTGCTGATCCACCCCGAGCCGAACCGCCAGGCCAGCACGTCCCAAGCCCTATCGTGCGGCTACTCGTAAGACCGCGCGCCCCGCCCGTATGCGGTCAAATAGGAATCCTGGCTATCAGTTGGCAGGAACATGCTGCGCTCTCACCACCCGGTGTACACACTTCTGCCTGGGGCCTCCGGCGGTCGGAGGTCGGGAGGGAATCAGCATGAGCATCGGAAGGCGACTTGCAACCGGCGCGGCAACGCTCGGCCTCGCTGGCGCTGGCCTTGTGGCAGGGGCTGGGTCGGCGAGCGCGGGCTCAACCTGCAGCTCGTACGGGACGAACTACGGCGCGACCGTGACCATGTGCCTGTACTCCTACTCCGACCGGTCCGGCGGCTACATGCACTGGTCGGTCGACCGCTCCGGCGCGCGCACGGACGAGCGGATGTACTTCACGCTCCAAGGCGGCGGCGGGGCCTGTTCCGCCAGTGGCAACTGGAACGACTACCAGTCGACCGAGGGCTACATATACACGTACTGCGGCACGCCTCTGCGTGGCATCTCGTACTCCACGGAGAGCGGGAAGAACAGCAGCAACGGCACCCACACCACGGCCTGGCTCTACTGATGGCGCGATGTCAGTAGGCCGTCCGTGCGGCGGGGCCTGCTGGCCCCCGCCGGCGGGCCGCCCGAGGCGTGACTGCGCCCCGGCCGGAATCCGGCGCGTCCGCTCAGCACGGCGTCGGGGGGCCAGGGGTGCAGCGCAGCGTCGCCCGGGTGGGCGTCTTCGGTGCGGGCTCCGGGCGCGCCGGGGTAGAGGCTGACGCCCGGGTTGGCGCCGGGCGGGTCGCTCCACCGGCGGCCGTGCCTGTCGACGAGGTGGACGAAGTTGCCGGTGGTCACGCTCGTGGCGATGGCCTCGGCCGTGACCGCGGCGCCGGCGCCCGGCACCGGGGCGCCGAGCGCCGGGTTCTGTCTCAGCACGGCGGCGGCCGCCACGGCGAACGCGAACGCGAACGCGAACGGGCCGACGGTCAGCCCGTGTTCGTCGTGGAAGCTCACCTCCCCCGCCGGCATGGCGAGTTCGCCCGCCGCGAGGGAGAGCGCGACGGGTGGCGGCGTGAGGAGGGGGCCGCGGAGGAGGATCGTGGCCGGGACGGGGCGCAGCGACTGGTCGGCCGGCCGGCCCGGGAATCTGCTTATCGGGCGAGAGCTGGTGTTGCCAACGGGTACGCTCTCCTCGCCGGTCGGGGGTGTCCGGGTCAGCCGGTCGTGGTGGTGAAGGGGCCGTTGTTCGCGAACACGAGCTTGGCGAAGTTCTCGCCGATGCGCTGGTGCCCTTCGGGGGCGGGGTGGATCGCGTCCGGAAGCGGGAACTCCTCGTGGTCGCTCTCGCCGTACAAGTCGCGTCCGTCGAGGTAGTGGAGGTTGGGGTCCTCGGCGGATCGCTGCTTGACGATGTCGGCCAGGACGTCACGGACGATCGTGAGCGTCAGCCGTCCGGCGGCGGTCTCGGCCGGGTCGCCGGTGGCCTTGAACTTGAGGGTTCCGCTTGAGAGGTCCGGCATGAGGGGGCCGGGGGTGTTCTCGTGGGTCGGGCACAGGACGGGGGAGACGAGGAGTAGGGGGGTTGTGGGGTGGCCCTCGCGGATGGTGTCGAGAAAGCCGTGGATGGCGGGGGCGAAGGCGCGCAAACGCATGGTGTCACTGTTGACGACGTTGATGCCGAGCTTGACGCTGATCAGGTCGGCGGGGGTGTCACGCATAGCACGTGCGGTGAACGGGTCCACCAGTGCGCTGCCGCCGAATCCGAGGTTGATCAGTTCCACACCGCCTGCGGACGCGGCCAGGGCGGGCCAGATCGTGCTGGGGAGGACGGCGTTCGAGCCGTGGCTGATGGAACTGCCGTGGTGCAGCCATACTCTGCGCCCGTTGTCCGGCGCCGGCTCGACGGGGGCGTTGGTGTGCAGGGCGATGACCTCGGTGATCTCCGTGTGCGGGAGCCAGATCTCGATGTTCTTCTCGCCTGCCGGGAGGTTGGTGAAGTGGGCGGTGCCCGCCGGTCCCGCGGTGAACTCCGCGGTCTGGGTCTGCATGTCCGTGATCGTGCGGACGTTCCCGCCTTCCACGGTGGACTGGGCGGTGAGCCGGCCGTCGACCAGCAGGTCGTACACGCCGTCCGGTGGGGGCGGGAAGCCCAGGTAGACGCGCTTGGTGGGCAGGGCGTCCAAGTCGATGGTGGTGGCGCTGGTACGGAAGACCAGCCGGACCCCGGAGGGCTGGGCCTCGGCCACGGCCAGCCGGTCGTCCGGGATCTGGCGGCGCGCCCAGGCCGGCAGCCGGTGCGGCAGCAGACCGTGCGCGGTCTCCTCCACGTCGAGGTGCCCTCGTAGAAAGCCGGCGGTGATGGGGGTGGTGATCAGGTTCTGTTCGGTGCTCATGGCCTCGAGCCCTTTGGTCCTTTCTGGGTGAGGGTGGGGAGGGGCGTAGGAAATCGGGGTCGGTGTGGGGAACGCTGGCCGGGTGACACATGGCCGGTCAGGGGGCGGACCGGCTCCGCAGTGCGGTGTCGAGGGAGTCCAGGGTCCAGGCCCAGGACTGCTGTGCGGCGATGTCCGTGTGGTCGAAGGCGCCGGCTGCCTCCAGGGCGGCATAGCCGTGGAAGACGCTGCCCAGCATGCGGACCGCGTGCGTCTGGTCCGGCTCCGCCAGGTCGTAGCCGCGCAGGATCGCCCGTGTCATCTGCGCGTGCCGGACGCCGGCGCTGGCCGCGGCGGTCTGCGGGTCGAGCCGGTATCGGGCCGCTTCGTACCGGCCGGGGTGCGCGCGGGCGTAGTCCCGGTAGGCGTTCGCGAAGGCTGTCAGGGCGTCCTTGCCCGCGCGTCCGGCCACGGCGTCGGCGACCCGGTCGGCGAGTTCCTCCAGCGCAAACAGCGCGATCCGGGTCTTGAGCTCGTGGGAGTTCTTCAGGTGCGAGTACAGGCTCGCGGGCTTCACATCGAAACGCCGGGCGAGCGCCGACAGGGTCACCTGGTCGAAACCGGCTTCATCGGCGAGTTCCACACCGGCGAGCGTCAGCCGCTCCGGGCTCAGTCCTGCCCGAACCACAACCATCACCTACTCTCAAATTTGCTACGTTGAATATGCATTAACCTACAAGATATAGGCAAATCGGCGTACTCCCCAGCGAGGGTCGTGGCGATGCGCCGAGGCGCTCACCGGCCCCACCACCCCGGGCCGTCGCCCCAGATCACCGCCTCCCTTGACGACCCCGGGCAGGTGGTGATCGACCTGCCGTTCCGCTCCCGGGGTGCGAGCGTCGTCGCCGTGCTCCGCGCGGTCGTCGGCGGCCACCGGCTGCTGCTTGGCAATCCCAACCTGTCCCCGGAGTTCACCGGCATGCTGGACTGCCTGCGGCAGGCTGGATGGCGGGCCTACCTCGGGGAGGACACCCTCGCCGTCGAGCCGCCGGCCCTCTGACGCGACGGCCCTGACCTGGCCGGTGCCGGGCGACAAGATCGAGGCCGGGACGCTGGCCTGCGCGATCGCGGCGACCGGCGGCAGCGGCCGGATCGAAGGCGTACGCGGCCAGGACACCGTCCCCGTCACGCAGGCCCTGAACTGGCTGGGCATCCCCGCCCTGGCCGAGCCCGACGCCCTGGTCCTGCCCGGCGGCGGCACCCCGATCCTCTCCAGCGTCCGCGTGGCCGGCCGCGGTCACCGCCGCCCAGCTGCGCGAAGTCATCGGGCGCCTGATCGAGGCCGGGCACTGGACCCGCGGCGATCCGGACATCCTGCTCGTCATGGACGCCGGCTACGACGTCACCCGCCTGGCCCACCTCCTGTCCGACCTGCCCGTCGAGCTCATCGGCCGACTGCGCTCGGACCGGGCCATGCTCCGCGACGCCGGCGAACCCCGCTCCACTCCCAAGGGCGGGCGCCCCCGCAAACACGGCACCGCGTTCACCTTCACCAAGCCCGAATCCTGGCACGAGCCCGACACCACCACCCACACCCAGACCACCCGCTACGGCAACGCCGAGGCCAGAGCCTGGGACCGGATGCACCAACGCCTGCAAAAGCGCGGACCCTGGCTCGACCACCAAGGCGAAATCCCCATCACCCACGGCACGCTGGTGCGACTCCAGGTCGACCGCCTGCCCGGCGAGCGCGAGGCGAAGCCGCTGTGGCTGTGGTCCTCGGCCACCGGCATCGACACCGTCCACCTGGACCAGATCTGGCGCACCTTCCTGCGCAGATTCGACCTGGAGCACACCTTCCGCCCACTCAAAGGCACCCTCGGCTGGACCGCCCCGCACTTCCGGGCACCGGACAGCGCCGACCTGTGGACCTGGCTGATCATCGTCGCCCACACCCAGCTCCGCCTGGCCCGCCCCCTTGCTGCCGACCTGCGCCGCCCCCGGTAACGCCTCCTGCCCGCAACGAAGTTGACCCCGGCACGAGTCCGCCGAGGATTCCGCAACATCCGTGCGAAGATCCTGAGGCTGTCGCACAACTGCCGGACTCCAGCTGTCAAGGGCGAGTTGCTGTTCGAGTTTTCCGACGCGTGCGTGTGCGAAGGCATTCTGGGGTGGGGTTCAACTTCATCCCGTGCCATCGTGATCGGGCCTTGGCGGTCTCCCCGAACGTCCGGGATTGGCTTCCGCCCGATCATCTGTGCTGGAAGGTCGTGGAGTTCGTGGGGAGGCTGGACCTGTTGGGATTCGTAGCCGGCTACCGGCACGACGGGCAGGGGCGGGCGGCCTATCCGCCGACGGTGCTGCTGGCACTGTTGCTCTACTGCTACAGCAAGGGGATCCGCGCCACGCGTCAAATCGAGCAGGCGTGCCTCGACGATGTGGGCTGCCGAGTGATCACCGCGAACCGGAGGATCGACCACTCCACGATCGCACGCTTCATCCGCCGCCACCGCCAGCCCTTGGGATCGATGTTCGTCCAGGTCCTCGCCCTATGCGACCAGCACGGCCTCGTGGACCTGGCCGCCGTTGCGGTCGACGGCTCACCGATGGACGCCAATGCGGGCCGCTCGTCGAACCGATCCCTTGAACGGCTGGAGATGATCATTGCCCAATGCGAGGCTGAGATCGCCGAGATGACGTGCGCGGCGGCCGCCTACGCGCAGGCGGCCGAGGCAGGTGACCTGCCCACCGCGGGCGAGCCACTCGATCCCGACCGGTCGACGGCACGTCTGTCGCGGTTGTCCGACCAGCTCTTGCGAGCGCGCTCAGCGAGGGACAAGCTCCTCGCGCGCTCTCTGCCCTCCGCTGGTGAGATGCAAGATCAAGGTGGAGGGCATCGAACGCGTAGTCGCCCGCGCGAAGAAGCGCCTGGCAGCCGAGACCACCGCCCACCAGGCGAAGCTGGACCACTATGCCGCGCGGACCAAAGACCACCAGGCGGCAGGACGACGTGCCGCGAACGGTCGGCCGCCCGTCCCGCTGGAGGCGAAGACGGTCATCGTGCGACAGCGCGCGCGACTGGCCCGAGCACTCGAACGACTGGAGGAGGCGCGCAACCCCAGGCCGGCCCCGACAGCGACCGCCCGGGCTTCACTCAGCGACCCCGACTCCCGACTCATGCTGAGCAAGCGCGGCGGCTTCCTTCAGGGCTACAACCTGCAGATCGTCTGCGCACGGAGCCAGCTTCTCCTAGCGGTCGAGTTGCAGGATAACCCCGCGGATATGACGGCCCTGGTCCCGATGGTGAGGACCACCCAGCACAACTGCCAGGCCGCGGGGATCACCGAAGAAGTCCGCGCATAGCTCGCCGACAACGGATACGCCTCGACGGCCAGCTTCGAGGCCCTGGCCGAGCTTCCCCTCCTGGTCGCAGTGGCCGGTGACTCATACCCCGACGGCACAGAACCGCCGACTGCCGAAGACCTTCCCACAGGCCATCGCGAGATGGCCGCCCGACTTGCCACCCCTGCCGGCCGCAGCCTCTACAAACGGCGCAGTGCTCTGGTCGAGCCCGGCTTCGCCCAGCTATTCCAACGGTTCGGGCGTGAGCTCCACCTCCGAGGACACGACGCAGTGGACACCGAGATCAAGCTTCTCGGCACCGTGCACTACATGAACAAGATCTTCCGCCTGAAGACCAAGGACCGCCCTTGACAGCTGGAGTCCGGCAGTTGTGCGACAACCTCTCCCGACCCCGGCCCGTGTGCCGAAACCCTCCCGACCCGGCCCCGGACGACCCCCCGGTTCGAAGAACCGCAAGCCGGCACCCCGCCACGACGTCGGCAAGACCGTCAAACGCGAACCCACACTCGAAGCCCACCTCGCCGCGCGAGGTTAAAGATCAAGCTAAGCCAAGCGCTCACCTGGACCCGCCCGGGTCGCCGAGCGGTCCGGAACTACCCGGTCACCGGTCCGTTCCGGTCGGCCGCCCCCACGTCGTGCGCGGGCTCGTGCCAGGTCGTCCGGACGACCAGGCCGCCCGGGGACAGGTGCTCGACGGCCCGGCACGTCGCCGCCCAGGACCCGGCCGCCCGCCACCGAGGCTGGCGGTGCGTCACCGCTCTGCGCGACGAAGCGTCAGCTAGCCTGTCGTGTCACATGCCACAAGTGGCGTGGCCACCGGCGCGCCACCTTCCCAAGGGGTTCTGTGTTGCTGCGTAGACTCATCGTCTCAGCGGGGGCAGTGCTCGCCTTGGCGTTCGCGAGCACGCCACCGGCCGCCGCGATCGTCGGCGGGAGCGACGCCGCCCCCGGCTCCGCGCCCTACCAGGTCAGCATCGTGGCGCAAGGCTTGTTCGGCTGGAGTCACGTCTGCGGCGGCTTCCTGCGCGACGCGAACACGGTGGTCACCGCCGCCCACTGCGTCAACGGCAAGGATGCCAGCTCGCTGCAGGTCAAGTACGACGGCGTGGACCGCACACGTCTGGCCCAGACAAGTAGTGTCCGCAGCGTCCTCGGGCACCCGGACTTCAACGCGCTGACGATGGCCAACGACGTCGCGCTCCTGAAGCTCGCCACCGCGGCCACGGAGAACGGCAGCACGGTCGCGTTCGCCCCGCTCACCGCCACCGCGCCGACGGCGGGCGACGTGGCCACGGTCACCGGCTGGGGCCGCACCCAGCAGGACGACACCACCCTTCCCACCGGCCTTCGCACCATCCAGGTACCGGTGACCACCACCGCCGACTGCGAGGCCGCCTACTCCGGGCTGAACCTCAACCTCGGCGGAGACGAGGGCGGCCTCCTGGACGGCCTCGACCCAGTACTCGACACCACGAGCATGTTCTGCGCCGGCCCCGCCGACGGCAGCCAGGGCTTCTGCACCGGCGACAGCGGCGGCCCCGCCGTGGTCAACGGCGTCGCGGTCGGCATCGTCTCCTGGTCACGAGGCTGCGCCTCGGCCGGCTCGCCCGGCGTCTACAGCAGCGTCGCCTACTTCCACGACTGGCTCTCCCAGTAGCCCCTCTGCATCACCCCGGCTTGCGCGGGCCCCGACTGGATCCCAGCCGGGGCCCGCCAGCTCAGAGCCTGACCCGTGGCCATGCCCGGCGGCCGGCCGCGCCGGGCCGCCGAGCGGTCCGGAACGACCCGGCAGGCGGGCAAGCTCACCAGGGTGCAGTTCGTTTCGAGGGACGACGCCGATCAGGCTCGGGAGCCGGCGAGGTCGGGGCGGGGCGTGCGGGCGACGGGGTGGGCGGCGGGCGCCGGCGCGACCGGGGTCGAGGTGTGGGCGACCCGCAACGCGTCCAGCGCCTGGCTCCAGTCGCGGTGCGTGCGGGGCCGGCTGAGGTTCCCCGGGGATCGGGAGGGCCCGGGCGCCGAGCAGGCATACCGCGATCCACCGGCCCAGGCCCCACGGCCCGGCCGGCAGCAGCACCGCCGAGCCAACCCGCACGCCGCGGTGGTGGAGCTGGTGAACGTCAGCGGTCTCCGCCGACGTCCAGGACGACGTCGTCCGGCCGGAGCCGAACGTGACGGCCAGGCTCTCGGAGCGCTCCGGGTTGCCGAAGCGCAGCACCGGATCGGCGGTCGCGTGCAGCAGCGCGTCCGGTTCCGGCGCCCGCTCTGCGGCGCCGCCGTCCGTGTGCGCGGTGCCGGTGCGGGCGGGGCCGGCGCCGGGCGTTCGCCGGCGGGCGCGGGTTCGTTGCCGTGACGGAATCCGGGTCCGTCGGGGCTTCGTTCGGGCGGGCGGAGTTTCGTTCCACCACGAAAGGCGTCGTCCCGGGGCACGGGGAGGACTGGTTGCCCCGTCGGCGGGAGGGGTCGTTGCACCGGCCGCCGATCCCGCCTCGATCGCGGCGCGGTCGGTCAGCTCCGCTGCGGCGGCGAGCAGCAGCCGCAGCGCGTCCGCCGTCCGGTCCGCATCGTCGCCCTGGTCGAGGGCGTCAGCGAGCGCGAGGGTGGGCGGCGGTGACCGTCATGAAGATCGGGAGGCACTCTGACGGAGAGTCGCCATTGCGCGAGGAGCCGTGCCGGTCGACCCCGTAGGACCACCAGTTGTCGGCGTACGAGTCAACATGCACCACCTCGTACGAGTGACTGTGCGCCAAAGTTGATGCGGTGAATGGCTGCTTTTGGCGAGCCTGCTGTCGTCGGTTCAGACGGCAGAGGGGCGGTTGACGGTGGTCTTGGACCCGCATCGCTGGCTGGAGTTGAGGCGGTTTCGCGCGCTGCACGACTCCGGCGCAATGAGCCAGCGGCAGATTGCGAAGGAGACCGGGCTGAACCGCCGCACGGTCGCGAAGTACCTGTCGGGCCAGCTCCCGGCCGCGCCTCCGCAGCGGGCGTCCGCCGCTTTGCCCCGGCGGCGGGCGGTGCTGGCGGCGACTCCTCGGCAACGGTCGAGCGGATCCTGGGGCGGAAAGCGGGCCGGGTGGCGACGGAGCGCGCCCGCGGGCTGGACATGCGCCGGGTGGTGCCGACGGACCTTCCGGCGAGCGCGTCGGTGCGCCACCGCTTCGACCGGGACGAGCTCGACGGCCCGGTGGTGCGGGCCGCCCTGCTCCAGTTGGCGGTCGAACTAGGTGGACGTCAAACGTCAAGCTTGACGCACGATTGTTCGTGCGAGAGTTGCTTGGCCCCCAACTCGGACTGGGTGTTCCAGGTGGGTGTTGTCGATTGTTGCCGTGATGGTGGATGGGTTGCCGAGGAGATCGCCCATGTCGACGGTGAGGCGGTCCGTGCCGAATCGGGCCATGTGCGCGGCCAGGCAGGCTGTGCTGTTGGCGTTGGCGATGTCCTCGGGGACGCCGATCGACGGGGCGAACATCCGAGCGGCTGCCCGGCCGTGCCGGTCCGGGATCGAGTAGGCGTAGCAGCCCAACAGGCCGTAGCGGTCGCAGGCGGCACGTAGCAGGGCGAAGTCTGGGGAGAGGGCGGCCAACGCGGCGCGCGATCGGACTGGCAGGAGAAGCCTCGGCCGCCCGTTCGAGGCCACGCAGGCGTTGCCGACGACGGCTTCGTCAGCCAGGCCGAGGCCGGCTGTGACCGCCCTTAGCTCGGGTGCCTGGGCGACGCGCAGGTTCACCGGGCCCGGGTCGAACGACGCTGTCAAGCTGTCGCGGTTTCGGATGGCCCGGCCTTCGAAGCTGCGGCTCGTCGTACACAGCACGGCGTGGTGGTCGCTGCCGCCTTCGCGTATGGCGAGCAGCGCCAGGGCCGCGACGGTGCCGTGGCCGCAGGCAGGCAGTTCGCCTTCGGCGGTGAAGAACCGGAGCGAGTACGAGGGACGGCCGCGCTCAACTCCGGTGGCACGGATGAAGACGGCGTGCGAAGTGCCCAGTTCCCCGGGAATGCGGCATCGCTCCTCGTCGGTGAACGACGCTTCGTCGAGAACAGCGGTCGGGCTGCCGCCCCGGCCCTGCCGCTGACACGCGTCGATGACCACTACCTCGGGCATGGCACCGGGTCGGTCGTCAGCAGCATCGTCAGGTCCAGCGCGGGCGCGCTGTGCGTCAACGCGCCGACCGAGATGAGGTCGACTCCCGTCTCGGCGATGGCGCGGACGCTGTCCAGACGGACGGTGCCCGAGGCCTCCAGCAGGATCCGGGAGGCCTCGGCACGCTCGGCCCGGAATTTCACGACCATTTCGATGTCGGCCACCGGCATGTTGTCGAGCATGATCCAGCGGGCCCCGGCATCGAGGGCCTCAACGGCCTGCGCCACGGTCTGCACCTCGACATCGGTCTCCACCTTCTGCCCGGTGCGCGCCATCCCGCGCCGGACCGCGTCGATCGCGGTGGTCACGCCGCCTGCAGCGGCGATGTGGTTCTCCTTGAGCAGCACCATCGCCGCGAGGTTGAGCCGGTGGTTGCGGCCGCCGCCGACGGTCACCGCGTACTTGTCCAGGGCGCGCAGGCCCGGCGCCGTCTTGCGGGTGTCCAGGATGCGCGCCTCGGTCCCGGCCACGGCCTGGACGTAGCGGTCGGTGAGCGTCGCGATGCCGCACATGCGCTGCAGGAAGTTCAGCGCCGTACGCTCCCCGGTGATCAGGCTGCGCGCCGAGCCGGACAGGCGCACCAGGACATCGTCGCCGGTCAGCCGGGCGCCGTCGGGGACGAGCGCTTCCACTGTGACCTCGGGGTCGACCTGGGCGAAGACCTCGGCGACCACGGGGAGACCGCCGGCGATGCCGCATTGCCGGGCGCGGATCTCGGCCACGGCCGCCAGGCCTTCGGGAACGCTCCACGCGGTGGTGATGTCCTGGCCCGACTCGTCCTCGGCCAGGGAAGCGGCGACGGCGGTTCGCGCCGCCTGTGAGGGGAACTCTGTCATGGTCCGTGGTCTCCAGTCCTGTGGTTACGGGCCGAAAATCTGAGGTGTCCCGCGCGCGGACCGCTGTCAGAACCGGTTGCGCCGGCCGTAGCCGGCACCCTCGGCGGCAGTGGGCGGGGCGTCGGCAAGCTCGGCAGCCCACCGCTGCGACCACTCGGTGACCCGAACGCAGGGCCTCGCGGGTGTCGTGGCCGAGCGGGGTGAGGGTGTAGCTGCCGTTGCACAGCACCTCGGCGAGTCGAGCCTCTTGGAGCTCTGTGAGCCTTCAGTGAGGATCCGACTGGACCTCGGTCAGTCGATGCCTTCGACGATGCGGAAGTCGCGCTCGACGCCGTCGGAGAGGGCGACCAGCGCCTCTTGGTAGGCCGCGCTCTCGCGCGCCGCGACGGCCTGCTCGAAGCTGTCGAACTCGATCAGGACAGTGCGCTCGGCAAGTCCGGCGTCATGCGCCACGACCCGACCGCCACGGGCGAAGGTCCGACCGCCCCCGGCCTTGACGGCCGGACCGGCCAGCTTGTTGTAAGCAGCCAGCTTCTCAGGGTCTGAAATGGTGCGGTAGACGCTGACCCAGTAGCCCTTGGGCATGGAACCTCCAGTGTTGGATGAGTGCATCTGACTTACGGGTTGGTCTCGGACGAGCGTCGGCGGGCGAGAGCGAGGCTTGTCAGCGTCGTGATCGCCATGGCGCCGATGCCGACCAGCGCCGCGGTGGTGTAGGCGCTGTCGTCGGGGAAGAGGTGGCCGGGGCCGGTGCCCTCGGCGAGGATCAGGCCGCCGATGGCGCTGCCCAGGGAGTACCCGACGCTGCGGACGACGTAGTTGAAGCTCATGGCGCTCGATGTCTCGCTCTTGGGGGTGACGGCCAGGATGACGCCGGGCATGGCGGCCGAGAAGCTGCCGACGCCGAAGCCCAGCACGCCCATGGCCGCGAGCAGTTCGGCCAGGTTGGACCGGGCGGTGGCGAACAGGACGAACCCGCCGCCGACGATGGCGGCGCTGCCGGCCAGGAGCAGGGGGCCGTCGATCCGCGTCCGGACCCGCGGCGTGAGCTTGCCGGCGACGAACCCCAGCACGGAGAACGGGATGAGGACCAGCCCCGCCACGAAGGTGGTCAGTCCGAAGCCGTAGCCGGCGCTGTGCGGCGTCTGCGCGTAGCGGGTGATGAGCGTGAGCAGGAGGTACATGCCGCTCCCGCCGACGAACATGGCGATGTTCGCCCCGGCGACCGCCGGGTGCCGTACCGCCCGGACGTCGACCAGGGGCGTCTTGGTTCGCAGTTCGGAGACGGTCCAGACGCAGAGCAGGAGTACGGCGGCGACGGCAAGGGTCACCGCCACGGCGAGGTGTCGGCTCCACAGGCTCCTCTCGCCGGCCAGGGGCAGGACGAGGAGCAGTCCACCCGCCAGGACGAGCGCACCGGCCACGTTCACGTGAGCGGAGCGGCCTTCGGGAGCTGCGGGCATGGAGCGCCACGCGGTCACGAAGGCGATGGCGGTGACGAGCAGGCCGAGGCCGTAGGCGGCCCGCAGTCCGCCGAACTCGGCGACCAGCGCGGCCAGCGGGTAGCCGACGCCGGCTCCGATGATGGAGACCACTGAGATCAGGGCGATCGTGGCCGCGCTGCGCTCCTCGGGAAGATGGTCGCGGGCCACGCCCATCATCAGCGCCGTGAGACCGAGTCCGACGCCTTGGGCCGCTCTGCCCACGAGCAGCCAGGCGAACGGCAGCGGCAGCACGGTGAGCGCGCTGCCGACGACGACGATCGCCAGCGTGGCGAGAATCGTGGCCCGCCGGTGCGGACCGGCTCCGAGCCGGCCGAGGACGGGTGTGGCGACGGCGCCGCTGACCAGGGCGATGGTCAGCGTCCACTGCGCGCTGTCGAGGGAGACGTGGAACGTGGTCGCCACGCTGGTGATGAGCGGCGTCCCGAGGCTGGCGACCGCCGCCACGACCAGGGCGATGAACATCAGGGCGGGGACCAGCAGACGTGCCTCGGAACGTATCAGGGCAGTGCTCATGGGCTGGTCATGAGCCTGGGCCGCGGTCACCGGTCCGACTCCTCTCGGGCGTGGCTTTCGAGCTCCGCCAGATGCAGCAGCGCCGGAAGGGCTGCTGCCAAGGCCTCGACCTCGTCACCGGTGAGTTCGTCGATCAACCGCGCGTACGCGTCGACGCCCGCCCGGCGTCGCGTCCGGACGTACGACGCGCCGGCCTCGGTCAGGCACACCAGCGTGACCCGCTTGTCGGACGGATCGCCCTTCCGCTCGACCAGCCCGGATTCCTCCATCACCCGGACGAGGACGGTCATCGCGGGCTGGGTGACGCCCTCGGCCACCGCCAGATCGGTGATCCGTCGCGGGCCGGTCTTGTCCAGGGTGGCCAAGGTGGCGGCGGACGTCAGGCTCATGTCGCGGGGAAGGCGTCTCACGGCCCTGGTGGCCAGACCGTAGAGGGCTGACCCGATGGCATCGGAAGCGCCGTGCGCGGCGTCTCGGCGACTCATGCCTGAAGCATAGCAGCTTTATATGAATCCTTTATGCATCTCCCGGTCAAGGTTCGGCGATACTCGACTGACAACGCGTTCGCGTAAAGATGAACGGCGTCGGTTTTTGATCGCCCTGTTGATCCCTTCGGAGGCGGCGTTGGTGACGCCGGTCGTGATCGCGGCGAGGATCTGCGGCCACCACGTGCTGACGTGCGGCAGCGAGTCGCGCACCGGGGCTTTGAACACGGTGCACATGTCGATCGCGACCACCTGGACCCCGGCCCGCCACTGGCGAGTCTGGGCGCCGATCCACGCCGACACACTCGCCGCGGTGCGGCCCTCGACCTGCCCCAGCAGCCCGGCACCGCCGACCAGGTCAACCAGCCCGACATGTGCCACTGGTCGGCGACGACTTCCCAGATCTCACCGCCGTCGGGCGCCTCGACCAGGCGAAGCTTCGCCTTCCCGCGTCGGGTCTCGTCGATCCCCAGGTGCGTCACCGGCGGCGTGTCCTTCGGCAGCGCAGCCTCGGCCGCGGCCGTGAACGCGGTGTTCGCCACCGGCCACGACACCTCGAAGTCGCGCGCGGCCTGCACCACCGCCCGTCCGCGGTCGGCGACCGCTTCCCCGACCGAGGTACGCAGCCGCGACGTCAACCGCGACCGCGGTGGGATCGACGGCAGCGCCTCGCCGATCGGGAGCTGGGGATCCGCAGCGCGGCGGCCAGGCGGCTTGACCAGGTCGCCCCGAGCGTCGGCGACCGGTTCGGCTACACCTACGATTTTGGCGACGACTGGGAGCACGACATCCTCGTCGAGGCCGTCACCGGCGCCGAACCGGGTATCGCCTACCCTCGCTGCCTCACCGGCCGCCGTGCCTGCCCGCCCGAGGACTGCGGCGGGATGTGGGGATACGAGTACCTCATCGAGATCCTCGCCGATCCCGCCCACGAAGAACACGACGAACGCCTCGAATGGCTCGGCCTCGACACCGCCGACCAGTTCGATCCCGCTGCCTTCGACCTGGCAGAGATCAACAGCACACTGTCCGGCTTCGCGGCCATCCTGACCGAGAACTGACGCTCCACCGTGTGGCATCGATCGCCCCGGCCACCACGGTCGGGGCGATCCTGACCCTCGCAGGATCAGTGCGGCGCCGCACTAGATCTCCTCACTCAGCCGGCGCACCGCGCGCCGGGACGACTCCAGCCCGCGCAGCTCCGGGTTGCCGCGGGCGGTGGCCAGGTAGCCGACCGTGGTTGTCGGCCACCGGTGACCCGGCAAGACCTGGATATCCCAAAGAGGTATCCCTGCTTCGTAGTTGTGTGTCGCGCAGGCGTGCCGCAGCAGGTGCGGGAACAACTCGGTGACCGACCCGCGCAGGTGGAGCTTCGACGCCTTCTTCAGCGCACGGCGGAAGGCGTCCTCGCCCAGTGCGGGTGCGGTCAGGGTGTCCAACGAGACGAGCCCGCCGGGGAGCCGCTCGGAGGGGAACAACGGCGCGAGCGGATCGGACGGATCGTCGCGGAAGCACCCGCGCATGTCCTCCATGTACCACCACAGCAGTTCGCGGCCCTCGGCGAACATGAACGCCTCGCGCTCGCGCGGCGCCCCGACCCGCGCGCGCCCTTGCCTCGCACCAGGAAGCGCCCCCACTGGCCGTTCTCCCAGCGCAGGTCCCCGATCCGTACCCGGCACAGCTCCGCTGCCCGCACCCCGGAGATGTAGGCGGTCTTGGCCATCACGTAGTCCCGCACCGCCAGCGGGTACTTCCGAGCCGCCGGAAGCGCCTGCCGCCAGTCGGCGAAGAACTCCTTCATCGCCCGCGCCGACGGCGGCACCCGCAGCCCGAAGTCCCCCCGGTGCCGCGGACGGTTGAACGGGTCGACCGGGGACTCCACCCCGACCCCGAACCGCTGCGCGATCTCCCCGGCGTACCGCTGCTCCAGGAATGCGAAGAAGCGGTCGATCTTGGTGATCTTCCCACGCACGGTGGAGTGGGCCGCGCTTGCCGGCCCCAGCGAAGTACTGGTCGAGCTGCCGCGGGGACAGCTCCCACGGCACGGTGTCGTAGAAGCGGCAGACCTCGATCACCGGGCTGACCAGGGTCTGCAAGGTGGTGGGTGCCAGGCCGGCGACGTCGCGGGCCCAGCAGTACTCGGCCAGGGTGTCCTGGAACAGGGCCCGGGCGTCCTCCGACGACGACCCGGCGGCCGCGCGCCGCTGCAAGGTGACCACGTCGGCCAAGCCTGACTCGGTCAAGCCCGGGCCGACCTGACCCGACGGCGGGGGCGGCGGCAGGAGAGTTAGGCCACGGGATCCGGAATCCTCCACGAACCGGCAAATTACGCTCGATTCTCCAGGAATCCAGGAGTTACAGGCGAAATCCCACACGAACGAGTGGGCGCCGCCAGCACGCCCTTGACCAGCCGGAACAGCCCAAACGCCCCCCAGCGGGCCCCCACGAACCCACGTGAACTCCAGCTGTCTGCACGCGGCCCTGGCCTGCGACACCTGCCATGTGGGCCAGACCCGCATCCTCACCGCCGGCTCACCGGACACCGAACGGTTCCTGCGCTCCCGTCCCGTCGAAGCCCTGCCCGGCATCGGCCCGAAGCTCGGCCGCACCCTGACCCGCTACGTCGTCACCACCATCGGCGACCTCGCCGACCTGCCCCTGCCCACTATCCAGCGCATCACCGGCGCCGCGGCCGGCCGCCTCCTGCACGACCGCGCCCACGGCATCGACCCACGCACCGTTGCCCCCAACGGCCCACCCGCCAGCCTCACCGTCAGCCGCCGCTTCGACGCCGACGTTCTCGACCCCGGTGTCCAGCGCCAGGCGCTGCTCGACCTCGGCACCGACCTCGGCGCCCGCCTGCGCACCTCCCGGCAGACCACCCGCGCTCTGGAGCTGACGGTCACCTACGCCGACCGCTCCACCACCACCCGCTCCCGCACCCTGCGCGAACCCACCGCCCACACCCCGGCCCTGCGCGACGCCCTGTACGCAGGTGGAGGCCGCACGGGTTCCCGGCACGGTGCTCGAAGGCGCGAAGCTGCGTTTCAGCTGGTCGGACGGGTGTGATGGGGGCGTTGTGAGCCCTCCATGATTCTGCCGATATTCCTGCGAATCTGCGAGTAGCTCCAGTAATCTGCGTTGCTGTGGCAGATTCTGGAAGTCGCGTGCTGACGCTCCTCCGCCCTGCTTCCCCGCGGTCGGATGACGAGGTGGACGGGGTCGGGCTGGTCGAGAGTGGCCTGGCAGACGTGGTCACGCTGCAGCGGCGGCGGGAAGCCCGGCTGTCCGCCGAGGACGAGGAGGGGTTCTTCGTCGATGTGCTCTCGGAGTACCAGTGGGCTCGGGATGCGGCCGGGCTTGCGCCTTCCACGATCGACAAGCTGGTCAAGCCGGTGATCGAGGTCTGTTCCTTCTACGGGACGGTGCCTTGGCGGCTCACGTCGCGTGAGGTGGACCGGTACTTCGCAGGCCAGGGGAAGCGTGCCCGGTCGACTGTCCGTCAGAAGATGAACCAGATCGACGGGTTCTACGCGTTCCTGGAACAGCGCTATGCCGGGGAGATCGCGCGCAGGTTCGGGGCCGGGGTCGAGTCGCCGATTGATCCGTTCAACCGGCCCCAACACCGTGGGGACTTCGGTCTGCGAGTGCCGCCGTCGCAGGCGGCACTGAAGGACTTCTTCGGCCGGTGGCGGGAGGACCTGCCCAACGCCCGTAAGGAGAGGGTCGCCTGCCGCGACTACGTCATGACGAAGATCGCCTACCTCTCCGGGGTACGGGCCGCAGAGTTGTGCGGGGTTCGGATCGGCGACGTCCACTGGGAGTTGGGGCAGTGGGGCCGGTTCGTCGTGGAGGGCAAGGGGGCCAATGGCTCCGGCCCCCGCCCGAGGGAGGCGTACTTGTTCCGCGAGGGACGGGAGTTGCTGTGGTGGTACATGGAGGAGGTCCGCGGCCGATTCGGTGATGACACGGACCACCCGAGCGCGCCGTTGTGGCCCTCGGAACGCCTGCCGCGCAAGGTGGCGGACCTGAACCTGCCCATCGCTCCTGCCATCGTCCCGGCGACGTTCCGGCGGCTGTTGAAGAGCGCGTCAGCGCAGTATCTGACCGGTCCGGTCCGTGATCTCCACCCGCATCTGCTGCGGCACGCGTGCGCCACGCACAACTACGAGCGCGGCATGTCGCTGTGGGAGGTCCAGAAGGTCCTGGGCCATCAATGGGCGACCACGACGGTCCGGTACATGGCGACCGCGCACGCGGACCCCGAGCATGCCAATCTTGCCGCGAGCTCACGGGCCGCCCAGCGGCTCGTCATGGACAAGGGGAATCTGCGGTGAAGTGGAACCTGCGCATGGTTGCTGCCCACAGGGACATCTGGCGGCCCACCGACCTGTTGGCCGCCTTCAAGGACGTGGGCTTCAACCCGTCGTTGAGCAAGGTCGCGGCGCTGTGGGGAAGCACGCCGGTGACGATCCGGCTCGATGACCTGGACAAGATCTGTACGGCTCTGAACTGCACGGTCGCAGACCTGCTCGAAGCCGAGGCGGTTGCCGCGGTGCCGGTCGCCGACCAGATGCCGCAGGCCGTCGGCGACCGGGAGAACCGCTCCGGCCCGACTCGGCCGACGCCCCGACGCGACGGACCGCGCCGACTGCTGCCCCCGAACTGAGACATGACCGGCAACCGGAACGGCCGACAGTGTGACGAGTGCCTGAACTGGGGTTCCTTCTCCGGCAGCACCTGTAGCGCCTGCCGAGGGTGGCGCCGCAAGTATCCGGACCGAGAGCGGTGTCGGCGCTGCCGGCACCACCTGCACCTCAACGCCGACAACTGCTGTCGGCACTGTCTGATCGCGCTGCGGGCCGACGGCTTTGCCCCGGCCCCGGGCGACCCCGTGGCACCGGGGTCCACGCAGCTCCTGCTCCTGCTGCCCGGCATCCGCGGTTCCGTCGCCATGCCCCTGCCCCGGCTCGTCCTTCCCAACGGGAGGTACGCCGACGGGACGTTGAGGTATCCGGCAGCGGCGAAGGTGCGCCGGGACGACCCCCGGGTCATGCCACCTGTCCTGCGCGGACAACTGCCCCTGTTCGACCTGCCTCGCCAGATCACTGCCGAGCACCTGAACCGCATCGCGGATCGGACCTGGCCGGAGTGGGACCTGCTGGTGGACCTCGTCGTTAGGTTGGCCGGAGAACGAGGAGTCAGCGACACCTGGGATCGTGGCGTCCGGCGCCGGCTGCGCTTTCTGTTGTCCCTGCGCGATGCGGAGGGCGAGGACCTGGTGGCCGAGGAGTTCTTCGACCAGGTGCCCGGCTACATGGTCGAAGGAGCGGCAGAGGTCCTGCGGCGGGCTGGTCTACTGCGCCTGCGGGCCAAGCCGCGGATCTCGCGGTGGCCGACCGGCAGTTGCGGGCACTGCGGCTGCTGGGGTGTCACCAGAGGGTTGTGCCGTGGTTGCGAGACCTGGAAGAGTCTCGTCGGCCGCTACCCCGTGGGACCGTGCACCCGATGCGGACGCTCGGCGCTGCCGCTCTCGGCCAAGGACCGGCGCTGCCGGGGCTGTTCGATCCATGTCCGCGAACATGGCTCCCACGACGACCCCGCGTGGACGCAGCTGCAGATCGCCATCAACGGGCGAACAGCGGTCCAACTGAAGAACGAGCAGGGGTCGTTCGGCTACGACCCCGACGAGCGGCCCCGGCGGGCGCGCGAGCGAGAGCGTGACCGTCGGCGCAAGCCCGAGCGGCCGCTGTCCGCGCACCTGGTCGACCCGGACCAGGGCACGCTGTTCGCGCTGGACAGGGACTGGGCGCGGGTTGGACTGCTCTCCGCCGACCAGCTTCCCGTACTGACCGGGCAGGCCGAACGGCTTCTGGCCGACTTCACCCGCGCCTCACGTGGTCAAAGCCGCCTGGTCGACCCGAACCCCCACGGTCACACGGCCATGCTGCGGGCTCTGCGAATCGTGGTGGCCTGGCTCGGGGTGGCGGCCCCCATCCGGGAGCGCGACCTGCGCACCCTGGCCGCGTTGGACAACAACATCAGCGGACAACGGGTCATCTGGTTCCTAGCCGAGCAGGGCCTACTCGAACCGGACCCCAGCCGACACGCTGACATCCATATGCCGGCCATCGAGGCGAAGCTGCGGCAACTGCCTGCTCCTATGGCCGAGGAACTGCGTTGCTGGGTGAAGGTCCTTAAGGGCCAAGGCCGGCTGCAGCATCCGACGCAGAACTCGCAGCGGATCCGCACCGACCTGGGACGGGCCCTTCCGGTCCTGCAGGAGTGGGCAGGCCGGGTCGAGAGTCTGCGGGAGATCACCCCGGAGGACTTCACCGCCGCACTGAAGGCCCGGCAGGGGTCTCAGGCCCGGAGTGTCCACTACGTCTTCCGCAGCATCTTCCGTGCGCTCAGACAGGAACGGCTGATCTTCCGTGATCCCACCCGGGGCATCTCCCTGCCCGCCGTTGTCACGCTGCCCAACCCCCTGCCCAGCGATCAACTGGCCGGTCTGCTGGAGCGGGCCCGGGGTCCGCTGGCCCAGCTCCTGGTCGCGCTGGTCGCCGTCCACGCGGTCCCGCCCTCCGAGGCCGCGCAGATCCGGCTGGGCGACGTCGACCTGGCCCGGGGCCGCCTTGTGCTGCGGCGTGGCTATCGACGGCACACCGTCTACCTCGACGCCCTGACGGTGGAACTGATCGGCGCCTGGCTTCGCGAACGCCGACAGGCCTGGCCGACCTCATCCAACCCCTATCTGCTGGTCAGCAGCCAGACGGCCCTGGACATCGCGGGTCCGCCCATCAGCGGGTTCCTGCAGTCGTACGCGTTCAAGCAGGTGGGTACGACTGCACGGGCCCTGTGGCAGGACCGGCTGCTCTTCGAAGCCCAGCAGACCGCCGACCCACTGCATCTCATGCGCCTGTTCGGAGTCTCCGACTCCACCGCGATGAAGTACGTCCACGCCGCCCACCCCCACAAGGCAGTCCGCCCCCTTCGCTGAATCGGCCGAGCAAGCAAGACTATCCGTCGGGCGCCTCGCTGTTGTTCAGCTCGGGTCGGTGGTTCCGGTGATCACGTCGACGGCGTGGCGGCGGTGGGCGGCGCCCCCAGGTTCTGACACGGCCGCCTGTTCGATCGCCCCCCTCGCCCGCCCCTCCATCACTGTCGCGGCAAATGCGTACACCTCACCCCCGACGGTGGTGATCATGCTCGATCGAACATGCGAGACCATCGCGGGGGTCCGATTCGGGGCCGGAAGGCTCCGTCGCGGTAAATCCGCAATTTACCGCGGCAGAACATGGCCCGGTTGCCCTGACGATCGCGCAGCAAACTGCTGGCGGCGAGTAGCCGACCTTCGTCGAAGGTCACGTTCCTGCCGTGAGCCCGTTGATCATGCGGTCGAGGAGCCGGTCGAAGACTGCTCGGGAGGTGGGGTCCTTGCTTGTCGGCGTCAGGGTTTGAGCGAGTTTGGGGTATCTGCCGCTAGCGGTGACGGCCTGGAGGTAGCGGGCCTCTGCGTTGAGGAGCTCGCCGGAGGTGTGGCCGGCGGCCTCGGTTGCCTGTTCCTGGGCGAGTTCGTATGAGACGTGGCTGGCCACGAAGCCGGTGAGCAGGCTGAAGGTCTCCAGCCTTGCCTGGGCATCCAGGCCGGCGGATTCGAGTACGGCGAGTGCGTACTCCAGGACGGCGAGTGTGTTGGGGCCGAGTGTCTGCCGTGCGGGCAATGCCGCAGGCAGCCATGGGTGGCGCCGCATGATCGCGCGTTGCTCGTGGGCGAGTTGCCGTAGGTCGGCGCGCCAGTCACTGGAGGGTTCGGGCGGGAGCCGGTGGTCGCCGCTGACCCGGTCGATCATGAGCTCCAGCAGCGTCTCCTTGTTGGGGACGTAGCTGTAGAGGGACATCGTTCCGGCTCCGATCCGGGACGCGATGGCGCGCATCGTGACGGCGGTGAGCCCTTCGGCGTCGGCGATGGCGACTGCCTCGGCGGTGATCGCGGCGCGACTGTGCGCCGGGGGCCGCCCCAGCCGCGGGCGTTCGGCCTGTGACCAGAGCAGCTCCGGATCCACACCGGCCTTGCGGCCGGATGGGCCTGTAGGGGCCACGGTGACCCTCCCCTCTCCTGTCGTCTATCCAACCATCCGCTATTCTCGTACAACGTACGAGAAATATGACGGATCCCGCTCCAGGAATCGAGGCACCGTGACGACGGCGACGCCCCACTCGTCCGTGAAGAAGCCGCCCCTGTCCGCCCGGGTCATGAGGCGCTCCCTGCGAGGCACGCCTCCGAAGCGCCACGACATCGCCTACGAACCCGGCCTCGTGGTGCCCGCCGCCGACGGCAGCGCACTGCTGACCGACCACTACTTCCCTCTGGCCGACGGAGACTTCCCCACGCTCCTGGTCCGCTCGCCGTACGGCCGGGGCTTTCCCTGGGCACCCATGTACGGCGTACTCCTGGCGGAGCAGGGCTTCCACGTCGTCCTGCAGAGCTGCCGCGGCACCGGCGGATCCGGCGGCGAGTTCCACCTGTGGCACAACGAGGCCGCTGACGGCCAGGCCACCGTCGCCTGGCTGCGCGAGCAGCCCTGGTTCTCCGGCACGCTGGGGACGATCGGCGCCAGCTACCTTGGATACGTCCAGTGGGCACTGGCCTTGGACCCACCGCCGGAGCTGCGCGCGATGGTGGTCCAGGTCGGCCTGCACGACCCGCACGCCTTCTTCTACCACCAAGGCGCGTTCAACCTTGAGAATGCCCTCGTGGTCGCCCTGGGCCTGACGTACCAGCACCTGGGCGTCGGCCGCTTCCTGCGGGCCGCCCTCCGGCTGCAACGCCACCTCGGGAAGATCACCCGGACCCTCCCCCTCGGCGAGGCGTATGTCCCCGGACTGGGCAGACGGGTGCCGTTCCTGGAGGAGGCGATGGCCCGTCCCGACCCGGACGACGCGCACTGGCAAGGGTCCGACGCGGGCATTTCGGCGGAATGCCTCGCGGTGCCGACCTGCCTGATCACCGGCTGGAACGACGTGAACCTCGACCAAACGTTGCGACAGTACGACAGACTGCGACGCGCCGACTGCGACAGCACTCTGCTCGTCGGCCCTTGGTCGCACAACTCCGCACTGCAGCAAGGCTGGCCCGAAGTCTTCGCCGAGAGCCTGGCCTGGCTGCGGGCCCACCTGTGCGACGACCCCTCGGGGTTGCGGAAGACACCGGTGCGGGCCCACCTGGGCGGCAGCGGGCAGACCTGGCACGACCTCCCCGACTGGCCACCGGCCACGACGGACCACCACTGGTACCTCGGCAGTGACGGCACCCTCGGCACCCGGGCCCCCGAAGACACCGCACCGCTGCTGTCCTTCCGCTACGACCCGGCCGATCCGACCCCCTCGACAGGTGGCCCCTTGCTGTCCAACAAGGCCGGGGCCCGGGACAACACCTCCCTGGAGACCAGGGAGGACGTGCTGACCTTCACCACGGCCCCGCTCACCGAACCGATCCGCGTCCTCGGACCGGTCGGCGTCGAACTACTGATCGGCACGGGCACCGGCCACGCCGACGTCTTCGCCCGACTCTGCGACATCGACGTCCGGGGCCGCTCGACCAACGTTTGCGACGGCCTGCGACGGCTGGAACCCACCGGAGCCACCCCAGCCGCCATCACGGTGGCGATGAGTTCCACCGCCTACCAGTTCCCCGCCGGACACCGGATCCGTCTACAGGTCAGCGGCGGCGCCCACCCACGCTTCGCCCGCAATACCGGCACCGGCGAGCCCCTGGCGACAACCGCCCGACTCATGCCGGCCGAAGTCTCGCTCCACCACCCGTCCGCGCTCATTCTCACCACCGCCGGCAAGGCGCCCGCAAACCCGGACGCCGCCCACTGACGGCGCCACGGGCGGTAACAGCGATCACCTCTGTCATCTGGCGGCAGCTATACGTGAACAGTCGGCTTGATAGTCACGCGGCCACCACCTCTTCCTCGCCGAGCACGCTGAAGTCCACGTCCAGGCGGCTGTCGTAGTTCTCGGGCGCGACGGCGAGCTCGTGGGTCGAGTACTCGCCGAAGCGTTTGATGTGCTCGGTCAGGTACGGGGAGATCTGCGCGAGGTCCTGGGGCTCGACGCTCCACCCTTCGCTCTGGAGCTGGCAGACGGCTTCCGCAATGTCCAGGGTGTTGTGGAAGATCACCAGGTTGGTCAGCAGGGAGGTGAACGCCTGACCGTCCCCACCCTCCACGAACTCGCAGCCCGGCTCCGCTCCGCAGCCACGAAGTTCGTCATCGAGCACCGGGGAGACGCCACGCGGCCCTCCGCGCTCCGCGTGAGCAATCGCTGAGCTCATCGTGCTGGCGTGTCAGTCGCCGCAGATCGGAGCGGGCTTAAGTCGCATCGGAGCCCAGCGTGAGTCCATACTCTCCACCTGCCATGTTCGATTAATGTTCGATATCTTGGAGATGGAGGGAGGCCCGATGAGCGAGCGACGACCAGAACAGCGGATCCTGCATGTACGCACCTGCGCTCCGCTGTCCGCTGACGCCTTCCAGGGCCTGCTGACGGTGCTGCGGGGCATCTCCCCGGTCGTCCAGGCGATGCCACCTGGAGCGGCGCTGATCGATGTTTGCGGGGCTGAGGCCTACTTCGGCTCGACGGCGGAGCGGCTCGCCGATCTCGTCCGACTGCGGTCCGTGGCTCTCCTGGGCGTGGACGTCCAGATCGGCGTTGCGACCACCCGGGCCATGGCGGCAACAGCCTGCGGCCAGGTGCGCTGGCCGGGCGGGGTCCTGGCAGTGACCGAAGGCGAGCAAGAGCGCTTCCTGGCACCGCTGCCTGTGGCGGCCCTGGACGGCATCGGGCCCAAGCGCGGCGCGAAGCTGGCGCGCTACGGGCTCACCACGATCGGGCAGCTGGCCGCCGCCCGCCCGGCCACCGTCCAGCGGATCCTGGGCGGCCGCGCTGGACGGCTGGCCACCGACCGGGCCCGGGGTATCGACCCGCGCCGGGTGGTGGCCAAGGAACTGCCGGCCAGCGCCCGGGTGCAGCACCGCTTCGAGCGGGACGTCCTGGAAGGCTCGGAGGCCCGCGGCGTGCTACTGGACCTGGCGGTCCGCCTCGGCCGGGACCTGCGCGGTCGCCGGCAGGCCGCCGGGGCTCTCACCATTCAGGTCCGCCTCGCCGACGGCGCGATATGGGAGCGCACCGGGCAGCTGAAGGAACCCTCCGCCTACACCCAGGACCTCCGCGCGGCGGCCTACCGGCTCATGGACGCCGCCGGCCTGCAACGCGCCCGCATTACCAGGCTGAGCCTGTTCGGCGAGGACCTCCGGGATGCCGACACTCTCGCCTCACAGATCTCCTTCGACCACCAGCGCGAGAAGGGCCTTGTCGCGGAGAAGACACTGGACCGGATCAACTCGCGCTTCGGCGACGGGACCGTCCAGCCTGCCGCGACACTCCGCCCCGCCGGCTAGCGCCTGAGCTTAAGCAGCCGAACCGGATCGCCGACAGCTGGATTAACTTGCAACACGCGCACGGGTTCGGGCTCCACCCCGTCCAGGAATCGAGGAACCCGCGCGCTTTGATCCACGCCGGCCTCGGTCTCCAACGCGCCCGGGTGCGCGCCATCACCGTCCGCGCCGGCCAGCTCGCGCCGGCCTGCGATGGCTACGTCCAGCTCACCTTCGACCGCACCACCCAGGACCAGCGACGCCTGGAACCCGTCGTCGACAAGGCGAACGGCCGCTACGGCACCCAGGCAGTTGGCCCGGCCTCACTCCTGCCGGCAACCGGGGCACCTACTGCGGCCCGAGCCGCTGCTGCCAGACGGCCGCGGCTTGAGCGCCAGGCCGGTGACTTGGCTCTTCGCCTCCCGGCCGATGGCAGCGCCGTACGCGGCGAACAGCGGTCCAGCGGATAGCCTCGTGCCATTGCGAGACGCACATCCCGGCCATCCCCGACGGGCACCATCGCCCTGCCAATCAGGCTGAAGAGCCCGGTCGTGCAAAGGCGAGCGCCGTTGCGCGGCGTTGACATGGGCCGGGAACCCACGAGGTACGACGAGCTCCTGGACCGCGCTGGGGGCCAGCACGGGAGCGTCGGATCGTCTCAAGTCCACGGGGCGCAACGGGCTGTGCACCGGGGCAGTGGCCCCGTACTGCGTCTTGTGCCTGCCCCGGTACCGCCCGCGGCGGGCCGGGCCGACGGCCACGGCGCCCGTCCCTGGAAAGGGCCGAATCATCAGCGTTGCGCGGAGTGGGCCGAGTTCGGCGCCCGGCCGCGTGTGCGGGTTCTCCCGGCAGAGGGCTCCCGTGAGTCTCCGGGCACGACCGCGTTCGGGCCACCCAAAGGTAAAAGGTGTGCAAAGTGGCGCGATGGCTCGCCGAAATGCCCCTCTTCCCTATGAACGCGAGGCCGCACCGGTCGTCCGTCGTCCGCACCGAACCCAGGATGGTCCCGTGAACGATCTGCCCATATCGCCCCTCCGTGCTCTGCCGGACGGGAACGCCGAACTCCGCGTCGTCCTCACGCTCAGCTGGAACGACGTCGCCTCCCTCGGGCGGGAGGCCGGCAGGTTGGCCACCCACCTGCAGCGCACGGTCAGCCTCGACGAGGCCGCCAGCTACGTACTGGGTGCCCGGCCGGAATCCGCCGCGCCCGCACGGGCCCGGGGCAACCCGGCCCTGGAGCAGCCCGCTGCGGCGGCCGTCACCCCACAGATGGAACAGGCGCGGCAGAGCGCCGAGTTGATGATGCGGCCGGCCGCCTCCTCGACCCCGGCGAACGCGGCGGCACCCGCAGCGAACGCGGCGGCACCCGCGGCGACCGCCCGGCCCGACGCGGCTCCCGCCCCGAGCCGGCCGACCTCGGCGGCACCCGCCCCGGCACCGGCCGCCTGACCGCTCCCGTGCGGCGGCCCGGCGCCTGCCTCGGCCTCGGGGCCGCCGCATGCCTGATGCAGATCACCAGCGGTGGTGGACCTGCGGACGGATCAGTTCGTCGTAGATTTCCTGCACGGCCCTGCGTGTGTCCTCGTCCCGCAGGATCTCGACCAGGCCGGGATTGCGCACCGCTGCGGCGGGCTTGGAAACCCGTGAGGCGGCGCCGGCCGGGCCGGGAGAGCGGGCCGGCGGATCGTGTCGTGACCAGGACCCGCCAGCCGAAGTTTGGCGCACGCCGACACCGCGCCCCGATCGCCGCCGCGACGGCCAGGCGGTGCCGCACCCCGCGGCCTCGGCCCGCCTCACAGTCGTGCCCCGCGTCGAAGTGCGGGCTGTGGCTGTTCGGGTGGGCCCGCCCGGGCTGGGCGGGCCCACCCCGTCTCTACCAGGGGATGTGAGCGAGGGCCCAGGCCACGATCGCGGCGGTGGCGGCGGGGACGGCGGCGTTGACGACCGCCAGGACGAGCTGGTTGCGCCGGCGACCCGTCCGGGGCTTCACCGAGGGCCGGTGCTTCGTGTTGCGGTTCGGACGGTTCTTCATTGCGGTTCTCCCCTGTGATCGGTCCTTCGGCTGCACTCCGGATGAGGCGGCTGGTATGACGGTGGATCAGCACGACCACAGGGCGAAGCGGCAACGGGTTACCGGCACGACAACCCCGCCACCAAGCCCGACAACCACAGGATTTAGGGCCAGGGGAAGGGTGGAATGGGAGAGATCGAAAGAGGCGCCGGGGGACGCCCCGGCGCACCGTGGGGGGAGCTGAAGGGGCCGACGAGCGCGGTCAACGACCTCGCGAAGACGCTGCGGGAGTGGCTCGACGCCTCGGGGCTGAGGGTGAAGGACTTCCACGCGAAGCTCCAGCCGATCGACTTCGGCGAGGGCAGGGTCCCCTCGCTCGACACCGTCTACAACCGCTTCGCCGGCGGCAACCTCGACTGGTACTTCGTCAGCGCGGTCGTCCAGATCTGCTCCGCGGACGCGGTCACGGTGAACAAGCGGCTCAAGGAAGCTCAAGGGCTGTGGAGCAAGGTCGCGGCCGCCGAACGCGCCCGCCGGGAAACCCGGCGCGCCGCACGGCGCGCCAACCCTCCTGTCGTCGAGGTGCCCGCCGCCCTGACCGCCGCCGACAACCTCTCCGCCGACCAGCGCCTGATCGCCACGTACGACAAGATCGGCCAGATGTACGAGGCACAGGCGGCCCTCAAGGAGACCAACCACCGCCTCGAACTGCTCGTGGTCCTCGCGCTCGGCAAAGAGAAGGACTACGTCCACCAGATCGCGGACCTGGAACGGCAGCTGGAGGCGGCCCTGGCCAACCAGGCGCCCGACCCCGCCCGGATCGCCGCCTACGAGGTGATGATCGAGGACGTCCGGGCCCGGGAAGCGGAGATGGCCCTCGCCCGCTACGAGGCCGAGGACGACCGCGACGTCGCACAGCAGATGCTCGGCCACGCCAACCAGGAGATCGCTGGCCTCAAGACCGAGATCGACAGGCTCAAGTCCGTCTTCGGACTCTCCGCGCAGAGAACCGTCGAACGGGTCGGCGACATCCTGGGCGACGGCCTCCAAGGCGTCGACGGCGCCATCGGCGCGATCCAGCAAATCCTCGACGAGGAACATGACCAGCTGCGTCGGCTGCGCGAGTCGCTCGGCTGGCGCCTGGTGGGAGACGAGGAGCCCGCCCGGCCAGGTGGGCGCACGATCGTCGGTGAAGTCGTCCACCCCGTGGACGACACAGCCCCGACAACCCCCGATAACCCGCCCACCAGCCAAAACGCGCTGTTGGAGCGGCCAGTAGACCCGACAATGCGGCCCGACGACCCGGTCGCCGGCCGGACCGGCGTGTACCAAGGGCCCGACAACCCGACTACCGGCCAGGTCGCGGTTCCGGAACGGCCCGACAACCCGACAACCCGGCCCGACAACCCGACCGTCCCCTTCGCACAGCGGGTCCGGGAGACCGCAGCCACCGGCAACGAGTACGCCCAGGCGGCCCTCAGACGCCTACCAAGACTCCTCGGCATCGCGATCACCATCTCCTGGGCGATCATCGTCGGCAGCGCCTTCACCGAGATCCGCCGCGGCCCCGCCTCTCTGCTGGGCATGGTCTTCAGCGCGCTGGCCGGCCTCACCCTGCTCGGCTGCTTCCAGCTATGGGTCCGCAAGGTCGTCAGCCGGGGGATGACCCGGGAATCCGACTTCATGTTCGACTCCCTCTTCATCGGCACCACCACCCGCAGGGTCACCCACTACCACGTGCGCACGCCCACGTTCTTCCAGACGGTCGGGCTCCTGCCCGCACTCATCGCACCCGACTACCTCGGCCCGCTCAACACCCTCGGACAGGGAATCGCACACCTGGTCGGCATGGCCTAGAAGCCGGCCCAACCAGCTCCCGCCGCCCGACGCACCAACCCGGGCGTCTCCACCACCGCCTCCGACGGCGCCGCGGTGCTGCCGAGCTGTTCGCCGTTCCGGCTGCCAGGCGCCAGCGCGCCTGGCGGGTGGTGGGCGCCCCACTGAGCCTTCGCCAACTTCGAACGTGCTGGTCGGAGGGGCTGGTGTGGCGCTCGGTCGGGGTGCCCGTGCTGGTTGCGGGCGGGAGTCTGCGGTCTTGATCGTTTGACGGGGCGGGTCGGGGCGGTTTCGTCGGTTCCTCCGCGTCGTCGGCTCTGTGCCGCCTACCATCCGGTTCATGGTGGAGTCCGAGATCGCGGCACGGATCGCGGCGCGACGCGTGGAGCTGGGCGAACTGGAAGAGCAGCTGGTCAAGCAGTTGGCGGAGCTGCGGGCCGAGCGCGACGAACTCGCGGTCGCCGAACGGGTCTGGCAGCGGATGGCCGCGGAGACGGCGGCGGCCGCACCGGTGGAGGTGGCGGGCCGCGCCACGACGGCCACCATCAACGGCAGGACCGTCACGACTTTCCTCGGCATCGCGTCGACGCTGCGGATCGGGGAGATCGAGCTGCACAACGTGCCGGTCAGCTGGATGGACGGGGCGATCCTGGCCTTTCCCAACGGCGTGGTGCCGAGCGGCACCATCGGAACCGCGCTCCTCTACCACTTCCTGACCACGATCGACTACCGGGGGCGGTCACTCGTCCTGCGGCGGAGGACAACCGCACAGCAACGGGCGTTCCGCGCCGGGCCCGCCCGCGCCGCCTGCGTCCGCAGCCGTTGTGGCTGGCCGGCGACCACCTCCCCTGCACGCTGGGGAAGCTCAACGACTACGGCCCCTGGGTGGCCGTCATGGACACCGGCGCCATCGCGATCGGCCTCAACACGAGCGCGGCCAACGCCGAGCGGGCCGGCATCACCATCGACTGGTCCGATCCGACCCCGGTCAACGGCGGTACGGCCACGGTCTATCCGATCACCCCGGACCGGATCAGCATCGGGGACGCGGTCGGCCAGCACCTTCCCGGCTCCGTCGGGCCGACGCCGTGGGAGGCCATGACCGGGTTCGACGGCATCGGCAATTTCACTCATGAGTTCTTCAAGCCGTTCGCCGTCACCTTCGACTTCGTCGGCATGCACCTACCTCGGCTGATGGTTCTGCTGTGCGTAGTGGCGGGCCGCCTTGGCGCGGTTGCCGCAGCCGGACATGTCGCACCAGCGGCGGCGGCCGTTCTGTGAGGTGTCGAAGAAGGTGAGGATGCAGCGCTCGTGCGCGCATTCGCGGATCCGCTGCGGCCCGCGCGCGAGCAGGTGCAGGTAGTCGTCGGCGGCCAGCCAGGCCGGGAGCCAGGAGGGGTCGGCGACCTCGGGTTCATGGTGCGGCAGGCCGTCGGCGCCCAGGGTTCGCCGGATCCTGCCGTGGGCCAGGACGGCGTTCAGCGCGGCGGTGTCGTGGGGATCCGCGCGGAGCGCGAGCAGGGCGTCGCGGGTCTCCAGCAGCGCGGTCAGCGTCGCCTGGTCGTCGGGAGCACGACCGGTCAGGCCGTTGGACGAGAGCCAGACGGCGAGGCCGTCGGGCCGATGGAAGAGCTGACCGTCGTGCCAACGGGTGTTCAGCAGGTCCAGTGACAGCGGTTCGCCGCGCAGCGGTCGGGGATCGGCGAGGGCGTCCATGCGACGAGTCTAACTGTTCAGCGTCCTTCGAACGGTTGCATGCCTTCGCGTCTAACCGTTAGCATCAAAGTGAACGGTTAGAACGCACTGCTTTCCGAACAGGAGTCCCGTCATGCCCGCTTCCCTCCGCACCGGACACGTCGGTATCAACGTCACCGACCTGGATCGTTCGGTCGCGTTCTATCGCGACGTCCTCGGCCTGCAGGTGCTCGGCGGCTCTGCCCCGGGCACCGCGCCCGAGCGCCGCGTCGCCCGCCTCGGCAAGGACGGGGCACTGGTACTCACCATCTGGCAGCAGGCCGCCGGAGCGCACGAGCGCGACCGGGCCGGGCTGCACCACCTCGCCTTCGAGGTCGACACCGTGGCAGAGGTGCGCGAGGCGGAGTGGGCGCTGAAGGAGCGCGGTGCGACCTTCCAGTACGACGGCGTGGTCCCACACGGGGAGGGCCGCGACTCCGGTGGCGTCTTCTTCAGCGACCCGGACGGGACGCGTCTGGAGGTCTTCACCAGCAGTGGTGTCGCCGACGAGGGCAAGGCCCCGTTCACCGATGCCCCCACCTGCGGCTTCTTCTAGCCGGTGGCCGCCGTGGGCTACCACCCTGGCGAGCGCGCCGCCCAGGCGCTCGCCGGCGAGACCGAACGGGCCGATCATCTCGGGCGCAGCATTCGCGACACGGTTCCGGCGGTCGCCGCAGCCTTTCTGGCGCAGCGTCAGCTGCTGGTCGTCGGCGCGGCTGACGGAGCCGGACGGATGTGGACGACGGTTCTCGCCGGTGAGCCGGGATTCATATCCGTCCCCGACGAGCGGACAATGAGCGTCGCCGCAGTGCCGCACCCGGACGATCCGCTGCATGACGCTCTGGGCAGGCCGACCATACAGGTGGGCACGCTCGCACTCGAACCGGCCACGCGGCGGCGGATGCGCGTCAACGGCACCGCACACGCACGTGACCTGGGATTTGTCCTGCATGCCGAGCAGGTCTTCTCCAACTGCCCCAAGTACATCCAGAAGCGGGACCCGGTTCGGGACACCCCGGCTCCCCTGCCCGGACCTGGGCGCTGGGGGGACGAGTTGACGACGGTTCAGCGGCTCGTGGTCGGCACGGCGGACACCTTCTTCCTCGCCACCGCGGACCGCGAGGGGCGGGCCGACGCCTCGCACCGGGGCGGCAACCCGGGCTTCGTAGAGACACTCTCCCCGACGTCGCTGCGCTGGCGCGAATTCCCGGGCAACGGTGCCTACATGACACTGGGCAACCTGGAACTGAACCCTCCTGCCGGACTCGTCTTCCCCGACTGGGAAACCGGGGACCTCCTGCTGCTCACCGGTGAGGCCCGGACCGACTGGCAGCAGCGGTCGGTCACCTTCGACCTGACGGCGGTGGTCGAACTGCCCGGTGCCCTGCCCCTGCGCTGGAGCGAGCCGCAGTACTCGCCCGCCAACCCGCCGCTGCGGTGACCGCGTCGGCGGGAGATCGGCGACGGCCCAGCGCCTGCGCGGGGGGCTGTGGGCCGGGTTTGCCGGGGGTGGCCGTACGCTGGGCGTCCCATGCACACCGAGGCGTGGACATCATGGCCGAGGAGAGCGATCGTGGCACAGGGACGTGGCGGCATCAGGGGTGCGCGGATCGGTTCGGGGCCGATGGGGGAGTCCGAGCGCGGCGATCTCGCCCCTCGTACAGCGGTGTCGTTCTGGTGCGGCAACGGCCACCGGACCCAGATCAGCTTCGCGATCGAGGCGGTGGTCCCGCAGGCGTGGGACTGTCGCAGCTGTGGTTTGCCCGCAGGCCCCGACCGCGACAACGTGCCTGTCGCCCAGGGCAGCGCCCCCTACAGGACGCACCTGGGTTACGTCCGGCAACGCCGCAGCCAGGAAGACGGCGAGATCCTGCTCAACGAGGCACTGGCCAAACTGCGCGGGACCATCTGAGCTCCTGAAACGGCGCCGCGACCGCTACGGCGTGGTGCTCCCAATGTCTGCTGACCGGCGCCCGTTATGGCGGCCCTTCTCCGATTCCCTGTTCGATGTGCCGGTCAAGGAGGAGGGGCACCGGCTGCTGCCGGCGGAGCGTGCCCCGTTCCAGGAACCGTCGGCCCTCGCCGAGGCGGAGCGGCAGCGCTCCGCCACGGGTTCGGGGCGTCGCCGGCTGAGCCCCGGGGGTGCGACCTTCTCGGGCTCCGACAGCCAACTCTGATCGACCCGCGCCCCCGACACCCCGGGGTGCTGGCTGGCTACGCCCCGGCGAGGGTGAGGGCGTTGTCGATGGCGTCGCACAGCGCGGGCAGGTCGGCGGCGATGTCGTTGAGGACGGTGCTGGGCGCGGTGGTGGTGATGGCGCCGACGGCGACCAGGGCGAGCTGCTCGATGCTGGTCAGCTCCGGCCGGTCCTGGGCGAGGATGACGCAGGCGTCCAGGCGGTAGCGGATCTCCTCGCCGATCTCGCCGGCGCCGCCGGGGATGATCTCCCGGCCGAGGACCTGCTGGATGGTGTCGGCGAACGTCTTCAGCACCCGCCGGTTCGCGTCCTCGCCCTGGCGTGTGGCGAGGGCGCGAATTCTCTGGGGCTGATGACGCGTGGCGGGTAGAGCAGTGCAGGTCAGCAGCGGCGAAGGTGAGCCTAGCGAATGCAACAGCTGTGGTGCCATCGCCCGGAAGGGTGAGCGTTGGCCGTCTTGCCCACGAGTCGTCCCGGGCTGATCCCCCGCCAGGTGGTGTCTGTGGCCCGCGCTACCATGCGGCGATTTGGAGGCCTCATGAGTTTCACCGTTCCGCCGCCGCCCCTCGATATTGCGGACCACTTCCCGGACCTGGTGCCGCATGCTCGATCCACCACTCTGCTGTACCCGCGTGCAGGTGCCCCCGGCCGGTGGGAGAGCTCCCTTGGTGGACCGCTGACTGTGGCCGGCTGACGAGCGGTGGCCGACATGCGCCGCGCCGGACCACTACAACCCTGCACGCGGACGCGCGGTGGTCGGGCCGGACCCCGTGGCCATGGTGCCTGTGGTTCAACTCTTCGCCAAGGATGTTCCAGCCCTGGTGTTCCCGGCCGGCACCGATGTGCTCCAGGTGCTCTGGTGCCCGCTGATCCACTCCGAGCACGACCAGTGGTCGCCTGTGCCTGCCTTGCGTTGGCGATCCGCTGCGGGAGCCGTGTCCGGGCAGCTGCGGGGGGAAGCGCCGAAGCCGTACGAGTTCGACGACGAGTACGTGCCTCGGCCCGGTGATCGCGTTCAGGGTTCGGTCGAGCTGTGTCAGGATCGCGCTGGGCGGGGTGCGGCGGTCGTAGAGCAGGGCGCGCAGCATGTTGCGGGTCTGGGCCATGGTGGCGGCGGCCTTGAGGTCGTGGCCGACGACGTCGCCGATGACCAGGGCGCAGGCGCCGTCGGGGAGCATCAGGGCGTCGTACCAGTCGCCGCCGACGTGGTCCGGGGCGGCGCTGGGCCGGTACACGGCGGCGGTCTCGAACGGGTCGAGGGCCGGCAGTTGCGGGAGCAGGAGGCGTTGGAAGTATTCGGCGTTGGCGCGGACCTGTCGGTAGAGGCGGGCGTTCTCGATCGCGAGGCCGGCCGCTCCGGCGAGCGCTACGACGATGTCCTGGTCGTGGCGGTCGAAGGGCCGGCCGTCGCGCCGTTCGGTGAGGTAGAGGTTGCCGTAGACGCGTCCGCGGGAGGTGATCGCCACTCCGAGCAGCGTCTGCATCGGCGGGTGGCCGGGCGGGAAGCCCACCGACTGTGGGTGGGCGCCGATGTCCGCGACGCGCAGCGGTTCGGGATGGTCGATGAGGTGCCCCAGGAGTCCGCGGCCGTGGGGAAGCGCGACCCCTGCGAGGTCCGATGTCTCCCGGTCGCTCAGCCCGACGGGGATGAAGTCCTCCAGGTGTTCGCCGTCCTCGCTGAGCACGCCGAGCGCGCCGTAGCGGGCGTCGACCAGGCCCATCGCCGTGGTGATCAGGCGTCGGAGCACGACCGGGAGGTCCAGCTCCCGGCCGGCCGCCATCACGGCGTCCAGCAGGTCCTGGAAACGGCGCTGGGCATGGGCCAGGTCCCGCAGGCGCCCGACGATCCGGTCCATCTCGTCCTCGACGCGATGGCCGGGGTCGGGAACATCCGGCCGCGCAGACCGATCCTTCGGATCCATCAAGCTCGCCCTCGGATGGCGTGTTGGACGACTACCACCCCATGCGACGCGTCGCCGTGAACATGCCGCAAACTGCCCGCATACCTGCTCCGGTTGGCGGTGGTGGTCACGCGTCGGTCCAGCCCGGGGTAGGGCCCCTGCCGTCGGTGCCGAACGGAGGGAAGGCCTCGGCGAGGATCGCCGCGAGGTGGCGCTCCTCGACCTCCGCCTCCCGGGCCGCACGAATCCGCGCGGCAATATCGCCGGGCAGACGGCCCGCCGGTGCCGTCACCCAGCCGCCCGCGTCGTCGGGCCCCACGGAAACACTGCCGGTCATGGGCGCGCCCCCGCGGCCGGGCATGCCGGCTCGTGCCACGTGGTGGCCACCACCGCCCCGTCCGGCAGCAGGTGCTCACTGCTCCAGGTCCGGCAGCAGAACACAGCCGGACACGGGTCGGACCGTGCCGCCGGAGCGGTTGAAGGAGCTGAAGTAACAGACGCGGCGGCATGCGTGGGCGGCCGGCGGCGCCGCCGGCCCGCAGTGGATCTCGTCATTACCGGCCTGTCCCACCCCCCGTGCCCGCCCAACCCCGAACCACCCGAACGGGGGCAGACAGGGCGGATACAGCGCCGCCCGGCCGCTGCCCGGAAGCAGCCGGCAGCGAACCGGGGCGACCCGCAGAGCAGGTGCGCAGCACACCGCGATGCCATCGGCCACCTCTGCCTTTCCGGCTCCAACAGCTCAATCACAGCCGGGAGCAGGCCGCCGAAGCGGCCCGAAGCCGGTGCCAGGACGTCCACGGAAACCCTCGAGCCCAGCACCGGGCTATTCGCGGGTCTGCGCGTTCCTGGTAATCGGGAACCGGCAGATCAGCCGACTTCGGTCGCGGCTTCCCGGACCGCCTTGTCGATGTCCTTCGAGCTGACGTCGAGTTCCTTGGCGACCTGCTTCTCGGCCTTCAGCTCGGCCTTTTCCACGGCCTGCGCGAGTGTGCTCTCGCCGACGATGACCAGAGCGGCCTGGCCGGCGTCGATGAGTTCCCCGAACTCCTTGACGTCCGCACGTGACATGCCGCGCCAAAGGTGACCGCTCACCCCGCCCACGGCCGCGCCGACGACGGCGGTGCCGATGATCGCCGGCGGGAACAGCAGGCCGACGAGAGCGCCGGCGGCTGCGCCGCCCCACGCCCCGTGCCGAGTGGCCGTCTCGTCCTTGTTGACGTGCACCTTGCCGTTGTCGTCCTTGGTGACCACGGAGGCGTCGTAGGTGCCGACGGCACCGACCGCGTGGAGGTCCTTGACGATGTCGTAGTCGGCTCGCGCCACAGCCTCGCTGGGGTAGGTGCCGATGTAGATGAACACTGCGTCGGGCTTCGCCACTTTGTCCGTCCTGTCTGTCTTCACCGCATCCGGAGAATCGCGGTGATGGGGTCCGAAGCCGCATCACGAAGCCCGTGGGCAGCAGGTACCTGCTGCGGTCGGGGGCGTGCGGTCTTCGCCAGCAGTGCCAGGATGCGTGCCACCGGCCGATCGGGCACCTGGAGACCGGGGGAGCGGCATTCCGTCGCCTTGCCGAGCGTGCGGCGATCGCCTGAGAAGTTCGGGGAGCGAAGCCGCATTCCTCGCGCCAGCAGCTCACCAGCCGTTACGGACGGGGATTCCGGTCGGCAGGGCTGGATGGGGCGGACCGGGGGATCCGTACCCCGCAAGGAGGTCTCGGGGCGCCGAATCTGCGCGCATCCTGCATCGTGACCTGTATGGCGAGTCACCGGTTGTCGTTTCGGTCCTGAGTTGATGGGCAGCGGATGGTGCGGCTGGAATTCGAGGACCTTCCCCGGCGGAAGCGGTGCAGACTCCTGGTGCGCGCACTACTGCGACCGCTGCTGACGGCCACAGGTCTGGTGACGGCTTACTACCTGATCCCGGTGGACAAGCCCTACAGCGCCACCACTGTGGTCGCACTCGTCCTCGGCCTGCTCGCGGTGTCCGCCCTCCTCGTCTGGCAGACGCGGTCGGTCAGCCGTTCCCCCTATCCGAGGCTGCGGGCCGTCGCGGCACTCGCGACCGTCCTCCTCTGCTCCTCCTGCTCTTCGCGACGAGCTACTTTCTCCTGGAGAGGAGCCGACCGGGATCCTTCACCGAGCCCCTGTCCCGCTCGGATGCCGTGTACTTCACGGTCACGGTCTTCTCCACCGTGGGCTTCGGTGACATCGCCCCCAAGACGGGAGCGGCCAGGAGCCACGGCGGTGCTGCAGATGCTCGCGGACGTGTTCTTGGTCGGCGTCATCGCACACGTCATGTTGGAGGCCGTGCGCAGGGGCCTCGACCGGCGTGTGAAGTCCGGGGGGCAGCAGCAGAACGCCGGCCCGGACCGACCGGACGGCCCGGCGGGCGATGACCTCGGACCCGTTGGATGACCGTCGTGTCACCACCGCGCCGTCGCAGTGAGTCCGCCCCGAGGCAGCTGCGCCATGTGACAGCACGTCAGGAGGAAACCAGGAGCCGTGGCATTCACGACGGATGCCTGTGGCAACGGCTCGAGTCGCGGTACCGCTCCAGCCCTGGGGGCTGGTGACCGCCGCTGCGGCCGCGGTGGCCCAGGCGAATCTCTCCGACGCCGCCACCTGGTTCGTCCTGTTCGCCTTCTGTCCTCGCGCCGAACGCCGCCACAGTGAGACTGGAGCTGCTGCGTCGGTGGATCGTCGACCATCAGGAGCAAGTGATCGTCGTGCTCTCACTCCTCATCGGGCTGCGGGTGGAGATCCCGCGGAAGCCGGCGCTGAACTCGGCGATCGTGGCTATGCCGTTGGACGTCGCGTTGCGGCCGGTCAGCAGCGAGGCCCTGGTCGGGGAGCACAACGCAGTGGTGTGGAATTTCGAGTAGCGCACGCCCATGTCCGCGATCCGCGACATTGTCGGCGTTCTCACCGGCCCGCCGAAGCACTCCATCGTCCCGTAACCCACGTCGTCCCAGGCGATCACCAGCACGTTCGGCGCCCCCTCGGGTGCCTACGACGCGAAGAAGGGCGTCCAGTCCGGCTCCGAGTCGTGGATGTCGAGGGCGACCTCCCCCCTGAAGTCCTTCGCCATGGCCTTCTCCTCTGCCGATCGGCCCCGACCGGACCGAGGCTGTACAGGTGCGCCCGACGTCACGCATCGAAGACCCGCGCCGTCAGGCGCCCGGAATCTCGGCTCGGTCGAGAGATCCCCCTTCCCCCCGACGGGCCGGGCCTCTTGACCGAGGCGATCTCTCGGTCAACGCAGCGCCGCCGGTCCCGCACAGCGGGCCGGCGGCAGCGAATCAATCCCGCCACGATGTTCTGGTCGTTCCGGCACAGAGGGCCCAGATGACGAAGATGTCGATGGCGATCAGCACGATGGCGCTCACCTGGGGCAGCTCGGCAGAGGATCCGGGCCGAAAGGCCCGGGTGAGGCTGGGGTGGTCGGGATCGGCGACGCCGGCCAGGAAGTCGCTGGCCGCCCGGCCGCGCAGGAGCAGCAGCGAAAGCGGGTCGGTGTCCAGGAGACGGGCGGTCTGGAAGAGCGCGGTGGCCGCGTGCTTGCACAACCCGCTGCGGCCTGTGCAGCTGCACCCCGTGCGCAGGTCTTGCGGGGCGGGCAGGAGAGCGACGGCATGCCGCTCGGCCTCCGCGAGCAGCCGCTCGGTGATCTTGGCGCCGGTCAGCTGCGCCCACCGCAGCGGCAGTGCCCGGGCGATGTGGGTCAGTTCCTGCCACTGCGACAGCCGCAGGCACGGGATGCTCACCGTGACGTGGGTCTCGCCCCACCGGTGTCGGTCCCACGGTGGTGCTTCGTCGTCGTCGGCCAGGACGCAGCGGATGGTGGCGCTCCGGGCTGCGTGGTGGGGGTCGTGCATCGCGAGGCTGAGGGACAGCTCGGTGATCCGTGCGGCCCGGGGGTAGGAACGGGCGCGGGCGAGCCGGGTGCGGGTGGCCGGGGTCGCGGTCAGCGCGCCGAGCCATGCCTGGCCGACGACGGTGGCGGCGTCCGTCTTGCCGTCGAGCGCGGGGACCGGGGTGAACGCCCGGTTGTAGGCGGCGGAGGGGCTGAGGCTCACGTGTACCTGCGCAGGGTCATCAGTTCCCTATTGAATGTGCGTGTTGAACACGCTTCGGAGGGACAGATCCGTGACGACATGGCGGGTCCTCTGGGTCCAGGAGGACTGGTCGCCCGGCAAGATGAGCAGCAGTCTCCGACCGTGGGTTGAACACCTGGCGGACCAGGAACTGGCGTCCGGCACGATGGTCGGCGACGCTGTTCTTCTGTCGCCAGACTACCGAGTCGACCCCGGCCTGAGCCGGTATTCGAGCTCACTCGCGTTCCGCTCACACCCGGTCGAGACGCGCCGCAACTACGCCACGGACCTGAGGCTGTGGCTGGAGTTTCTGTGGGGTCGGGGCGAGGGCTGGCAGCAGGCCGCCGCCGCCGATCTGGACGACTTCGAGTACTGGCGCCGCTGGGCACCGCAGAACCCGATACAGGTAGGCGGCTCGAAGTGGAACCGGGAGTCGGCGGCCATCACCGGCCTGTACCGGTGGGCCAAGCGCGAGGGCCTCGTTGCGGTGTCGCCGACGGAGGGGCGTCGACCGTCAGGCGGGGCTCGGGACGCCGCATCCTCGACGGCGCGCCCCTGCGCACCAACGGCGCCCTGACCGTCGTGGCCCTGGCCGCCGAGGCCCAGGTACCCCGCAACGCGCTCACCCAGCGCCACCCGACCTGCGCAACGAGTTCTACTCCCGCGTTCGCGACCGCGGAGCCACCCCCGACACCGAACTGCGCCTGCGCGCCCAGATCACGCAGCTCAAGCAGACCCTGGCCAACCGGAACCGCGAGATCGCCCAGCTCCGCACCGACACCACCGGCCTCATCCGAGGCCTCAACCAGCTCACCCTGGAGAACGAACTCCTCCGGCGCAGCCTTCACCTCCCTGACGCCGATGTCGTCCCCCTGCGCCCGCGAACCGCGAACCCCAACGGTGCAGACACGCGGATGTAGGGAGGCCATCCAAACGGAAACCGTATCCGCAGGGCTGGCCATCCCGACCACCGCTGATGCGAACCAGGCCGACGCGACGCCTCCCGGCCTGGTCATGCGGTGTCCGTCCATCGCTCGTCGACGGTGAAGCCGTCGGGGTCAGCAGACCTTCCGGTAGGGCACCTCGGGAAGGTACGTGTCCCAGTCGGCTTGCGGCAGTCCGCCTCCGGCTCGTTCGCAGATGTCGGCGGCTCCCTGGTCCGGGGCGACCGTGATCTCGTGCGCCGGTACGTGCTCGGTCGCCATGCGCAGAGTGCGGTCGTGGGGGCCGAACGCCAAGGAGAGGGTGGCACCTCCCGGCGTGGGGAGGGCGGGGCCGAGTGGCTGGTGGGATGCGAGGTCCCACATCCGCAGCGTGCCGTCGGTGCCCGCAGCGGCCAGGGTGCGGCCGTCGTGGGAGAAGGCCAGTGCGGAGATGGGGTCGAACGCCCCCGTGACGTTGGGTCTGAAGGTGCCGGGCAGTACACCCAGGTTTCTCTCGGCATTGCCGTCCCAGAGGGTGACGCGGCCGGCTTCATCGCCGGTGGCCAGGTACTTGCCGTCCGGGCTGAACGCCACGGTGTGGGTCGTGTTCTGGGTGAGCGTACGGGGGTTCACTCGGCCGGATGGCAGGTCGGCGAGTTGGTTGTGTGAGGTGACGATGAGCTGTCCGTCCGGCCGGACGGCGAGTTGTTCCCCGCCGGCGCCGGAGATCACCCGCGTCCTGGCGCGCTGGGACAGATCCCAGACCTCAACTGCCTCCTGCTGCGGCATCCGTGAGACCAGGAGCGATCTTCCGTCCGGTGTGAAGGCGATCGCGTTGACGTCGGCCGCAAGGTACCCTTCGGGAGCCACGAGGTGCAGGGTTGCGGTCGTGCGACCGGTGGAGATGTCCCAGATGGACACGCTGGGTGGTGTATTCGGCTGCATGGGGTTGACGATGCCGTAGGCGAAGGCTCTCCCGTCGGGACGGAACGTCATGAGGACGGTGCAGGAGAGGGTGACCCCCTGGTCGTCGGGGCGCGGCGGGCACGACATGCCGGGCAGGTCGATGACGTGTCCACCTTCGCGGAGATCCCGCAGCTGGATGCGGTGCGTGTGGTCAGCTGCGGACGAAAGCAGGGTGGCGAGCGTGCTGCCGTCCGGGCTGAATCTGGCGGCTGCGATCGGTCGGCTCGTCCAGGCCGGGGCGAGGGCGTTCGTGAGGTCGATGGTGCGGACCACTGCTCCGGTCAAGCCCTCCAGGTAGCGGATCCGGTGTGCGTCCGGATCCAGCTTGAACTGGCTGGCGTCGGTGTTGGCGAGTGGATACCGCAGGAGCGGGACCGATGGTGTGTCAAGGCGCCACAGCAGCACCTCCTTGCCGTCCGAGGTCACCATGAGCGTTCCGTCCGTGCTGAACGCCGTCTCCCTGATGTCGGCGTGTTCGATCCGTGGGAGTTCCGTTCCTGAGGCGATGTCCCAGAGCCGGACTCCCCCGCTGTCGACGACTGCCAGCCGGCGGCTGTCCGGTGAGAACCCGACGGCCTGGTTGAGGCACTGCTGCGCAGTGACGTCGGGAGCCCCGGAGAGCGGGACTTCGCGCTGTTCGGGCACGTTCCACACCTGGACCGGCCCGCCCGGAACGCACAGCGCCATCAGGCGGTCGTCCGGGCTGACCGACGCTTCGGGATACGGGAAGCTCTCCAGGCGCCACTCTCCCCACAGCCGCCGCTGCCTGACTTCCGGTACACGGCGCATCTCGTCGCGGCTGACCGGCCTGCGCGCGCCAGCCCTGGCACGCCATTCGAACAGCAGCTGGCCGCTGCGGCTCTCCCGGACCTGGATCACGTCGTCCGTGCCCGCGGTGGCGAAGAGGAGCAGCGTCCGCCCACTCGGACCGAGCCGGGCTGCGGTTCCAGTCAGACCGGGGTCGAACGGGTGGCGTGTCACCGGGGACCCGCCCGTACTCTCTGCGGTCAGGTCCCACACGTTCACGTGATCGTGCTTGAACACGGCGAGTGTCCGGGCGTCGGCACTCATGTCCTCCGCCTCCCCGGCCTCGGCCCCCAGGCCGGGGAGTGTTGCCACTCGCCGGTGCGTGTCGACGTCCCACTTCACCACCTCGTCCCGGCCTACGCCGACCAAGGTGCGGCCGTCGCCGCTGAGGAAGTGCGTCTCCGGGACGGCCTTGTCGGACGGCGGGTCGGTGAAGACGTCCTGGTCCGGCTGAACGGCGGCACCGAGCAGTGCGGACCGTGACTCGGGTAGATCGGCGGTCTTCCATGAGGCGAGACTCAGCCGCATTGCCGTGACCGGGTCGGAGGAGCGCATGCCGTCCGCCACCGCGGCGGCCCGGCGGGCGGCGGCCTCCGTACGGCCGCGTTCGCCGGTCAGGTTCTGCTGCCACGCGATCTCCCCGGCCAGCAGTACCAGCACGACCAGGGCGGTCAGCGTGGTCACCAGGGTCCGCAGCCGCCGGGCGGAACGCTCCGCGCTTCGGTGCTCCTGGTCGCGGGCGGCGAGACCGACGGTGAGGAAGGCCAGTTCCAGCGGGGTGAGGTCATCGCGGTGCCCGGCGGTCGCGAAGGCCGCTTCGGCGGCTGCCAGACGAGTGCCCCGGTAGAGCGCTCCGGGGTCATGGCCCAATTCCTCCCACACCTTGGCCGCTTCGGTGAGGCGCCGGTGCTGGCGCAGCCTGTCGCGGGCGTCTTCGACCCACGCATTCAGCCGCGGCCAGCAACTGATCAGTGCCTCGTGGGCCAGGTGGACGGTGTCGCCGTCCAGGGTGATCAGCCGGGCCCGGGCCAGGCCTTCCAGCACCGCCGCGGTATCGGTGTCGGCGTCACCGGTGCCCAGGGACTCCAGCTCGGTGCGGTCGGCGGGACGGCCCGTGTCCTGCACGCCCTTGCCCGGGGTGACCAGCCGCAGCAGGATGCGCCGGGCAACGGCGGCCTGCTCCGGTGTCAGGCGGCCGTAGGCCCGCTCCGCGGTGCGGGCGATGGCGCCGTGCACACCGCCGGCGGCCTCGTAGGCGGCCTCTGTCAGTGCCCTGCCCTTGCGGCGGCGCCAGGTCTCCAGCAGGGCGTGCGACAGCAGCGGGAGCCCGCCCGGCTCGCCGTCGACCTCCTCGATGATCCTTGAGGTGAGGGCACGCTCGACGATCAGGCCCGCACCGGCGGCAGGCTTGACGATGGCCTCCCGCAGCTCGGCCGGGCCCATCGGCCCGACCAGCAGCGTGGCCTTTCGCAGGGCAACGGCCAGGCGGTGGTGCTCCGCGCAGCGGCCGAAGAAGTCCGCCCGTACCGCCAGGACTACCCGTAATCGGCTGCCCGGCTCGCACGCCGCTACCAGCAGGCGGATGAAGGCGGCCCGTTCCGCCGGCTCGGTGCACAGCGTGAACGCCTCCTCGAACTGGTCCACCACCAGCACCGTGTCGCCCGTGCCGTTCCCGGGCGCCATCAGCGCGGCGTGGTCGGAGGCGGGCCGCGGGCCCGGAGTGAAGATCCGGATGGCGGCCGGGCCCGGGCCCGCCGTGCCCCGGTCCCGGAGCGCCGGAATCAGTCCGGCGCGGAGCAAGGAGGACTTGCCGCTGCCCGAGGCGCCCACGACAGTGACCAGACGACGGGAGTCCACCAGGGCCAGCAGGTCGGCGACGAGCCGGTCCCTGCCGAAGAACCGCTCCCGGTCACCGGGTTCGAAGCGGGCCAGGCCCCGGTACGGCGCACCGGCATCATCACCGTCCCCGGCGGCTGCCTCCCGCACTGCGGCGTGCCAACGCCGCTCCCACTCCTCGGCGTCCCCGCCACAGGCCTCCACGTAGGCCAACGCCACCGGCAACGACGGGAGCTGCTGCCCCCCGGCCGCCCGCGACAACGTCGCGACCGAATACCGGGTACGGCCGGCCATGACCCGGTAGGTGACGTCCCCCGCATCCCGGCGCAGCTTGCGCAGCTCCAACGCGAAGCGCTGGACCGGCCCGGCGGCCGGATCCAGCGGGCCCTCTTGGCGGCCCATCCCGTGTCCTCCCCCACTCGGCGACACCACCTGACCGCGTCAACCTACGGGCCGGGGAAAGCCGCTGCAACGGCTTCTCACCAGCCTGTCTCGTTCCAGCGGTCCTTCCGGCCTGCGGAGCGGCATTTTGTTTCGAGCGGCGGGGAGGGCTGCGCAACAACCGGTCGGCTGTGAAGACTCGAACCGTGCCGGGGCCAAAGCACAGCAACGGCCGACCCTGGCGCCGGCACGACCACGCCCCGGGGACACCACCGCCTGTACGGGCCGCGTTCGCCGCACCCGTGAAGCGCAACCGCATCCAGGACCCCACGGCTCTCGGACCGCCGCGCAGTCCCCTCCGTTCTCCACACCGACAGGAGACAGCAATGGCACTCGTCAGGATCCGTACCGCGCTGGCCGCGCTCGCGTCGAGCACGGCGCTCATCGGCGCCACCGTCGTCTTCGCCGCGCCGGCCTCCGCCGCGCCGCAGCAGCTCAACTCCCCGGTCGACTGCGCGACCGCCAACTACCACTGGTGCGACGCCGTCGGCGCCACCGGGGTGTACGCGCAGATGAACGTGTACTGGGGAAGCGACGGGCACGAGTACGTCGACGCGTTCCTCAACACCACCCACCAGGGCCAGAACCTGTGGACCCTGACGTGGAACGGCAGCGGGTGGGACTGGTCCGGCACGCCCGCCACGATCAACGAGGGCAACGGCTGGTGGGGAGCCACCGACTACGGGCGCTCGGACGCGGGCAAGACCATCAAACTCGCCGTCTACAACTGGGACACCGGCCGCTACCTCTACACCAACGCGCACTGAGGTTCCGCTTGCGGCCGGCAGCGTCGTCAAGTCCGGTGCGCATGCGGCGGGCAGTGCCGAGCCTGCCGGGCAACGTCAATCACCTCTCTCTTCAGGGAAGGAAATTCGAATGAAGCGTACGAATCGCACAGCCAAGGTCCTGGTCGGTCTCGCGGCGGCCGCGACGGCGCTGGCCGGGCTCGCCGCTCCGACCGCATCCGCCGCCACGCCCCGGGTCACGGCCGGCTGCTACGGGTCCTCCTGCACCGATAAGGACCCGATGGACATGGGCTGCAACACGGACGCCTACACGGTGGAATCGGGGCGTTCGGCGAAGGGCACGATCGAACTTCGCTACAGCCCTTCGTGCAAGGCGAACTGGGCCCGGATCTACGACGCCTCGGGCGGGCAGGCGTTCTGGGTGGAGAACGCAAGCGCTGTCGCGTTGTGGCACGCGAGGGGCGCCACCGGTTACAGCGACATGGTCGATGGCTCGGGCGTGGCGCGTGCCTGCATCTTTGGCGGCCCCTGCACCGCCTGGCACTGAGGTTCCTGCGCCCGTTCGGAGATTCTCAGAGGGCATTTGATGAGAGTAGTTTGCCCTTTATCTCCTAGTAGGTGCCTCGCCAGGTTGGTGTGCTCTCGTCCGTTATGCGCTTGGCGAGGTTGTCGATCGAGGCGATGTGGATCGTGGCCTCGGAGCTGGCCGGGAGGGTCTCGTAGTCGCGGGTGAGGCGCCTTCTCAGCATGAGGCGTTGTCAGGTTGAGTGGGTCTCCTTCGATGGCATGATCATCTGACGTGATCGGATCGCCGGAGGGGCTGCTCGTGGACACGCCGTCGTACCGGGGTTTCCGCTTCCCGCCGGAGATCATCAGCCATTGTGTGTGGCTGTACCACCGGTTCAGCCTGAGCCTGCGCGATGTCGAGGAGCTGATGCTCCAGCGGGGCGTCGAGGACAGCCACGAGACGGTGCACCAGTGGACGCGCCGGTTCGGTCCCGCCTATGCCGCGGCGTTGCGCCGGCGCCGCCCGAAGCCGGGTGACAAGTGGCACCTCGACGAGGTCTTCGTCAAGATCAACGGCAAGCGGAAGTACCTGTGGCGGGCCGTCGACCAGAACGGAAACGTGCTCGACATCCTGCTGCAGAACCGGCGCGACGAACCCGCGGCCAGGCGTTTCCTCCGCAAGCTGATGAAGAAGGAGTGCCGGGTCCCGAGGGTGATCGTCACCGACAAGCTCCGTTCCTATGGGGCCGCCCGCCGCACGGTGATGCCCTCGGTGGAGCACCGCTCGCACAAAGGTCTGAACAACCGGGCCGAGAACTCCCACCAGCCGACCCGACAGCGCGAACGCGCCATGAAGGGCTTCCGCTCCATGGGCGCCGCCCAACGCTTCTTGTCCGCGTTCAGCGGCATCTCGCCCCACTTCCGACCCCGACGCCATCTGATGACAGCACCCCAGTACCGCCTCGAGATGACCGTCCGCTTCGTGGTCTGGGACCAGATCACCGGGGCCGCCGGCCTACCCACAGCGACCTGAGTGACCGTCACCACCACAACCGAACAGGTCCCGAACCAAACCAACCACCCGAAGACTCACTCAACCTGACAACAGCCTCGGAGCAGCTGCTGTCGCCCTGTATCCCTGTGCTGGAAGATCAGTTCGAGGGATAGAGCCCGAGCCGCTCAGACCCGCCGCAGGGGGACGACGTCGGTGCTCGGCTGGCGGGATGGTCGGGCTGGCGGCTTCGGGGGTGGCCAGCGGACGACGATCGTGGTCGGCTGGTCGCAGTGGGGCAGCTGCGGACCACAGTGGGCGCGAGCGATGCCTGTCCTGCGGCTGTCCCCGCATCTCGGCCGGATCAGGATCCAGCGAAGTCGCCGAAGCTCCAGAGTGACCGCACCTTACCGGCGGTTCTTCCGTGCTGCTTTGTCGGCGCGAGCACGACGGATCGCCGCCTCGAGGGACGGGTGGTCCCCTTCCTCCCGATGCTCCAGGACGGGGCTGTCAGTGCCGTCGGGTTCGCGGGGAGGCCACACGCCGGGCGGCTCGCGCAGTGTGAACGGGGCTGGGGTGTAGGGCTCGAACTCTCGTTTGCGAGGTACGTGCCGTCCGCGTTGTGAGCGGGGGACGCCGTAGCGCCAGCGCAGTTCGTGCCGGATGTCGGCGGCAATCGCCGCCGCGCGTTCGGGATCGCTGGTGTTGGCGGGCTGCCAGTCGATGGTGACCGGGTTCATCGACGAGTTGGGCTGCTTACATTCCGGGCAGGGGCCGGAGTCGTTCGAGAGCCAGCCGTCCTCGCAGTCGCGGTTGGCGCACTGTGGGGGAGCGATCAGCCAGTAGGCGACGTCGTCAGGCCCGTATCCCTGGAGGTCGTCGGTGTCCTCGCGGGAGAGTCGGCGGTTTGACCACGTGGTCCACCAGCGTCGTTCGATGCGCGCGATGAGCTCGTCGGGACTGTGGTAGTCGAGTTCCGCTCGGATGGTCTCCGCGACCAGGGCGGGCGTCGTGTCTCCGCATTCGCGGATCAACGCGAGGGGCAGTGCTGAGGCGACCTTCACGTACGGGTTGAGGTTCAGGTAGGCAGTGGTGCAACCCTTGCAGCGCTTCTGGGCGGCGCTGCGGACCTGTCGGCCGGCCTCGGGCCAGGCAGGGTCGATCAGGGGCATGGCCTCAAGATCGGTTCCGCATGTGTCGCACAGGCCGCGGCACGCGCGACACATGCCGTCCTTCGGTACGACGTCGGTGAACATCGGAGCCTTGCAGTGCACGCATTCACTGCGACAAACCGCGCAGAGGTGATCCGATGGATGGGGCGGGAAGAGGATGCGCTGCTGGCAGCGTCGGCACTTGCCGGTGTCGATAGCGCACGGCACCGGGAGGACGGGGTGGCTGGGACACTCGCGGCACCGGAAGATCTCCGGCTCCGCATGCCGCTGAGCAATGATCCGTGCAATGTCCATGCCCACCCCTTGCCTGTGCGCCCCGGTGGTGTTCCCGGCGCCCCCTGTTTGATTGTGCCAGGGCACAACGGGAAGCTCCCGGATGTCGGGCACACCGTGTCAGAGCGCCCCGGTGACGATCCCTCTGCTGAGCCGGACCTGCGAGTCCAGCGGCCGCCAGGCAGTCCGAATCGAGGAGTGCTCGTTCAGGACGACGGCGTCGGATCCGATCTCCAGCGCGATGCCACCACTCGCGGCGACCATGTTCAGCGCGGCTCTGAGTGGACGTTAAGTCCGTTTCTGGTAGCGGCCTCGTCCGGGTTGGGTGAGGAAGCCTTGGCGAGTGAGGTGTCCGAGGCGGCTGCGGGTGATGTTGGCGGACGCCTCGTCGGTGGGCATGCCGAGGAGTTCGTGCAGCTCGCGTGCCCGGAATGCCTGGTCGGGGTGCTGGTTGAAGGCGTTCACGATGGCCTGGTAGGTGGTGTTCGTCTCGGGTGGTTCGGATTCGGTTCCTGCCGACGTGACCTCCGCGGTGATCTTTCGGGTGGTGGCCAGGTCCGTGGGCCGCGCTTCGGTCTCGGTCAGGTCGGCGGCGAGCTCTTCGATCCGGGCGCGTAGTTCTGCGGCCCGGGCGGCGGCCTCGTCCTGCCGGCTCTGGAGGTCTGCCAGGAGTTCGGCGACGTTCACGCGGCCAGTTCGAGGGTGTCGCGCCAGGTCGGCGCTGGTGTGGTGAGGCGGTGGGTCATGTTCGCGGTGGAGGCCCAGTAGACGCGTGAGGCGGAGTTGTCGGGCCGGTGGTCGTACTCGCGAGCCAGGCGCCGATGCAGCATCAAGGTGCCGTTCGTCTGCTCCACCACCCACCGTTTCGGCTGCGGGACGAAGCCCTTGCCCTTGTCGGCCGGGTTGCGGCGGACGACCTCGACGTCGATGTCCAGCAAGGCGCCGTGGATGACGACCTCGTCCTTGAAGCCCTGGTCCACCAGGGCCTTCTCCAGACGCGTCCCGCACCGCTCGGCGACCTGGTCGAGCAGGGCGGTGCCGGCGGCGTTGTCGTGGGCGGAGGCGGCCAGGACGACGACGCCGATGATCAGCCCC
>NZ_JBITGZ010000039.1:0-56004 GCF_044457565.1 Kitasatospora sp. NPDC050543 | reverse complement strand
GCGTGGGGGGTGGGGCCCGGTGGGCGCGGGTTTTTTTGTTTTGCCCCCCCAAGGGGGTCCTGGGGGGGGGGGCGGGGGGGCGGGGGGGGGCCCCCCCCCGGGGGGGGGGGGGCCCCCCGGTCGGTGCTCAGGCGTTGGGCGCGACCTTGGCGAGGCCGTTGATGACGCGGTCCATCGCGTCGCCGCCCTGCGGGTCCGTCAGGTTGGCGAGCATCTTCAGGACGAACTTCATCAGCACCGGGTGGGTCAGACCGCGCTGGGTGGCGATCTGCATGATCTTCGGGTTCCCGATCATCTTCACGAAGCCGCGGCCGAGCGTGTAGTAGCCGCCGTACACGTCCTTGAGGACCTTGGGGTAGGCGTGCAGGGCGCGCTCGCGGCCCGCGTCCGTCACCCGGGCGTTGGCCTGGACGATGACGCCGGCCGCGATCTGGCCGGATTCCATCGCATAGGCGATGCCCTCGCCGTTGAACGGGTTGACCATCCCGGCCGCGTCGCCGACCAGCAGCAGGCCGCGGGTGTAGTGCGGCTGGCGGTTGAAGGCCATCGGCAGCGCCGCGCCCCGGATCGGGTCGGTCATGTTCTCCGGCGTGTAGCCCCACTCCTCGGGCATGTTGGCGCACCAGGACTTGAGCACCTCACGCCAGTCCAGCTCGCCGAAGGCGGGCGAGGAGTTGAGGATGCCCAGACCCACGTTGGAGGTGCCGTCGCCCATGCCGAAGATCCAGCCGTAGCCGGGCAGCAGCTTCTTCTCGCCGCCCCGGGTGTCCCACAGCTCCAGCCAGGACTCCAGGTAGTCGTCGTCGTGGCGCGGCGAGGTGAAGTACGTCCGGTACGCCACGCCCATCGGGCGGTCCTCGCGCCGGTGCAGGCCCATGGCCAGCGAGAGCCGGGTGGAGTTGCCGTCGGCGGCGACGACCAGCGGCGCGCGGAAGGTCACCTCGCGCTTGTCGGCGCCGAGCTTGGCGGTGACGCCGACGATCCGGCCCGTCCGGTCGTCCAGCACCGGGCCGCTGACGTTGCAGCGCTCGTACAGCCGCGCGCCGGCCTTCTCGGCCTGACGGGCCAGCAGCTCGTCGAAGTCGGCGCGCTTGCGCACCAGGCCGTAGTCGGGGAACGCGGACAGCTCGGGCCAGTCGAGCTCCAGCCGGACGCCGCCGCCGATGATCCGCAGGCCCTTGTTGTGCAGCCAGCCGTTGCTCGTGGAGACGTCGATGCCCATGTCGACCAGCTGCTTGGTCGCGCGCGGGGTCAGGCCGTCGCCGCAGACCTTCTCGCGCGGGAACTCGGTCTTCTCCAGCAACAGGACGTCCAGCCCGGCCTGGGCCAGGTAGTACGCGGTGGTGGAGCCCGCCGGGCCCGCGCCGACCACGATGACGTCGGCCGTGCTCTCCACGGACCCGGTACTCAGGTCGACTGCGGTCTCGGACACGGTGGGCACTCTCCTGCGCTGCGGGTCGGCGGGGCGTGGGCCGGGCCGGTCGTCGACCGGTCGTCGGCTTGGACGAGTCTACGAGTGATCAGGCCTTGAAGGCCCTGTGCAGGGCCACAATGCCGCCGGTCAGGTTGCGCCAGGCGACCCTGGACCAGCCGGCCTCCTGCAGACGGCCCGCCAGGGCGGGCTGGTCGGGCCAGGCGCGGATCGACTCGGCGAGGTACACGTACGCGTCGGGGTTGCTGCTGACGGCGGTCGCCACCGGCGGCAGAGCCCGCATCAGGTACTCGGTGTAGACCGTCCGCAGCGGCGTCCAGGTCGGGGTGGAGAACTCGCAGATGACGACCTTGCCGCCGGGCTTGGTCACCCGCAGCATCTCGCTCAGCGCGGCGTCGGTGTCCTGGACGTTGCGCAGGGCGAAGGAGATCGTCACGGCGTCGAAGGAGGCGTCGGCGAACGGCAGACTGGTCGCGTCCCCGGCGGTCAGCGGCAGCTCCGGGTGGCGGCGCTTGCCCTCGGCCAGCATGCCCACCGAGAAGTCGCACGGGACGACCCTGGCACCGGCCTCCAGGAACGGCAGCGAGGAGGTGCCGGTGCCGGCCCCGAGGTCGAGCACCACGGCCCCCGGCCCGGCGTCCACCGCCTCCGCGACCGCCCGCCGCCAGGCGCGGGCCTGGCCGAGGGAGAGCACGTCGTTCGTACGGTCGTACTTGGCCGCGACGTCGTCGAACATCGCGGCGACTTCGTGCGGCTGCTTGTCCAGGGAGGCTCGGGTCACGACACCATTCTTCACCCTCCTGCGGACAAGACCGGCAATGGGGCCGTTCCCACCCGTTCACGCCGCCCCGCACGCCCAGCCGCCGCAGCTCGGTGGAGCCCCCGAGCGGCTCGGTGCGGGCCCCGCCGCCCGGCTCAGTGCAGCCCGCGGCGACCGCCCTTGCGGCGGCGGCGGGAGCGCTTGCCGTGGGTTATCGCGGGCATGCCGTCGGCCAGCGCCTCGGTGGCGAAGGCGACCGTGGTGCGGACCCGGTTGGCGCCGGCCAGGGCCGACTCGGCCCGGCGGTGGCGGCCGATCCGCAGCGCGCAGGCGAGGAACAGCAGCGCCGCGACCGGCACGCTCATCCGGGCCAGGCCCACCCCGACCGGCTGCGGGTAGGTGTCGCCGCAGATCCGCACGGCGGCGGGGTCGTCGGCGGCGTGCTCCAGGCAGACGTGGTCACCGACCTGGCTGGTGTCGCTCAGCGGCAGGGCGGCCGCGGTGTGCTGCTGGCCGCCCGCGCGGTAGCTCACCGCGCTGTACGAGCCACCGCCGCCGGGCAGCTGGGTGACGGTGCCCTCGACCTGGACCGGGTGGGCGCCGATCCGGTCGGCCTGGTCGGCCTGGCGCCAGCCCAGCAGGCACATGCCGACGGCCAGCACTGCGCTGAGCACCGCGGCGAGGTACCAACCACGGCCCAGCCGCGGGGCTCGCGGCGGGGGGACGGTCGCGGGTCGCATGGTTCCTTGTCCTGGCTTGCCTGGTCGGAGCCCTGGGGCGGGGCGCCTGCCGTCCGGGGACGGACGCTGTCCGGGATCGTATCCGCTGGCGGGGCCTCAGGTCACTGCGAAGGGTCAATCAGAGGGCGTGACCGGGACGTGAGTTAGGCCGCACTCGAATGGTTCGGGCCCGTGCGAGCGGTGTGACGCCCGCTCAGTGGCGGCGGAAGACCAGCCGTCCGGCCAGCACGGTGGCCAGAGCGCCGCCCGCCCGGGGCACGGCCGGGCCGGCCGGGCCGGAGGCCTCGAAGACGGCGAAGTCGGCCGGCCCGCCGATGGTCAGCCGGCCGTGCGCGGCCTGCGCGAGCGTCGCCGTGGCCAGCGGGTCGAGCGGGCCGGCGAGCCCCTCCCCCGGCAGCGCCGTCAGCCCGGAGCGGGCCACCGCCGTGCGGACCGCGGGCCGTTCGAACGGGCCGGCGACCGCCGTCGTGCCGTAGCCGAGCATCCGCTGCAAGCCGCGCCGGGCACTGGCGCCGGCCTGCGTCTCGTCCAGCTCCAGGCCGGGGACGGGCTCCGCACCGATCTCCTCGCGCGGGTCCGGGTGGTAGGCGCACTCCAGCAGCCAGTGCCCGCAGGGGTTGCGCAGTCCGGGGGTGAGCAGGCCGTCCCACCGTCTGGTCCGGGCCGCCGGGAAGGCCCCGGCCAGCTCGGCGTACGGCCCCAGGCCCGCGATCCGGGTGCCCTGCACCAGCACCGCCCCGTCGGTGACCGGCGGGGCGGTGGGGTCCGCGAGCAGGGTGGTGACCCGGTGCAGGGTCAGCATCAGCTGGTGGAGAGGATCTTCAGCTCGGGGTGCGCGGTGCCGCCCTCGATGGCGGTGGAGGCGATGTGCGAGGCCACCCGCGGGTCGACCGGGTCGTTGGCCGGGTCGTCCAGCACCCGCAGGTGCTGGTAGGTGGTGGAGCGCTGGGCCGGGGTGCGGTCCGCGGCGCGGATCAGGTGGATCAGCTCGGTGAGGTTGGAGCGGTGCTTGGCACCCGCCATCGAGACGACGTTCTCCTCCAGCATGACCGAGCCCAGGTCGTCGGCGCCGTAGTGCAGCGACAGCTGGCCGGCCTCCTTGCCGGTGGTCAGCCAGGAGCCCTGGATGTGGGCCACGTTGTCGAGGAACAGGCGGGCGATCGCGATCATCCGCAGGTACTCGAAGACGGTGGCCTGGGTGGAGCCCTTGAGGTGGTTGTTCTGCGGCTGGTAGGTGTACGGGATGAAGGCGCGGAAGCCACCCGTACGGTCCTGCACCTCGCGGATCATCCGCAGGTGCTCGATCCGCTCGGCGTTGGTCTCGCCGGTGCCCATCAGCATGGTGGAGGTGGACTCCACGCCCAGGCCGTGGGCGGTCTCCATGATCTCCAGCCAGCGCTCGCCCGACTCCTTCAGCGGCGCGATCGCCTTGCGCGGCCGCTCCGGCAGCAGCTCGGCGCCGGCGCCCGCGAAGGAGTCCAGGCCGGCCCGGTGGATGCGGGTGATGGCCTCCTCGACGGAGACCTTGGAGATCCTGGCCATGTGCTCGACCTCGGAGGCACCGAGGGAGTGGATCACCAGGTCGGGGAAGTCCGCCTTGATCGCCGAGAACGCCGTCTCGTAGTACTCCACGCCGTAGTCCGGGTGGTGGCCGCCCTGGAACATGACCTGGGTGCCGCCGAGCTCGACCGTCTCCGCGCAGCGGCGCAGGATCTCGTCGAGGTCGCGGGACCAGCCCTTGTCGCTCTTCGGCGCCACGTAGAAGGCGCAGAACTTGCACGCCGTCACACAGACGTTGGTGTAGTTGATGTTGCGCTCGATGATGTACGTCGCGATGTGCTCGGTACCGGCGTAGCGGCGGCGGCGCACCGCGTCGGCGGCGGAGCCGAGCGCGTGCAGCGGCGCCCGGCGGTAGAGCTCCAGCGCCTCCTCGGGGCTGATCCGGCCCCCCGCGGCCGCTCGGTCGAGGACGGCCTGCAGGTCGGTGCTGGGCGCATCGAGGGTCGCTGCGAGCTCGGACACCTGGCGGCCTTCTCTCTCTCGGTGGTGCGGCGTGGTGCGTCGTGATGGTGCGTGGTGCGGCGGGTGGGACGTACGGGCCGGCGCGTACGGAAGGGGTGTCCGGGCCGGTCGTGGTACCGCCGAACCAGCCTACGCCAGGGGGTCGGCGGCTCGGCGTCAGCCCGCTCTGCTCATGACTCCCACCGGGTTGCCGGCCGGCGGGTCGGCCGAGCCGAAGCGGATCGTCCCGTCGCCTCGGAGGGTGAGCGTCTCGCGCGTCGAGCCGTTGGTGCAGAATCCGGCCGGGCTGGAGCGGACCAGCCTGGACTGGAAGACCAGCTCCTTCGCGGAAACCGACTTCAGCGTCCAGGCACCCTCGCAGCTGACCGAGACGATGCTCTCGACGCTGTTGACGCTCGTGGTGGTCTCGGCGCCGATGGCGGCGGGCCGGACGGTGATGGTGGTGGTGCCGGCGGGGATGTGGGTGTCGGTGGTCGTCATGTCACCGCGCCAGACGCCGAGGAAGGCCGGCGGGATCACGCTGGGGCCGCCGGAGCCGGTGGCCGCGGCGCCGGTGGTGGCCACGGCCGTGGTGGTGGCCGGGCTCGGCGGCGGGCCGTCGGTGGCGGCCGTGGTGGCGGCGCCCGTCGCGCAGGTGGAGGCGGGGCCCAGCGCAGGCGCCGCCGGTACCCCGCCCACCGAGGTGCTGACGGACGGACACGGCGTCGCGCCGCCCCGGGCGGTGTCGCCGCCGTCGCCCGAGCCCAAGCCCTGGTAGAGCTTCAGGCCGCCGAAGGCCGCCAGCAGCACCGCCAGCGCACCGAGGGTGAGCGTGCGCGCCCTCCGGCGTCCGCGCGCCGGGGCATCCGCCGACGGTGCGTCCGCCGATGGGGCGTCCGCCTGCGTGGGCGTCCACTCCCGCGCGGCGCCGACGGCCCGGGCGGCCGTCGCCGGGCCGCCCGCAGCCGGGCCGGTCGGAGCAGCCGGCTCCGCCGAGTCCAGGTGGAGCAGCTCCACGGCGCTGCGCCCGACCGCCGCCGCGAGCGCCGGCGGCAGCCAACCGCCCTGCCCCGACCGTCCGGTGGCCGCCTCGCCCGCCTCCTCGGCGTCCAGCAGCGCCAGCAACTCGGCCGGGGTCGGCCGGGCGGCCGGATCCTTCGCCAGGCAGCCGAGCACGATCTCGCGCAGCCCGCCGTCCAGCCCGTGCAGGTCCGGCTCCTCGTGCAGCACCCGGTAGAGCAGTACCGCCGCGCTGACGCCCTCGCCGAACGGCGGCGCCCCGGTGGCCGCGTACGCCAGCACCGCGCCGAGCGAGAACACGTCGCTGGGGGCGCCCGCCCTGGTGCCCTGCGCCTGCTCGGGCGACATGAAGCCGGGTGAGCCGACCACATAGCCCGATCGGGTGAGCGCGGTCGCGGCGTCCAGGGCCCGGGCGATGCCGAAGTCGATCAGTCGCGGGCCGTCGAAGGTGAGCAGCACGTTCGACGGCTTGACGTCGCGATGGACCGTCCCGAGGCCGTGCACGTGCGCCAGCGCCCGCGCGAGCCCGGCGCCCAGCGTATGGACGGCCGGCTCGGGCAGCGGGCCGAACTCCCGTACGGCGGTGCCGAGCGCCGGCCCGGCGACGTAGCCGGTGGCGACCCAGGGGCGCTCGCTCTCGGTGTCCGCGTCCAGGACGGGCGCCGTCCACTCCCCGCCGACCAGCCGGGCCGCGGCGACCTCCTGCCGGAAGCGGGCGCGGAACTCGCCGTCGTCGGCGAGCTCGCCGCGCACCACCTTGACGGCGACCGTCCGGCCGCCGGCCGTCCGCCCGAGGTAGACCCGGCCCATGCCGCCCGCGCCCAGGCGCCGCAGCAGCCGGTACTCCCCGACCTGTCTCGGGTCCTCGGACCCCAGTGGTTCCATCCCCGTACGCTCCCCTCGCCACCCACCACCGCCGGCAGCCGCCCGCCGACAGCGCAAGACCGTACCGGCCCGGCGGCCCACCTCGCCGGACCCACCCGGCCACAGCCGGAACCGCCACCGGCCGGCGGCCCGCCACCGGCCCGCCGGGGCAGCGCCGCAGGGGAAGTCGGCGGGTCCGACTTCCCCTGCGGAGCCTCCTCCTCGGCTCAGCCGACGGGGGCGGTCTCCAGCAGCTGGATCCGCACATCCGGGGCGAAGCCGCTGTCGTGGCCGACCCGGCGGGCGAACTCGGCGATGCCGGCCAGCTGCCGCTCGCCGAGCGAGAAGTCCAGGGCCTCGCTGAAGTACCGCTCCAGCACCGGCGCGTCGAAGGCCTCCCAGCGGGCGGCCTGCTCGGCGACCTGGGCCGACTCCGCGAGCGAGAGGTCACGCGACTCCAGGAACGCCCGGTGCACGGCGGCGACGGCCTCGGGCCGACCGGCGAGGAAGTCCCGGCGGGCGGCCCACACCGCGAAGACGAACGGCAGGCCGGTCCAGTCCTTCCACATCTCGCCGAGGTCGTGGACCGCCAGGCCGCGCGAGGGCGCCTGCTCCAGCGAGGCGCGCAGCGCCGGATCGCCGATCAGCACGGCGGCGTCCGCCTCGGCCAGCATCGCGTCCAGGTCGGGCGGGCAGCTGAAGTACTCGGGCCGGACGCCCTCGCGCTCCTCCAGCAGCAGCTGGGCGAGCCGCACGGACGTACGGCTGGTGGATCCCAGCGCGACCCGGCGGCCGTCCAGTGCGGCGAGCGGCACCCGGCTGACGATCACACAGGACATCACCGGGCCGTCGCTGCCGACGGCGATGTCGGGCAGGACGACCAACTCGTCCGCGTGCCGCAGGTACTCCACGCAGGTGATCGGACCGATGTCGAGCGAGCCGGCGACGAGCAGGTCGCTGAGCTTCTCCGGGGTGTCCTTGGTGAGGTCGAGGTCCAGCAGGGTGCCGGTCCTGGCGAGGCCCCAGTACAGGGGCACGCAGTTGAGGAACTGGATATGTCCGACCCGAGGCCTGGCCGGCATCGCCGGGCCGCTCGCATCCCGTACTGCCACTGCTCGCTCCTCTGCTGTTCGTACGCTCCTGGCAGCGTATGCCCGCTCCCTCCGGGCGCCGCCACCGACCGTCCGACACGCCCTGCCCACGCCTCAAGTCACCCCTGGTCGAGCCCGCGCCCGCATGCTAGCGTTGCCGTCAGTTGCAGTTTGATTCCCCTTGCAGTACTTGAAGCCTGCGGAGCATGTAACCGCGGGCTTTTTGTAGTTTTTCAGCAATATCGAAAAACTCCGGACCCATTCCGGAGGCGGGGCGATCAGCGCAGCGGACCGGGTGCCACACGGTGTGGCCCCCAACACGTCCCTCGCAAGGAGAACGGCATGGCTCAGGGAACCGTCAAGTGGTTCAACGCTGAGAAGGGCTTCGGCTTCATCGCCCAGGAGGGCGGCGGCCCCGACGTCTTCGTCCACTACTCCGCCATCAACGCGAACGGTTTCCGCTCGCTGGAGGAGAACCAGGCGGTCAGCTTCGACGTCACCCAGGGCCCGAAGGGCCCGCAGGCGGAGAACGTCACCGCAATCTGACCATCCTCTGATGATCTGATCGCTCGGGACCCCAGTGGGTCCGTCGGCGGCCGCCGTGCCGTCACATGAGCACAACGTGCAGTACCCAAGGGGGCTCGCCACGTCCTGGACGCGGTGGGCCCCCTGCCTTTTGCCCCCGATGGGCGAGAATGTCTCCGATGCACCAGTTGTCCGCCGCCCTCCGGGCCGTCGAGCGCGCCCTGCACCGGATCGGCGTCGACGGCTACGTCCTGCTGCTGCTCTGCACCGTCGCCCTGGCCACCCTGCTGCCCGCCACCGGCCGGGCCGCCACCGCCGTCAGCGCCGCGGTGAGCATCGCCATCGGGCTGCTCTTCTTCCTGTACGGGGCCCGGCTCTCCCCCCGGGAGGCGCTGGCGGGCGCCCGGCACTGGCGGCTGCACCTGCTGATCCTGGCCTGCACCTTCGTGCTCTTCCCGCTGCTCGGGGAAGCCGCCCGACTGCTGCCCGCGAGCATGCTCGCCCCGCAACTGGCCACCGGCGTGCTCTTCCTCACCCTGCTGCCGTCCACCGTGCAGTCCTCGGTCGCCTTCACCTCGATGGCCCGGGGCAACGTCGCCGCCGCGATCTGCGCCGCCACCTTCTCCAGCCTGATCGGCATCGTGCTGACCCCGCTGCTCGCCGCCTGGCTGCTGGCCGCCGACACGGGCGTGCGGATCAACGGCGGGCAGATCCTGGACATCGTGCTCCAACTGCTGGTGCCCTTCGCGGCCGGCCAGCTGCTGCGCCGGTGGGTGGCCCCCTGGCTCGGCCGGCACCGGGTGGTGACCAGGGTGGTCGACCGGGGCTCGATCCTGCTCATCGTCTACAGCGCGTTCAGCGAGGGCGTGCGCGAGGGCATCTGGGGGCAGGTGACGGCCGGGCAGATCCTCTGGCTGGCTCTCGTCTGCGCCGTACTGCTGGGGCTGGTGCTCGGCTTCACCACGGTGGCCTCGCGCCGGCTGGGCTTCGCCTGGGCGGACCAGGTCACCATCCGGTTCTGCGGCTCCAAGAAGAGCCTGGCCAACGGCCTGCCGCTGGCCACCATCCTCTTCCCGGCGGCCACCGTCGGGCTGACGGTGCTTCCGCTGATGCTCTTCCACCAGCTCCAGCTGATGGTCTGCACCGTGCTGGCCCGCCGCTGGGGCCGCCGGCGCGTCGACGAAGCCGGCGGCGAGGCGCCCTGACCCGGCGCCGGCACGGCGGTGACGAGGCGGCGAGTCGCCCTCACGCGGCCGCGGGAATGCGGACGGCCCACCCCCGGAAGGGGCGGGCCGTCAGGTCCGGTCGGTGAGGACTACTCGGCGACGACGCCAGAGGCCTTGATGGCGATCTCGGCCTTGGTGGCACCGGAGCTGGAGCCCAGCGACTCGATCTTCCGCACCAGGTCCTGACCCTCGACGACCTCGCCGAAGACGACGTGCTTGCCGTCCAGCCAGCCCGTGACGATCGTGGTGATGAAGAACTGCGAGCCGTTGGTGTTCCGGCCGGCGTTGGCCATCGAGAGCAGGAACGGCCGGTCGTGCTTCAGGGTGAAGTTCTCGTCGGCGAACTTCTCGCCGTAGATGCTCTTGCCGCCGGTGCCGTCACCGCGGGTGAAGTCACCGCCCTGGAGCATGAACTCCGGGATGACCCGGTGGAACTTGGAGCCCGCGTAGCCGAAGCCGTGCTCGCCGGTGGCCAGCTCACGGAAGTTCTGAGCCGTCTTGGGGACCACATCGTCGAACAGCTTGAAGACGATCCTCCCCGCATCCTCGCCCTGGATGGTGATGTCGAAGAATACGTTCGAGTTCATGCGAGGCATCCTGTCACAGCCTCCGTGCGACGTGCGAGACGAGACGTCCGATGCCCCGCACCGCCCGGCCGTCGAGCGCCGGCGCCGCGCGGATCATGACCGCCACCAGCACAAACGCTCCGAGCCCCCGCCCGCGGCTGCGGGGAGGGCGCGGAGCGTCGGCGTGTCAGGCCGCGGCGGGCGCCTGCTCGGCGGGCCGGGGCCCGGCCGCGAGCGGACTCTCGTCGTACAGGTCGGCCGCCGGGCTGTTGTAGGCGACCAGGTCCAGCGTCTTCTCCCGCGCGGACACCAGGATCGGCACGACCGCCTGCCCGGCCACGTTCGTGGCGGTCCGCACCATGTCGAGGATCGGGTCGATGGCCAGCAGCAGGCCCACGCCCTCCAGCGGGAGGCCCAGGGTGGAGAGGGTCAGGGTCAGCATCACGATGGCGCCGGTGAGGCCGGCGGTGGCGGCCGAGCCGATCACCGAGACGAAGGCGATCAGCAGGTAGTCACGGATGCCGAGGTCGATGTTGTAGACCTGCGCGACGAAGATCGCGGCCAGCGAGGGGTAGATCGCGGCGCAGCCGTCCATCTTGGTGGTGGCCCCGAACGGGACGGCGAAGCTCGCGTACTCGCTCGGGACGCCGAGGCGCTCGGTGACACGGCGGGTGACCGGCAGCGTGCCGACCGAGGAGCGGGAGACGAAGGCCAGCTGGATCGCGGGCCAGGCGCCCTTGAAGAAGTTGAGCGGGTTGAGGCCGCCGACGAACTTCAGCAACAGCGAGTAGACGACGAACAGCACCAGCGCGCAGCCGATGTAGACGTCGGCGGTCAGCGTCGCGAACGGCTTGAGCAGGTCCCAGCCGTACTTGGCGACGGACTTGCCGATCAGGCCGAGGGTGCCGAGCGGGGAGAGCCGGATGACCCACCAGAGCGCGGTCTGGGTGAGTTCGAGGACGGTCTCGCTGAGCTTCAGGACCGGAGCGGCCCGCTCGCCGGCCTTGAGGATCGCGGCGCCGGTCACGACCGCCAGGAAGACGATCTGCAACACGTTCACCTCGGTGAAGGAGGTGACGATGTTGGTCGGGACGATCCCGGTCAGGAAGTCGACCCAGGTGCCGGTGCCCGTGGGCGCCTTGAGGCCCTCGGTGGAGAGCGCGGTGCCCTCACCGGGGTCGGTGAGCAGGCCCAGGCCCAGGCCGATCGCGACGGCGATCAGCGAGGTGATCAGGAACCAGAGCAGGGTGCGGACGGCCAGCCGGGCCGCGTTGGTGACGTTGCGCAGGTTCGCGACGCTGACCACGATCGCGGTGAAGACCAGCGGCGGCACGGCCAGCTTCAGCAGCTGCACGAAGGTCTTGCCGATGGTCTCCAGCGTGGTCGCGAGCCACGAGACGTCGGCGGTCCTGGCGACGTAGCCCAAGATCACGCCGAGGCCGAGGCCGGCGACGATCTGGACCCAGAACGGGGTCCTGCGGAGTCTGGTGAGCACGGATGGCGACGAGGTCGCCTCGGGCGCTGTGGACATGACGGTGCGGCTCCGGGAGAGGGCGTTGCGTGACGGGGGAGGCTGGGGCGGGCGGCACGACGCACGGGCCCCGGGCGCGCGGGGGCGCTCGGGCGGGGCGTGCCGCCTAGATACAGCTCAGGGCGCGACAGACGCGCGGGCTGTCCACAGCACCGAGCAGGCGCGGACGGGCCAGGGGCATCGAGCCCGCTGCCTGCATCCGGGGAGCGCCTGGGGTGGTCATGGGCGACACGTTAGCAGTAGAGATTTGAGATGTTCAAAGTACTTCTTTGAGATACGGACACGAACCGACCTGACGTTCCATCATCGCGGCCCCTCGGGCTCGATTGACCGCGGGCAGTTATACGTATAACTTTGATGATGATCCCACCGCCCTGCCGCCAACCCGACCTGCCGCCCCGCCGAGACCCGCCGCCCGACCGTGGAGACCCGTCCCATGGGCTATGTCGCCCTGCTCCGTGCCCCGCACGTCACCCGACTCCTGTTCGGCACCCTGCTCGGGCGCCTGCCGGCCGGCATGACCGGCCTGGTGATCGCCCTCGCCCTACGGGAGGCGGACGCGCCGTACAGCCGGATCGGGCTGGCCACCGCCGCCTACGCGTTGGCCGCCGCGGTCGGCGGCCCCGTCCTCGGCCGGATCGTCGACCGCACCGGCCAGCCGCGCGTCCTGCTCGGCGCCGCCGTGGTCGCCGGCCTCGGATACGCCCTGCTCGCCTTCGCCCCCGGCTCGGCGCTCGCCGCCCCGATCGGCGCGGCCGTCGCCGGGCTGGCGATGCCCCCGCTGGAGCCGTGCCTGCGTGCGCTCTGGCCGGTCGTGGTGGAGGAGGAGCAGCTCGACACCGCGTACGCCTTCGATTCCGCCTCTCAGCAGATCCTCTACGTCGCGGGGCCGCTCGCGGTGGCCGGGATCGCCGCCGCGTTCAGCCCCGTCGCCGCGCTCTGGGCCGCCGCCGGGCTCGGCCTGGCCGGCGCGCTGGTCGTCGCCACCGCCGCACCCGCACGCGCCTGGCAGGCCCCGCCGCGCGAACGCTCGGGCGCCGGCCTGCTCGGCCCGCTGCGCTCGCCCGGCCTGGTGCTGCTGCTGATCGGCCTGGCCGGCGCGGGCTGGACGGTCGGCGCCCAGACCGTGCTCTTCATCGCCTACGCCGAGCAGACCGCCGCCGCGGGCGAGGGCATCCCCGGCGGGGCCGGCACGCTGCTGGCGCTGGCCGCGCTCGGCGGGCTGGTCGGCGCACTCGCGTACGGCGCGGTGAAGTGGCGCAGCAGCACCGCCACCCGCACCTGGGTGATGGCCCTCGGGATGGCGGTGTCCTTCCTGCCGCTGCTGCTGCTCCCCGGCCCGCTCGCGATGGCCGGGCTGGCGCTGCTCTCGGGCGTCGGGCTGGCCCCGCTGCTGGCCGCGGCCTTCGTGCTGATCGCCGAGCTGGCGCCGGTCGGGACGGTCACCGAGGCCTTCGCCTGGCTGATCACTCTCTTCGCCACCGGCAACTCGCTGGGGTACGCGGTGTCGGGCTGGCTGGTCGCCGGCTCGCTGCGCGAGGTCGCGCTCTGCGCGGTGGCCGGGATCGGGCTCGGCGGCCTGCTGCTGTTCGGTGCCCGCCGCTGGTTCCAGCCTGCGGCCCCGGCGGACGCCGTGACCGCGGCACCCACGGCCCCGGAGCCCGTCCCCGCCGCCTGAGCGGCAGCGGCCGACGGCGCGGGTGGCCCGGGCGTGGGCCGGGGCACTCGGGTGTGGGAGGGCGGCTAGCCGGCCGGGGGGTGGGCGGTGGTGGAGGAGCGGAGCACCAGGGCGGTGGCGAGCGGGGGCACCGGGGTGACCGGTTCGCCGTGCAGCAGGCCGGCGAGGGCGGCGACCCCGACCCGGCCGAGCTCCTCGCCGGGGAGGTCGACGGTGGTCAGCGGCGGCGCCAGCAGGCCGGCCACCGGGATGTTGTCGATGCCGACCACCGAGACGTCCGCCGGGATCCGCAGGCCCAGCTCGGCCGCCGCCTGGTAGACGCCCGAGGCGACCACGTCGTCGTCGCAGATCACCGCCTGCGGCCGGTCGGGCCGGCCGAGCAGCTCGTACGCCGCGGTGCGGGCCTCCGACTGGCCCAGGTTGAGGCTGACGCCCAGTTCGACCACGTCCAGGCCCAGTTCGCGGGTGGCCCGCTCGAACGCCTCCTGCCGGACCCGGAAGGTGTACGCGGAGTGGATGGAGCGCAGATGGCCGATCCGGCGGTGGCCGAGGCCGGCGAGGTGCTCGACGGCGGCCCGCATGCCCCCGGCGACGTCCAGTTCCACGGTCGGGCGGGAGCGGTCGGTGCCCGGGTCCGCGTCCAGGAACACCACCGGGGTGTCGGCGGGCAGCTCGCCGAGCTGGCTGTCGTCCGGTGAGCAGATCAGCAGGCCGTCGAAGCGGCTGGTGGTCGCGGCCTCGGCGAGCGTGGCACTGCCCCAGCCGGAGCTGACCACCACGGCCAGCCCGTGCCGGCCGGCCTCCTCGTGCACCCCGACCAGGACCCGGCCGAAGAACGGCCCGAGGATGTTGGGGACGGCGAGCAGGATCATCCCACTGCGGCCCAGCCGCAGTTGCCGCCCCGCGGCCTGCGGCCGGTAGCCGAGCCCGCGGGCGGCCTCCCTCACGCGTTGCCTGGTCGCCTCGGACACCCGGCCGCCGGCGTCCGAGCCGGAGAACACCAGTGAGACCGTCGCCTGGGAGACGCCGGCCACCCGCGCCACGTCGCGTCCGGTCGGCCGGCGGCCCTGGCCGCCGCGGGGGGCGCCCGCACCGGCCCCACCGGCTCCAGCGGCTCCAGCACCCGCACCGGAAGTCGGACCGGCCGACTTCCGGTGCGCGGCCGAGTCGGATGCCGCGCCCGGCACCGAACCCGCGCCTGAGCCCGCGCCCGCGCCGGCGGCCGGTGCTGAACCCGCGCCCGACGCGGGGTCGCTGCGGCGCGGGCGGGCTGGGGTGTCCACGGGGGGCCGGGTCCGGGGGCCGGGTGCGGCGGGTCAGCTCTGCGGGGCGGCGACCGAGCGGGCCACGTCGTCGGCGGCGTCCTCCTCGGCGTTCTGCGCGGCGATCCGCTCGGCCGTACGGCTGCGCATCCCGGTGACCCGCTCGGCGATCTGGGCCGACATCTCGTCGCGCTGCTTGCTGAGCAGCACGTAGCTGAGCGGCGCCGAGACCAGGGCCGCCAGCAGGAACAGGAAGACGGCGCCCGAGGAACCCGCCACCGGGATGATCCCGAAGTGGCCGAGCAGCAGCGCCAGCAGCAGGCAGCCGAGGAAGATGCTGGCCCGCAGGGAGGTGTAGCGGAGCGTGGCGTGCGACTTGCTGCTCACATTGCTGCTCACGGGGAACGTCCTTACTGCACGGGTCGAACTGGGCCGGTCTCCCAGTGAAGCATGCCGAACGGGCGGCCCGGCTCAGGGGGCCGCCGCGCTCCGCCGGGCCGCCGCCGTCAGCGCAGGTCGAGCCACATGGTGACGTCGTCGCGGTCGTCCCCCGGGGCGACCCGGATGGCGCCGGGGACGCGCCCGACCTCGGTGTACCCGCAGCGGCCGTAGAACTTCTCCAGGCCGCAGCCGCCGCGCAGCGTCAGCCGCAGGCCCGCCAGACCCCACTCGCGGGCGACCCGCTCGGCCTCGGCCATCAGCTCGAAGCCGTAGCCCCGGCCCTGGAGGCCGGGGTGGACCATCACCCGCTTCAGCAGCCGCCAGTGGTCCATCAGAGCGAAGCGGACATCCTCGAAGAACAGGCAGCCGGCGAGCCGGCCCGTCCCCTCCTCGTACGCGACCAGCAGGTGGTCGGGCCCGCCCGGGCCGACGCCGGCGAGCTGTTGCTCGGCGGTGACCCGCACCTCGTCCGGCGTCACGGGCGGGACGAAGCCGACCGCGCCCCCGGCGTTGCTGACGTCCGTCCACAGGTGGACGAGCTGCTCGCGCAGTTCAGGGGTGAGATCCGGGGCGAGTGTGAAGACCAGTGCCATGGGCCCCGAGCCTAGCCGCCGGCTAGGACGGGGCCGCGGGAACGCCGGCCGGCCTCCTGCCCAGGGCCAGGCAGAGCAGCACCGCGATCGCGCACAGCCCGCCGGCCGCGTACCAGGCCAGGTCGTAGTCGCCGAAGGCGTCGCGGGCCACCCCGGCCAGGCCGGCGACCAGCGCGGCGCCGATCTGGTGGCTGGCCAGCACCCACCCGAAGACGATCGGCGCGTCCGCCCCGAAGTGCTGGCGGCAGAGCGCCACGGTCGGCGGCACCGTCGCGACCCAGTCCAGGCCGTAGAAGATCACGAAGGCCAGGATCGGCGGCTTCAGCGAGCCGGCGAACAGCTGCGGCAGGAAGAGCAGCGAGATCCCGCGCAGCGCGTAGTAGGTGACGAGCAGCTTCCGGGAGTCGAAGCGGTCGGTGAACCAGCCGCTGGCGATGGTGCCGGCCACGTCGAAGACGCCGACCATGGCCAGCAGGCTCGCGGCGGTGGTCACGGGCATGCCGTGGTCGTGCGCGGCGGGGATGAAGTGGGTGCCGACCAGGCCGGCCGTGGTGGCGCCGCAGATCGCGAAGGATCCGGCCAGCAGCCAGAACGCCGTGCTGCGCGAGGCCTCGCGCAGCACCCGCAGCGAGCGCAGCAGCGCGCTGCCGTCCGTCGCCGGGGCCGGCGGCTCCTGCTCGGTCGCGCCGTACGGGAGCAGGCCGAGGTCGGCGGGGCGCTCGCGCATCAGCGCCAGCACCGGGACGGCGACGGCGGTGGCCGCCAGCGACACCACCACGACCGCCGTCCGCCAGCCCTGCTGTTCCACCAGCCAGGCCAGCAGCGGCATGAAGACCAGGTTGCCCGCCGCGCCGGCGGCCGTCAGCACACCCGTCACCAGGCCCTGGCGGGCTCTGAACCAGCGGCCGGTGACGGTGGTGGCGAAGGCGCCGGCCATCGAGCCGCTGCCGAGACCCACCAGCACGCCCCAGCAGAGGATCAGCTGCCAGCTCTGCGTCATCAGGATGGTCAGCCCGGAGCCGACCGAGATGGTCAGCAACGCGCAGACCACCACCAGGCGGACGCCGAACCGGTCCATCAGCGCGGCGGCGAAGGGGGCGGTCAGGCCGTACAGGGTGAGGTTGACGGAGACGGCGCTCGCGATCGTGGCGTGCGACCAGCCGAACTCGCCGGTCAGCGCGTCCATCATCAGGCCGGGGGTGGAGCGGAAGCCGGCCGAACCGACCAGGACGAGCAGGGCGACGCCCGCCACCACCCAGGCGTAGTGCAGCCGACGGGCGGGGGCGGGGGTAGGGGTGGGGGCGGGGGCGGGCTCGGTGGTCGCATCGGTCACAGCACCCGAGTCTCCCGAAGGCCCCCGCGCCCCACGAGTGGCCTGACTGCCAGCTTTCGTCAGGATCGGGCCACGAGCTGTGGCAGCATCGGGTCACACGCAGCGAGGGAGCGACCATGACGTCCACCGACCACCGGCCCGCGCAGCCGCCCACACACCCGCCCGCGCCCGCGGGCCCGCACCGGGTCGCGGTGCTGGCGCTCAACCGGGTGATCGCCTTCGAGCTCGGCATCCCCTCCCGGATCTTCGAGTCGGCGGCCGGACCGCAGGGCGAGCCGCTCTACCAGGTCGCCACCTGCACGGTGGACGGCGGGCCGGTCGGGACAAGCACCGACTTCCGGATCAGCGTCCAGCACGGCCCCGAACTGCTTGAGCAGGCCGACACGGTGGTGATCCCCGCCTCCAAGGACCCGGGCCAGGCCGGCACCGACGGCCGCCTGGAGCCGCAGGTGGCCGCCGCGCTGGCCCGGGTCAGGCCCGGCACCCGGCTGCTGTCGATCTGCACCGGCTCCTTCGTCCTGGCCGCCGCCGGGCTGCTGGACGGGCGCCCGGCGACCACCCACTGGCGCTACACCGGGCAGTTCGCCGAGCTCTTCCCGCGGGTCGCGCTGGAGCCGGACGTGCTGTTCACGGACGACGGCGACATCCTCACCTCGGGCGGCGTCGCCGCGGGCGTCGACCTCTGCCTGCACGTGGTGCGCCGCGACCACGGCGGCGCGGTGGCCAACGCGGTGGCCCGCACCTGCATCGTGCCGCCCTGGCGCGAGGGTGGCCAGAAGCAGTACGTCGAACTGCCCCGCCAGGTGGCCGAGATCGGTACGGGCACGGCCGCCGTACGGGCCTGGGCGCTGGAGCACCTCGCCGAGCCGCTGTCCCTGCGCGAACTGGCGGACCGCGCCGGCATGAGCGTGCGGACCTTCACCCGCCGCTTCCGCGAGGAGACCGGCAGCAGCCCCGGGCAGTGGCTGACCGTCCAGCGCACCGAGCGGGCCCGGCAGTTGCTGGAACGCACCGACCTGACGATCGACCAGGTGGCGAGGGACTCCGGATTCGGCACGGCGGCCTCGCTGCGGCTCCAGCTGCGCGGGCGCCTCGCCGTGGCACCGAGCGCCTACCGCAGGACCTTCCGGGCGGTGGGCCAGCCCGGCTGAGCCCGGCCGGAATCAGCCCTCGGCGAGTCGGCGCGGACCGAGGCCGACCGGGGGCGGCATGCGACGGACTGGATGGCGGCAGGCCGCACGCACCCCGAGCACGGCACGGCAGGCCGCCATCCAACCGCTGCGCACGGGCCCTGACCCGCGCTCCGCACTCCGCACTCGCCGAGGAGCCATCGCACGACCGGCACCTCGCGGCCCCCCTGCTGACATGGTCCCCCTGGACAGCAGCACCGCAGTGACGTTCGGGTGTTCCCTCGGCGTCCCCTCGCAACGGAGAGCTGCACCCAAGCGTGATCAGTCGGATACTTCACGTCAATGGGTTGTCCGAAATTCGGAATGGTTGCGTCGCATTTCAGCCCGACCGGGGTGAACCCGGAGCGCGCGGACGATCACGGCGCTACCGGCACACTCCCCCAGCGCTCGTCCGGGGGCACCGCCACCCCTCCGACCAGCAGCGATTCCGCCGGCGCCGGCGCGCCGATCTCGCACCAGACCCGCTTGCCCGAACCGTCCGGGTACCAGCCCCAGCGGTCGCAGAGCAGCTCGACCAGCTCCAGGCCACGACCGTTGGTGGCCTCCGCGTCGCTGCCCGCGTGCCGGGGGGCCGGGGCGGTGAGGCTGGCGTCGGCGACCTCCACCCGCAGCGGGCCGACCACCGCCACCGCGCGGGGCGCGTCCCCGCCGTCCTGCTCCCGGCCGCCGCCGGCGCCGTCCACCGGCATCAGCAACCGCAGCACAGCCGGACAACCGGTGTGCACCACCGCGTTGGTGACCAGCTCGGAGACCACCAGGACGACCGTCTCGGCGATCGGCGCCTCCGGGTCGACGCCGTGGTTCAACAGCCGCGAGCGCACCCACCTGCGAGCCCGGCCGACCTCGGCGGGGTCCGCCTGCACCGCCAGCTGTACTTGAAGTACCTGCACCGCTCCACCACCCGCACTCGCAGTTCGGCCATCGTTTCGGTCGGGCCGGTTCGTCCGGCCGGCCGGCCCGGGCCGGCCGCATGGGAGTCGGCCGGCTCGCAGTCCTTCAATCGATCTCGTCCGTCGATGTCGTCGATCTCGTCCGTCGATCTCGTCCGTCGATCTCGTCCGTCGATCTCGTCCGTCGATCTCGTCCGTCGATCTCGTCCGTCGATCTCGTCCGTCGCGAACCGGCTGCGACACGAATACGGCTCAGGATGATCCGGCGGGCGGACCGCAGCAAGCGCTTCAGGCATATTCCGGCGATCGGGGGACAGGGCAGTGCATACTGTCCCGTTCACGCTAACGAGCCTCGCACCGGCGCCCGCGCGATCCGTCACCGGACCCTGCCGGACCAGCCGGAATGAGCGTAGCGAACCTACCGGCCCGCACCGGGGACGCGGCGGCCGCCACTCGGGAACCACCCTTCCTACATATGTCCACCGGCCGTCGAACAGCGGCATCGGCGCCAGATCCCACCATGTGACGATCCGAAACTTCGCGTTCGCCTCTTCGCGTGATTGCGCCCGTCGCCGAAACACCTCGGGATAGCGTGGGAACCGCAGAGCCGACGGAGCGGCGCGGCGCCGCTCGCCCGCCAGAAGGGTGGTACCGATGACCACCCCCGGGCGCACCCCGCGGTGGGACGAGCAGCTCCAACGACGCCTCGCCCGCGGCGAGGAGACCGCCCTCGCCGAGCTCTACGACCAGCTCGCTCCCCTTGTGCACGGCCTGGCCGGCCGCATCCTGGCGGACCAGACGGCCGCCGAGCAGCTCACCCGCGAGGTCTTCGCCCATCTCTGGGAGCACCCCGAGGCCTTCGACCCCGAACAGGGTTCGCTGCGCTCCTGGCTCGGCGCCCTGACCCACCGCCGCGCGGTCGACCGGCTCCGGCTGGCCCGGGGCCCGCTGCACGGGGTGTACCGGGACGCCGCCGACGACGCGATCCGCACCCTCGCCACCGCCGCCCGGGTGCAGTACGTGGTCGACTCGCTGCCCGACAGCCTGCGCGAGACCATCGCGGTGACGTACTACGACGGCCGGACGTACCAGGAGACGGCCGACCGGCTGGGCATCAGCGAGCAGGCCGCCAAGCAGCGGATGCGGCTCGGGCTGGAGCTCCTCGCCACCGAACTCGCCGAGGCCGAGGCGCAGACCGAAACCGAGCCACGGATCGGGGCCGGGAGCGAAGGCGAGAGCTTGAGCGGGACGGGGACCGGGAGCGGGACCAGGAGCGAGGCCGGGAGCGCGGCGGAGGCCGGCACCGAACGGGGCATCGGCGGGGGCGGCCCGTGAGCGCGCCCTCCGAGGATCAGCACGGCAACCCGCACGGGGAGCAGTACGAAGGGCAGCACGAGGTACTGCGCTCACTGCTCGGCGCCTGGGCACTCGGCGCCTGCCCGCGCCGCGAGGCCGCCGCGCTGGAGCGCCATCTGCGGCTCTGCCCGGAGTGCGCCGAGGAGGCGAACAGGCTGCGGGACGCGGCCGGCTGGCTCTCCGACGACGAACCGCTCGACCCCTCCGGCGCGCTGCGCCAGCAGGTGCTCGACTGGTGCCTGGCCCGGCGGCCCGCCGAGCTGCCGATCCCGTCCTGGGGCGCGCCGTACACCGCCGAGACGGCCAAGCTGGACGCGCTGCTGCGTGACCTCGGGCCCGAGGAGTGGCACGAGGTCGCCGAACTCCCTTGGCACGGCGGCACCGAGCACAAGCGTCCGGCCGAGGTGCTGTGCCACCTCACCGCCGTGGACGGCTACCTCGCCACCGCCCTCGGCCTGCCCGATCCGGTGCCCGGCGCGCGCCCCGACGCCATGCCCGGCTCCGCCGCACAGCCCGTCCCGCAGCCGACGCGGGTGCCCCGGCAGGCCGGGCCGGCCGAACCACGGCTGCCCGCACAGGCGTTCTCGCCCTGGACCGGGATCGCCGACCGCACCGAACGGCTGACCGCCGACCTGGCCGGGCAGCCTCCCGGGTCCGTCCGCGCGCTGTGGCGTCGGCAGACCCACGCGCTGGTACGGACGGCCGCGCTGACGCCCGACGGCACCACGCCCGTCGACTTCGGCTTCGCGACCCTGCCGCTGCGCGACGCCTTCGTGGACCGGGCCTTCGAGTGCTTCATCCACGGCGAGGACGTGGCCCGGGCGGTGGCCTACCCGTACGGGCCGCCCGCGCCGCAGCACCTGCGGCTGATGGTCGACCTGGCCGCGCGGATGCTCCCCGCCGCCCTGGACGCGCTGCGCCGGGCCTCCCGGCCCGGCCCGCCGACCGCTCCCCCGGGTGGCCCGAGCCGGCCGGGGCGGGCGCTCAGGCTGGTGATCGACGGCCCGGCGGCCGGTGAGTGGCTGATCCCGCTGGACGGCCCCGGCGACCCGGCCGGCCCGTGCACCCTCGGGCCGCCGGTGGCGGCCATGGTGCTGGACGGGCTGGAGTTCTGCCACCTCGCCGCGGCCCACCGCGACCCCGACCGGCTGGCGGTCGGGGAGCACGGCGACCGGGCCGCGATCCGCGAGGTGTTGCGGGCCGTGCCGCTGTTGTCCAGGCCCTGAAGGCAGGTCCCGGCGGGCGCGGTCCTCGGACGGGAGGCCTCAGGCCTCAGGCGAAGACCACCGTGCGGGTGCCGTTGAGCAGCACCCGGTGCTCGCTGTGCCACTTCACCGCGCGCGCCAGTGCCTGGCACTCGACGTCCCGGCCGAGCGCGACCAGCTGGTCGGGCGTGACGTCGTGGGTCACCCGGGCCACCTCCTGCTCGATGATCGGCCCCTCGTCCAGGTCCGCGGTCACGTAGTGCGCGGTGGCACCGATCAGCTTCACACCCCGGGTGTGGGCCTGGTGGTAGGGCTTGGCGCCCTTGAAGCTCGGCAGGAAGGAGTGGTGGATGTTGATCACCCGGCCGGAGAGCGCCTTGCACAGGTCGTCCGAGAGCACCTGCATGTAGCGGGCCAGCACCACCAGGTCGACGTTCTCCTTCTCCACCAGGTCGAGCAGCTGCTGCTCCGCGTCCGCCTTGGTGTCCCGGGTGACCGGAATGTGGTGGAAGGGGAGACCGTAGCTCTCGGTCAGCTCGCGGAAGTCGGTGTGGTTGGAGACCACGGCGGCGATCTCCACCGGCAGCGCGCCGATGCTGGTGCGGAACAGCAGGTCGTTCAGGCAGTGCCCGAACTTGCTGACCATCAGCACGATCCGCATCCGCTCGGCGCTGGGGCTGATCCGCCAGTCCATCCCGAACGAGGCACCGATCGCGGCGAAGCTGGCCCGCAGCTTGTCGACCGTCACCGTCTCGGTGGCGGAGAAGTGCACCCGCATGAAGAACAGCTTGCTGTCCCCGTCCCCGAACTGCTGGCTGTCGATGATGTTGCAGCCGGTCATGAAGAGGTAGCTGGAGACCGCGTGCACGATCCCCTGCTTGTCCGGGCAGGACAGGGTGAGGACGTACTGGGCGCTGGCCGTCTGCTGTTCCACGGTGGGGGTTTCCCGTCCTGAGGTCGTGCTGGCGTGGGTGGTTCAAGCGTGTCATATTCCGGACACCGCCCGCAGCGCTGCCCGTACTGCGGGACGGCCCGTCCCGCCCGGGCCCGCGCGCTGCCCGGAACCTCGCGCCCGCGCCCCGCTCAGACCTGGGTCATGATGCGCAGGACCTCCAGCGAGCGCGGCGGGGCGTCCGGGTCGTCGCCGTCGTTGAGGGCCAGCCGCAGGTGCGCCTCGCGCGCCGCCCGAACCGCCTCGGGCCAGCCCGGGTGGCCGAGGAAGTCGGAGACGGGGGCGTCCGCACCGACCTGGTGCAGGATGCTCACCACCCGCAGCACCGCGACGTCCACCAGGGCCGCCTCGGCGGCGTCCCGGAACATCGTGCCCACGTACTTCTCGGCGGACCAGCGGTCCAGCCAGGTGTCCTCCACCAGCCGGTAGACGGCGTCGGTGACATCACCGTAGCCCTCCCGCCCGGCCAGCCAGGTCTCCTGGTGGAAGCCGGGATCGGAGAGCATGTGCAGCGCCGAGCGCAGTCGGGCTCGCCAGCGCCACCAGGGCAGGTCATTGAGCGGCATGCCGCCCATCGTGCTGGAGCGGTACCCCGGACGAGAAGGGTTTCGGGCAGACCGATGCGAAGAATCTGTGCTGGCGGACATGGGCAGAGATCGTACGTTCCCCGACCGTTCGCTCTCTACACACACCCCACCCCGGTGTTCCGCCCGCGTTGGCCCGCCGTTTCCTTTCCTGCCCTCTGTGCTTGTGGCATGGCGGCTTTCCTGGTTCCCGTGCGCAGAAACGCGTCCAGGGAGGGATCAGCAATGACCACGCGGACCGCAATGCCCGAAGACCGGCGATCCATCGCCACCCGCCGCCCCCGGCGCCCCCGCAGCCGCCCGATCGCCGGCGCCGCCGCCGCGATGGCGATGCTCCCGGCACTGTTCGCCGCCGGCTGCGGCGGCCCCGCGGACGCCTCGACGGGCGGCGGCGACCTCACCGTGATGACCTGGGCCCCCGACGGCACCGGCTCCGCCGACCGCCCCGGGATGACGGCGGTCGCCACGGCCATCGGCCGGGACATCAACGCCAACGGCGGCCTCGGCGGACGCAAGATCCGGGTGCTGACCTGCAACGAGCACAACACCACCGCCGGGGTGGCGGCCTGCGCCCAGCAGGCGGTGGACGCCCACGCCACGGCGGTGGTCGGCTCGTACAGCCAGTACGGCGACAGCTTCATCCACACCCTGGAGCGGGCCGGCATCCCGTTCATCGGCGGGTACGGGCTCTCCACGCCGGAGTTCAGCAGCCCGCTGTCCTACCCGGTGGCCGGCGGGATGCCCGCGCTGATCGCCGGCAGCGGCCGCCAGCTGGTGGACGCCGGGTGCCGCAGCGTCTCGCTCGTCCGCCCGGACACCCCCGCCGGGGACAACCTGCTCGGCTACCTCGCCAACGCGCTCAGGCCGGCCGGGGTGAAGCTGCTCGACGTCAAGGCACCCGAGCAGTCCACCGACTACGGCAACGTCGCCCGTAAGGCCGTCGGCGGCGACGAGCAGGCGAACTGCATCACCAGCGCACTGGGCGCCGAGCCGACCGGCAACCTGATCGACTCCTACCGACGGCTCGGCGCGCGCAACACCCGGTTCGCCTCGGTGATCGGCAGCGTCCAGCAGTCGGTGATCGACTCCACCGGCGGCGACGGCGGCCCGCTCGCGGGCGCGTACGTGGCCGGCTGGTACCCGCCGGAGTCCTCCAGGGTCTGGGACGCGCTGCGCAGCGTGGTCCGCTCCCACACGGGCGGCGGCGGGACGATCGACGTCGCCGACTCCGGGGTGCAGACCACCTGGGTCGCGTACGAGGTGCTGCGGCAGGCGGTCGAACGGCTGGTCGAGGCCGGGCGGCCGATCACCGCCAAGACTCTCACCAGCCAGCTCGACGGCGTCGACCAGCTGGACACCGCCGGGCTGACCCCGCCGCTGAACTGGGCCGGCACCAACATGCTGGCCAACGCGGAGTCGCCCCGGCTGGTGAACACCTGGGTGACGTACCAGCAGGTCAAGGGCGGGCGCTTGACGCTCCAGCAACCCGGGTTCGTGGACGTCCGATGGGTCCTGACCGGCAGCAGGCCGCCGAAGTAGCCGCCGGGCGCAGCCGACGGGCCGGCGCGGGGTGATCCGCGGCCGACCGCCGCAGGGCGCAGGGGTCAGAGGTCAGAGGTCGCCGTCGGTCTTGGTTGGCAGCCCGGTCTGGCCGGCGATGCCGTTCCACAGGCCGGCGGCCTGCTTCTTCGCCGTGGTGGCCGAGCCGCTGGCCTGCACCGCCGTCTTGTAGTGCGGGTTGTCCAGCTTCTTGGGGTCGCAGCCGCCGGACTGCGCGTCGCCCGCCCAGGCCGCGTACTCCTCGTCGGCGGTGGCGGAGGCCTGCCAGGCCTGGTTGAGCTGGTCGACCAGCTGCTGGCCGCCGGTCAGCTTGTCCGTCTTGAGCGCGGCGAGCTTGGTCTGCAGCTCCTTGCGCCTACCCGCCGCGTCGGTCAGCGCCTGCTGCGACTCGGGCAGCTTGTCGCAGCGCTGCACCGCGCTCACCGCGCCGATCACCGCCTGGCGGCTCTCGTTGGCGGTGCCCAGGAGGTCGGAGAGCGCCTGCGCCTGCGCCTTGACCTCGGGGCTGACGGTGGCGCCGGCGGTGGCGGTCGCCGGGGCACTCCCGGTGGCCGAGGCGACCGGCGGGGTGGTCTTCGCGGTGTCGGGCGCCTTGTCGTCGCCGCTCATCAGGACGCCGACCAGGATGCCGGCGGCCGTACAGCCCGCCACCACGCCGCCGATGATCAGCTTGCCGGACGGGCGCCGACCGTTGCCGCCGCCGTGCTGGTGGCCGAGGCCGCCCGGCACCTGCATGGCGCCCGTCGCCGCGTAGGCCGGGTCGCCGCCGGGGTAGGCGGGCTCGGCCGTGCCGTAGCCCGGCTGGGGTGCGCCCTGGTAGGCCTGCTGCTGGCCGGGGTAGCCGCCGGCGGACGGGTCCGCGGTGGGGTACGGCGGCAGGTACTGCGTCTCCGGCGCCGGGTCGGCCGGAGCCGTCTGGGCCGGGATGTACGCCTGCGTCTGCTGCTGGGCGGCCCACGCCCCGCCCTGACCGGGTATGGCGTGACCCTGGCCCTGGCCCTCGCCGAGGTACTCCGGCCGGCCGGGCACAGGCGGCTGCCCGACGTACTGCTGGGGCTGCTCCTGCGGCTGCCCCTGCTGCCCCTGGGGCTGGCCCGGCTCCGGCCGGAAGAGGTCGTCCATGTTGAATTCACCGGAGTTCGGATACGAGCGGCGCTGGTTCAACGCGATTCCTCACCTGTGCACGACACCGGGTCCGCCGGGGCAGGCGACAGCGACCGGATGGCCGAAAGCCACCGGCACCCTGTCTCCCGTACCTGCACCCGGGCCTTCCTCGGTTGTTCCGCGCGCTCGCTGACGGCGGACCACATCTGGGCGGTACTGCTGGGCGGCACTGCTGTCTCTGAACGTCGCGATCTGGGAACGTCGCGCCCACGCTACCGGTACACCGACACGGGTGACCATGTGGGCGGGACATCCCTCACCGGGCCCTCACGCGGGCAGCCCGCCGCGCTGCGGCGACTGCCCGGCGAGGGCCGCCTCGCCCCGGCCGCTCAGGCCGCCTCCGCCTCCGCCCTGGCCTGGAACTCCCGGACCACCCGGTGCTCCCGGTACGGCTCCAGCCGCCGGCGGAACTCGTCCAGGTACTCCACGCCCCGGTTGGAACGCAACCCGCTCAGCAGCCGCACCGCCTGGGTGCCCGTCTCGCAGGCCCGCTCCACCTCACGCTGCTGCAACTGGGCCGTGGCCAGCAGCACCAGGTCCACCGCGCGGCGACGTACCCTGGTCGGCGGGTGCAGGTCCAGCGCGCGCCGGGCGTACCGCTCGGACTGGCCGCCCTGCTCCAGATCCCGGTGGCAGTGCGCCAACTCGTCCGCCAGGTAGGCGTCGTCGAAGTGGACGATCCAGTCCGGGTCGTCCTCCGGCCTGCGCTGCTCCATCGCCGCCAGCGCCTTGGCCGCCACCGCCTCGCAGGCGCGGGCGTCGCCGAGCAGCGCGTGGCCGCGCGCCTCGGCGGCGTAGAACATCGCCATCGCCGTCGGGGTGGCGACCGAGCGGGCTCCCTCCTGCGCGGCGCGGGCGAGTTGGGCGATCTCGCGGGGATTGCCGAGGGTCGCCGCGAGGTGGCTCATCGAGGCCGCCAGCACATAGCCGCCGTACCCGCGGTCGTCCGCCGCCTGGGCCAGGCGCAGCGCCTGGATGTAGTACCGCTGCGCCAGCCCCGGCTGCCCGGTGTCGACCGCCATGTACCCGGCCAGCTCCGTCAGCCGGGCCACCGCCGCGAACAGCTGCCGGCCCGTCTCCTCCCGGTACGCACCGCTCAGCAGCCCGGAGACCACGCTGTTGAGGTAGTGGACGACCACCGGGCGGACGTGACCGCTGCCGAACCTGTGGTCCAGGTCGACCAGCATCGCGGTGGTGGCCCGGATGGCCGCCACGTCCGAGGGACCGACCCGGACGCCGCCGGTGCGGGCGACCACCGGGTCCGGCGGGGTGATCAGCCAGTCCCGGCTGGGCTCGACCAGGGCCGAGGCCGCGACCGTCGCGCCGGTCAGGAAGTCCCGCCGGCCCACGTCGCTGCGCCAGAGCTCACAGACCTGCTCCAGCGCCCCGCTGAGCGTGGCGGAGAACTGCAGCCCGATGCCGGAGCTGAGGTTCTTGCCGTCGGCCATCCCGATCTCCTCGACCGAGACGCCCCGGCCGAGTTTGCGGCCGATCGCCTCGGCGATCACGGCCGGTGCCTGGCCGCGCGGCTGCTGACCGCGCAGCCAGCGGGCGACGGATGTCTTGTCATACCGAAGATCGAGTCCGTGTTCCGCGCCGCAGAGGTTAACCCGGCGGGCCAGACCCGCGTTTGAGCAGCTTGCCTCCTGGATCAGCTGCTGCAGACGCTCGTTGGGCTGTCGTGCGACAAGTGGTCTCGCGGCCATGGCTACGCCTCCCCAACGCCCTCCGGTCCCGGCCGGCTGGCGACGATTCTGCTGATCTGTTGCCGACTGTCCGACCGTCCAAGGATTCTGACACCAGGTTAGCGATCAGCGACGTCAGCGGGATACCCACGGTGACGATCCCCACCCCCCACGCGCCCTCTGTAATGCACCCGTGCGCCCCCACTGCGCCCGTCGCCCCGCCGGTCCGCGGGCGCGCCCTCACCGGTTCGGGTGACATTGCCGCCCACCGGCACAACACCCCCCGTCCGGCCGTAACCAGCCTCACGGACGGTAGTTGAGCAGCGCGTGGAAGACACCCCAGGAGCCCCCGACCAGGGCAGCAACAGCGAGCCGCCCCCACTGCTCATCGAAGCCGTCAGCTACGCCGAGAACCGCCACTGGGAGGTCGCCCCCGGCAGCTGGCTGATCGACGGCGAAGGACCGGCCCGCTGCTCGTGCGGGGACCGGCGCTGCGCGCTGCCCGGGGCGCATCCGGTCGGCGAGGACTGGCGTCGCAAGGCCAGCGCGGGCCCCGGCGTGGTGCGCCGCTGGTGGACGGAGAACCCGCAGGCGTCGATCCTGCTGCCGACCGGCCGCTCCTTCGACGTGCTGGACGTACCCGAGGTCGCGGGCTGCCTGGCGCTGGCCCGGATGGAGCGGATGGGCCTTCAGCTCGGCCCGGTGGTGGCCGTGCCGGCGGCGGCCGGCCAGGTCGGGCGGCGGCTGCTCTTTCTCGTCCTGCCCGGTGTGCTGTCCAAGCTGCCCGAGATGCTGCACAAGCTCGGCTGGGCGCCCGGCCGGCTCGACCTGGTGGCCCGCGGCGACGGCGACTGGATCGTGGCCCCGCCCTCGCGGGTCGGCCCGTACAGCTTCGCCCAGTGGGCCCGGCCGCCGTCCGCGCTGAACCGCTGGCTGCCGGACGCCGTCGAGCTGATCAACCCCTTGGCCTACGCCTGCGGCCGCGAGGCGCCCTCGGTGCGCCCGCGCCAGGGCCACGCGGCGGCCGTGCGGTAGCCCCCGGTGGACGGCCGCCCTACGCCTATCGGGTGAGGGCGTGCACGGCGCGACACCACGCGCGCGACTGACGGGCCCCTTCTCCCACCGGAGACGGGGCCCGTCACACGCATACGCGGATAAGAGATCGGTGTACCCGCTGGTCAAACCGTGAAAGCCCCTCGTACGAGTGACCGCGCTCAAGGATTGCCAAGATCTGCCGAGGGGAGGATTTCCTCCGAGAGGGGAGGCCGACGGAGCGAAGGGAGCACCACCCCGCAGCGGGGCCGCGAGGGGACGTCACAGGGGGCGCAGGAGCAGGGGGAACGCCGGGAGGGGCGCTCGGTCGGGGAGGCCGGGCGCGGCTCAGGGGGGGCGGGAGGGAATGGCGGGGGGCCGTGGCACCGGCCGGGCTCGGGGCGGCTCGGTGGCACGGAGGAGGGGACCGGAGGGGATCAGGGTGGGGACCAGCGGGGCCCGGTGCACGGGGATGCACCGGGCCCCGCAAAGCTGTTCCGGCCCGGAACGCCGTCCGGCCTGTGGGACCGCTCAGAGCGGACCCGCTCAGACCCGGGCCACGAAGACGTGCGCCGCGATGTCCTTGCCCAGCTCGGCGGCGTCCTCACCGCTGCCCACCAGCACCCCGCCCAGCCCGGCCGCGACCTGCACCGTCGCACCCGGCCGGACACCGGCCCGGCGCAGCGTACGCATCAGGTCCTCGTCGGTCTGGATCGGCTCGCCGATCCGGCGGACCACCACGCTGGCCCCGCCGTCGCCCGGCCGCAGGGCGTCCAGAGTGATCAGCGCCGCGTCGAAGCCCTCACCCTCGGCCTTGGTGTCGCCGAGCTCGTCCAGGCCCGGGATCGGGTTCCCGTACGGCGACTGGGTGGGGTGGCCGAGCATGGCCAGCACCTTGCGCTCGACCGTCTCGCTCATCACGTGCTCCCAGCGGCAGGCCTCCTCGTGCACCTGCTCCCACTCCAGGCCGATCACGTCGACCAGCAGACACTCGGCGATCCGGTGCTTGCGCATCACGCGCACGGCGAGCCGGCGGCCCTCCTCGGTGAGCTCCAGGTGGCGGTCGCCGGCGACCTGGAGCAGGCCGTCGCGCTCCATCCGGCCGACGGTCTGGCTCACCGTCGGGCCGCTCTGTTCGAGCCGCTCGGCGATCCGGGCGCGCATCGGGGTGATGCCTTCTTCCTCCAGCTCCAGAATGGTGCGAAGGTACATCTCGGTCGTGTCGATCAGCCCAGACATCGCCGCTGGCTCCGTTCCTCGGTGTCCTCACCGCCAATTCTGACGTACCGCACGGACAACCAGGCCCGCGGCGAGATGTTCCGCGGGCATTTTCGTCCCTGTTGACAGCGGCCAGGTCCAGGCAGCACCGTGCTCGCCGTAGCTTTCTCCACTGGCGGTCTGGACCACCAGGCCCACCCCACCCGGCCGGCTCCCCCACCGGCGGAAAGCGAAGGCTGAGATGAGCGACCTGGTCGGGCAGTACTTCGACGCGGCGATCGCGCACCTGCGGCGGGTCCGCGACGAGCAGGCCGCGGCCATCGAGCAGGCCTCCGAGCTGCTGGCGGAGGCGGTCGCGGACGGCCTGCGGGTCTTCGCCTTCGGTGCCGGGCACTCCGCGCTGCCCGCCCAGGACGTGGTCTACCGGGCCGGGGGCCTGGTGCCGGTCAACCTGCTGGACGTGCCCGGGACGACCGGGGTGACCGTCCGGCCGGCGCCGCTGAGCAGCGCCCTGGAGCGGGTCGCGGGCCTGGCCAGCACCACCCTGGACCTCACCCCGGCGCGCGCCGGCGACCTGCTCTTCGTGATCTCGCTCTCCGGGCGCCAGGTGATGCCGGTGGAGCTGGCCCAGCACGCCCGCGCCAAGGGCCTGCGGGTGATCGGGCTGACCTCGCTGGCCTATCCCACCGAGCTCGCCTCCAACCACCCCTCCGGTACGTACCTCAAGGACCACTGCGACGTGGTGCTGGACAGCGGGATCGCGGTCGGCGACGGCGAGCTCGCCCACCCGGGGGCGCAGACCGGCTTCGGGCCGGTCTCCACCGTCGTCACCTGCGCCGTGATGCAGGCCGTGGTCGCGGGGGCGGTCGGCCGGCTGGCGGACCGCGCCCTGGACGGCCGGGGCGACACCCCGCCGCTGTTCCGCTCGGGCAACGTGCCCGGCGGCACCGAGTGGAACGCCAAGGTGATGGCGGACAACGCGGAGCGGATCTTCTACACGTTCTGAGCCGTACGCCTGCCGGGCCGGGCCCACGCACCGGTGGGGCCTACCCACCGGCGCGGGCCTACGCGCGGGCGGGCCGGGGCGCAAGGCCGCCGTTCTGAGACAAGCAGCGGGGCTTCCCGGCCAGAGCGCCGGCGCCAGGCGTACCGGCCGCGGGGCCGGGGCATGACACAGCGGGGCGCGGGACACCGGAGCGACCTGAGCGACGGGTGGGGGCGAGGATGGCGACGGGCGCGGGTGAGCTGGGGCCGGTGCGCGAGCACGAGCTGCTGCCCGAGCTGTTCTGGGCCGCCGACTCCGCCTCCCGGCAGGGGCAGCGGCGCTCGGTCGCGCTGTCGCGCTGGGAGCTGCTGCTGCTGATCGTCGCCGCCGCGACCGGCTCCGCCGACGGACGCATCTGGGCCTGGCTGGCGGCCACCGCCTACCTGGGGACGATCTGCTTCGCGGTGGTGATCAGCCGGCAGAACCCGCAGGGCCTGTGGTACGAGGGCCGGGCCGCCGCCGAGTCGGTCAAGACACTGGCCTGGAAGTTCGCCGTGCGGGCGGACGCCTACCAGCCGCCGCCCACCACGCTGCCCGACGCCGAGGGGCTCTACCAGTTCCAGCTGGCCCGGGTGCTCAACGCGTTCCGGAGCAGCCGGGCGGTACGCGAGGACGCCGCAGCGGAGATCACCGAGACGATGCGCGACCTGCGCCGGCAGCCGCTGCCGGTCCGGCGCGAGGTGTACCTCCAGGAGCGGGTGAAGACCCAGCACGACTGGTACACCGCCAAGGCGCGCTACTGCGCGCGGGCCGGGTTCTGGACGGGTGTCCTCGGCGTGGTGCTGCCGCTGCTCGGGCTGGTGCTGGCGGTGCTGCGGGCGATGGGCGAGTTCGACTACGACGCGCTCGGCACCGTCTCCGCCGTGGCGGCCTCCGTCGCCGCGTGGGCGCAGCTGCGCCAGTACCGCCCACTCGCCGCCGCGTACGCGCTGGCCGCCGACGAGCTGGAGCTGATCCGGCGCCAGCTGACCCAGCTGGACGTCCGCTCCCCGGACGCCGAGGAGCTCTGGGCCCGGCTGGCGAGAGACGCCGAGGACGCGGTGTCGCGGGAGCACACCACCTGGCAGGCCCGCCGCGAGGTCCGCGGCCGCGAGCACTAGCGGCACCGCGGCACCACCGCACCGCGACACCGGGGTGCCGGCGCGCCCGGGCGGCACCGCCGGGAGCGGGCGGGCGGCGGCGAGAGCGGGCGGGCGGCGGCGAGAGCGGCCCGGGCGGGGCCGCGCCCGCGCAACGGACAGGCACCAGCAGCCGGACGAGAGAGGGTTGGCGAGTGACGCTACGCGTGGTCAGGGCGGCGGACGACCGGACGCTTGCGGTCGAGATCCTCGGCGATCCGCGCGGACGGCCGGTGTTCCTGCTGCACGGCACCCCCGGCAGCCGACTCGGCCCCGCGCCGCGCAGCACCGTGCTCTACCGCCTCGGAGTGCGGCTGATCGCCTTCGACCGGCCCGGGTACGGCGACTCCACCCGGCTGCCCGGGCGCCGGGTGGCGGCGGCGGCCCTGGACGTGCGGACCATCGCGGACGAGCTGGGGCTGGCCGACTTCGCGGTGCTCGGACGCTCCGGCGGCGGGCCGCACGCGCTGGCCTGCGCCGCGCTGCTGCCCGGCCGCGTGACCAGGGTCGCGGCACTGGTCAGCCTGGCGCCCCGGGACGCGGCCGGCCTGGACTGGTACGAGGGCATGACGCCGTCCAACGTGCACGCGTACCGGGAGGCCGAGCGCGGGCACCACCGGATCGCCGACAGCCTGCAGTTCCGCTCCCTCCAGATCAAGGACGACCCGGTCAGCCTGCTCAGGGGGCTCGCGCCGGAACTGCCGCCCACCGACCGGACGGTGGTCGCCGACGCGGGCATCCGCCGGATGCTGCAGAGCAACTACCGGGAGGCGTTCCGGCACAACGCGGACGGCTGGATCGACGACGTGCTGGCGTTCACCGCCGACTGGGGCTTCAAGGTGGAGGACATCCATGTCCCCGCCTGGCTCTGGCACGGCGCCGACGACCAGTTCTCGCCCGTGGAGCACTCCCGCTGGCTGGCCGACCACATCCCGGACGCGACGCTCTTCCTGGAGCCCGGCGCGGCCCACTTCGGCGCGCTGCGGGTCCTCACCGCCGCCCTCAAGTGGGCGGCCGGCTGAGCCCGTTCCGGCAGACCCTCGGGAGCCTTCCGCCGGCCGCCGGACGGTTCAGGCGCGGGCGGCGGTGGGGAGGGCGGCCGCCGCCGGGAGTCCGCGGGCCGGCGGGCGCGGGGCAGGCCCACCCGGCCGGGCCGCTACCCGGCCTCGGTCACCGGCCGGCCGCCGGCCAGGACCGCCAGGACGTTGTCCACGGCCAGGTTGCCCATCGCCTGCCGGGTGCGGACGGTGGCGCTGCCCAGATGCGGGGCCAGCACCGCGCGTTCCTGGGCCAGCAGCTGCGCCGGGACGGCGGGCTCGTGCTCGAAGTTGTCGACGGCCGCCGCGAAGAGCGCGCCGCCGTCCAGGGCGGCGGCCAGCGCGGGCTCGTCGACGATGCCGGCGGTCATGCTCACCAGGACGGCACCGGCCGGGAGCAGCGCGATCCGTTCGGCGTCCAGCAGGTGCCGGGTGGCGGCGGTGAGCGGGCAGGTCACCACCAGGACGGGCGACTGCGCGAGCAGTTCCTCCAGCGGCAGCCACCGCGCGCCCTGCTCCTGCTCCTCGGGCAGCCGGGTCCGGTTGTGGTAGCTGACCGGCATGTCGAAGGCGCGGGCCCGGCGGGCGACGGCCTGCCCGATCCGGCCCATGCCGAGGATGCCCAGCGGGGTGCCGGCCAGCTCCACGCCGAGCAGGAAGTTCGGCGCCCAGGCCCACGGCCGGCCCGAGCGCAGCCACCGCTCGCCCTCGCCGAGCCGCCGGGTCGCCGCCAGCAGCAGGGCCCAGGCCATGTCGGCGGTGGCGGCGGTGAGTACGCCGGGGGTGTTGCTCACCGGCACCCCGCGGGCGGCGCAGGCCGCCAGGTCGATGTTGTGGGTGCCCACGGCGTGGTTGGCCACGATCCGCAGACCCGGCCCCGCCGCGTCCAGGAACTCGCCGTCCACCACGTCGTCCAGGGTGGTGATCACGGCCGACCGGCCGCGGACGGCCTTCAGCAGCTCGGCCCGGCCCATCGGCAGGTCGTCGTCGTGCAGATCGAACGCGCAGGACGCGGCGAGCCGCTCGGTCACCCCGGGCGCGAGCCGTCGGGTGACCAGGACCGGGGGCAGGGGCTTCTCGTTCATCAGCTCCGCAGCGTACCGGGCCGCGCAGGCTGACCGGGCTGCGCGGCCGCGCCGGCGGCGCCGCAGCCCGGTGGCCCCACACCGGTGGCCCCACACCTCCGCGTTACACCGGCTGCGGTTCGAGGTCGCGGTTGATGCGCTTCCAGCCGCGGGCGGAGACGGTGTTGGGGTGTTCCTCCCCGAGCTGGCGGATCAGTTCGGCGACGGCCCTGGCGCGCAGCTCGGCGGCCTGGCTGTGCCGGCCGGCCGCGCGCAGGGTGACGGCGAGGTTGGCCTCGCAGGCGACCGCGTCCGGGTGGCGGGGGCTGTAGCGGTTGCACAGGCCGGAGTGGGCGGCACGTTCCAGCTCCTCCGCCCGGCTGTGCTGGCCGTCGTCGCCGTACGCGTTGGCCAGGTTGATCATCGCGTTGAGGGTGTACGGGTGGTCGGGGCCGACCGTACGGCGCAGCGCGTCCACGGTCTGCCGGCCGCGCTCGATGGCCTCGGCGATGTCGCCGCTGCCGCGCAGGTAGATGCCGAGGTTGTTGGCGCAGGCGAGGGTGAACGGGTGCTCGTCGCCGAACAGCCGCCGGTGCCCGTCGTAGACGGTGACGGCGAGGTCGCGGGCCGCCTCCTTGTCGCCGGAGGCGCTGTAGTCGGCGGCCAGGTTGAGCGCGCAGGCGAGCGCGTCGGGCGCGTCGGCGCCGTACCGCTCCAGGTACCGCTCGTAGGTCTCCTTGGTGATCCGGCGGGCCTCGGCGAGGTTGCCGGCCTTGCGCAGCGAGACGGCGAGCGACTTGGCGTTGCGCAGGTTCTCCGGCAGGTCGGGCTCCAGGACGTCGGTCAGGTCGGTCATCACCTCCCTGGCGAGGTCCGCCGAGCCCTTGTAGTCGCCGAGTTCGCGCAGGTCGCGGGCGAGCGCGGACTTGGTGGAGAGGGTGTACGGGTGTTTGGCGCCGAGTACCGAGGTGCGGCGGTCCAGGGTCTCCTGGTCGAGGTCGCGGGCGGCCTCGCTGTCGCCGACCAGCCGGTAGTCGATCGCCAGGTTGTTGGCCATCGAGAGCGTGCGTGGGTTGTCGTCGCCGAACAGCTCGCGGAACTGGTCGAGGATCTCGCGGTCCAGTTCGAGCGCGGACTGGAACAGCCCGAGCGCCCGCCGGTCGGCGCCGAGCGAGCCGGCCGTCATCAGGGTGTACGGGTGGTGCTCACCGAGCAGTTCGCGCTGGCGCTCCAGGGTGGCCTCGTCCAGGGCCAGCGCCTCGGCGTAGTTGCCCTGGGAGCGCAGGACGTTGGCGAGCTGGAAGCGCAGCAGCAGGGTCTGGCGGTCGCCCTCGCCGAGCTTGCTGGTCCAGGCGGCGTCCAGGTCGTGGCCCAGGGTCCGGGCGCGCTCCAGTTCACCGCGCTTCCACAGGTAGCGGACCCGGTCGATGAGCAGCTGGCGGGTGTCGGCCTCGTCGCAGTTGTGCGCCTTGGACGGCGACAGGTGCGGCCAGATCTCGTCGAACGCGGGCCAGTTGGCGGGGTCGTCGGTGTCGCCGAGGACGGGCCGGGCGCCGGTGAGGATGCGGTGCACCTCGTGGACGGCGATCTCCTGGTCGTCCTCGGACATCTCGGAGCGGATCACCGCCTGGACGAGGCGGTGCACCTGGAAGCTGTTGCTGCCGGCGTCCACCTTGGCGAGGGCGTACCGGCCGATCGCCTGGATCACCTTGCCGAGCATGAACTTGTCGTTGAGGTCCTCGTCGTACTTCACCAGTGCGCGGATCATCTGGTCGCTGTAGAAGAGGTTCATCGAGATCGGCTCGGGCGCGAAGAACGCGCACAGCTGGAGCAGCCGCACGGCCGCCGGGGACTGGATCCGCAGCCGGGCGATCGAGACGTTCCAGGTCGCGCCGACGGGGGTCGGGTAGTCGGCGGGCCGGGCGACGGCCAGCGCCCGGGCGGCCTCCGCCTGGAGCTGGGAGACGTAGGTGTCGACCGGGGTGCCGGTGGTGTCCAGCCAGGCGGCCGCGACCTCGACGGCCAGCGGCAGGTCACCGACGGCATCGGCGACCCGGTCGGCGTCGGCCCGGGACAGGCCGCGGGCCCGGCGGCAGAGGTGCTCGACGCTCTCCCCGCGGGTGAAGACGTCGACCTCCAGCGCCTCGGCGTGCCCGGACCAGGCCTGGTTGCGCGAGGTGACCAGGATGTGGCCGGAGCCGCCGGGGAAGAACCGGCGGATCTCGGAGGGCTCGTCGGCGTTGTCGAAGATCAGCAGCCAGCGCGAGGTCGGGGTGCCGCGCCGCAGCGCCTCCCGGGCGGCCTCGGCCGCCTCGGTGACGGAGTCGCCGACCCGCAGGCCCAGCCGGCGAGCGAGTTCGGCGAGCGCCGGGGCGACCAGTTCGGTCTGCTCGGCGTCGATCCACCAGACCAGGTCGTAGTCCGACATGAAGCGGTGCGCGTACTCCAGCGCGACCTGGGTCTTGCCGACGCCGCCGAGCCCGTACAGGGTCTGCGGGGTGGGCAGGACGGCGGCCATGCCGCCGCGCAGCTGGTTGCGCAGCTGCTCCAGCACGGTGGCCCGGCCGGTGAAGGAGGGGTTGCGCGGCGGCACGTCCCAGACCTGCGGCTTGCTGCCGGGGAAGCGCGGGCCCGCCCCGGGCGCCTCGGCGAGCGGGGTCTCGCCGCGGCCGAGCGCCCGCAGCAGGGTCTGCACGGACTGCGCCTCGTCGCGGCCGACCAGGTCGACCGGGTTGCGGTTGCTGAACGGCGCGGTGAGCCGGACGTCCCCGACCCGGACGGGCACCAGCTGGCGCCGGGTGCCGGACGGGTCGGAGCTGACCACGGACTCCCACAGCGCGCGGGCCTGTGGCGAGCGCAGGTAGGCGGGCGAGAGCACCGCGACCGTACGGTAGGCGCCGTCGATTCCCCGCTCGGTCTCCTGCCGCGGGTCGGCCCCGGCGCTCAGGTCCCGCGGCAGGACCCGGAAGCCGGCCCGGCCGAGGACGGACTCGATCCAGTCCGCCCACATCCGGTCCTCGGGGACGTAGGAGAGGTACAGGTCGGCGGGTACGGACGGGCGCCTGCGGGTGAAGGCGTCCACGTACCGCAGCCGGACCTCCTCGTCGACCGGCGGCAGGCCGGTGACCCGGCCCTCGGTGAGCACCGCGGCGAGCCGCTCGCACGCGGCCAGCATCGAGGTGGGCGAGCCGCCCTGGTCCCCGAAGGTCGCGAGGATCTCCTCATAGGCGTAGAACGGCCGGTACGGGATCTCCACCGACCCCCAGTAGTGGGCGAGTTCGTCGCCCTCCAGCCCGGCCGGCAGCCCGAGGAACTTGATCCTGGCCAGTGCCCGCCCGGCATCCGCCTTCTCCTTCTCGCCCTCGTCGATCCGCATCGGCACCGGCAGGATCCGGATGCCGCGCTCGCGGTAGCGGTCGTGGATGTGCTGGGCGATCCGGGAGGCGCCGTCGATCGACTGGTCGCTGAGGGTGAAGCAGACCACCAGGTCGTCGGGCATCTGCACGGTGCAGATCTCGGCGATGTCGGACAGGCCGGTGCGGCTGTCGATCAGGACGTAGTCGTAGCGCTTGCTCATGTCGGCGCGCAGCGCGTCGAAGAACTGCCCGCCGTCGAAGCGGTCGTAGAAGATGTCCCAGTCCAGGCGGCCGACCGCCTCGGAGTAGTCCCGGTTGAACTGCCCGGCGGAGAGGAAGTCCAGGCTGCCGCCGCTCGGGAAGAGCGGCCAGGACAGCGACAGTGCGTGCGGGTGCACCCGGGCGAAGTCCAGGTGCCAGCCCGGGCTGCGCTCGACCGGGCGCAGCGCCTCCTCGCGGTACTCGGCGATCAGGTCCATCATCCCGGTGGTGCCGGCCAGCACCGCCTGGTCGAGGAAGGGGTGGAAGAACTTGGCCAGGCCCGGCGCCTCCAGGTCCCAGTCCACGGTGAGCACCCGGAAGCCGTTGGCGGCCAGGATCCAGGCGGTGTTGGCCAGCGCCATGGTGCGGCCGGTGCCGCCCTTGTAGGAGTAGAAGGTGACGATCCGCCCGCCCCGGTCCTCGTCCGCGTGCGAGGGCGGCTGCGAGGTCGGCTGCGACTGCGGTGCGGCCCCGGCGGCGCCCGTGCCGCCGACCCTGAGGTTCCTGGTGCGGCTCTCGGTCATCTGATTCCTCCCCCGGGGGGCGCCCCGTCGCGCGGGCCGCCGCCTTCGGCACTGGCTGGGTGGTCGTCCGTGTCGGGTGCGAGGCCGGGCCCGTCCCTGCCGGGCCCGCCGCGGAACGCGTCCCGCAGGCTGGGGCGCTGCGGTACCGGCTCCTCCGGTCCTGATCTGGTCCGGTCCTCGAAGGCGTACTTGGCCTTCATCGCGGCCCGGGGCAGCGCGTCGTCGAACTCCTCCAGGCTGTTCAGGCCGGACGGTCCCGCCAGCGCGCCCTGGAAGCTCGGGCGGGCCGCGCGATGGGTCAAGCGCAGTGTCTGGGCGCTGAGTTCACCGAGCGAGCCGTCGTGCTCCACGCAGTCCGGGTCGGCCATGTTCCACGGCTCCAGGACGCCCACCCAGCCCGCGTTCGCCCGGTCGAAGCGCCGGACCAGCTCGCGGCGGCGCTCGTCGTGCAGCGCCCAGCGGTCCAGCAGCAGCAGGCCGGGCGCGGTCGGCGGGCCGTCGTCGGCCAGCCCGGCCAGCTCCTCGTCGAACTCGTGCACGCTCGGCTGGAAGCCCAACTGCCGGGCCAGGCGCACGGCGTGCTCGGCCAGCGGCCGGCCGGCCGCCGGCTGGTAGGGGTGCCAGTCGGTGCGGCGCGGGCCGTAGTAGTCGGGGTTGCGGCCGGGCGGCAGCTCCGCCTGGTGGTAGGAGAGCACCGAGATCCGCAACTGCCTGGTGGGCGCGGCGACGTTGAACGCGCTCGGCTGCGCCTGGAAGTCCAGCTGCCGGCCGACGGGGATCACCGTCTCCTCCGCCACCTCGACGATCCGCCGGGCCAGCCGGTGGACGGCCAGCTCGTACGCGGAGCGGAAGTAGGTGAGCTTCATCAGCGCGTACAGGCCCTCGGCCGCGTAGTCGGGCCCGAAGCTGGCGTGGTTGAACTGCAGCCGGCTGGCCACCTCGGGCAGCTTGTACTGCCCCATCGCGACCCACAGCACCGGGACGACGCCGCTGGTGCGCTCCGAGTCGATGTTCGCCGGGTACACCGGCCGCTGGGTGAAGCAGTGCCACTCCTGGCCGCAGGCCAGGCTGTTGAAGTAGCGCGGCGAGTACAGCGGCACGAACACCCGGCAGGTGGCCAGCTCCTGGGCGAGGCGCTCGGCCCAGAGTTCGCCCTGGTGCATGCTCTCGTCCATGAAGCCGACCGGGGCGCCGGCCGGCAGCGTGGTGAGCTGGAGCACCGCCTCGCACAGGTCGCGGTAGAGCTGGCGGACCCAGTGGTTGGGGTCGCCCGCCCCGCGCGCGCCGGCCCTCGGCGTGTGGGCATAGCTGAGGAAGAAGTACGGCCTGGCCGCGTCCTCGTCCCAGCTCCCCGGGTCGTACACACGCGCCTCCCCCGGGCCCGTCCGCAACCTGATCCCCGTGTGACGGGGGCTTCAGTCTAGGAACGACATGCACCCGAATGGAATAGCGCAATGATCCCGGGGGCGCCGCGACGGCGACGGGTCGGACGCGTACGGGCCTTGCGGGGAGCGGTTTCCGCTGCTCAGTGCGGTGCGAGTGACCCGCGCAGCACCCTGGTGGCCACGTCCACGGCCTCGACGATCGGCACCAGCAGGCAGTGCGCGTCGCCGAGCCGGCCCGCCCGGATGCCGTGCGCCTCGCGCCGCACCTGCTCGCCGAGCGCCCCGAAGTGCAGGTCGTCCAGGTCCGGCGCCTCGAAGGAGACCCAGTCGGTACGGCCCGCGACCTCGGCCACGCAGCCGTAGCGCCGCCTGGGCGGGTCGCCCTGGCGCAGGTCGGCCAGGTGGAAGGCGGTGAACCGGCTGAGCGGGACACCGACCATCAGCACCTTGGCGGCCAGCCCGTACAGCCGCCCCAGCGGGGAGGACTCGCCGAGGTGGCTGGTGAGTTCGTGCCCGGCCGTCACCTCGGCGGCGTACCGGCCCAGCGCCGCGAAGGAGGTCTGCGGGTGGGCGCTGCGCAGCGCGCCCGGCGTGGTGCGGATCTGTTCGGACAGCGCGCCCATGGTCGGCGAGCAGGGGCCGTCGGGCCGGTAGGCCGCGCGCAGCCGGTCCCGGTGTGCGGTCAGCTCCGCAGGGGAGAGCCCGGCGGTCAGCCGGGCGGCCAGCCGTGAGGTGTCGGAGTTCTCCGGGGTGGCGGTGTACGCGACCAGGGTGCCCCGCTCGGGGCCGCCGAGCGCCTCCAGCAGTGCGCCGACGACGGTGGCCGGGCCGCCGGCGACCGGGCCGAGCGCACGCAGCGAGGCCTGCACCAGCAGCACCTCGCCCGGGAGTACGCCCAGGCGGCGCAGGTCGCCCAGGAGGGCGGCCCGCTGGTGGCCGCCGTCGGCGGCCAGGGCGCTGCCAGCGGTCCGTGTGCTCTGGGCGGCCTCGGCGGTCCGTGCGCTCTCCGCGGTCCGCGCGCTCTCGGCGGCGGTGCGGGTGGCGGTACGGGTGCCGGTGGCCGTCCGCCCGGCGGTGCGGGTTCCGGCGCGTTCGAGGGTGTCCATGATGATCCCGGGGGGAGGGCCGCTCCGGCGCCGACCCGGGGGTGCGTGCGACGGACACGGGACGGCGGGCGCGGGCGGGCGGCGCGGGCGGCCGGCGGTCAGGAGACGGTCGGGGTGGGGGCGTCAGCCGGTCACCGCGGCCTCCTCCCGGGCCCGGCGGGCACCCTCCTCCGCGGCGCCCGGCAGTTCCACCGCCAGCCAGGGCGCGATCGTCTCCCGCATCCCCGCGGCGAAGCGCAGCCCGAGGGGGGTGAGCGAACCGGAGTCCGCCAGCCGTTCGACCGCCTCGGCGGTGTAGGCGCGCCAGAGCGCGAACTGCAGCCGGGTATGGTCGGCGGCGGCGCCGGGCAGCCCGTCGTAGGCGAGCGCCCGGGAGCCCCAGAACTCCGTCACCGCCAGATGCGCGTAGGTGCCCTGGAGAAGCCCCTCCAGTGGGCGCGGGTCCGGCCGCCAGGGCGCGTGGTACAGCCGGGTGTCGCCGGCGTCGTAGAGGTCCCAGAGGTCCAGGACGGCGCCGAGCTTGACGTGCTGGAACTCGTGCGCGATCAGCAGGGCGAGGACCGGCGCGGTGGCGGGCCGGGCGATGCCGACCGCGCCGAAGGCCTGCCGGGCGGCGGCGCTGACGTCCCGCCCGGCGGGGCCCGGCCGCAGCGGGGTGATGGTGTTGAGCCCGGCCCGCACGCCCTCGGCGTAGCCGGGCAGGTCCCGGCCGAGCAGCTCCCAGGCCTCACGCAACGCGCCGGTCCAGCAGAGCAGTTCGGTGTCGTCGAGTCGGCCCTGGACCGGCCACTGGTGGCTGTCGCGCCGCGGGTCGGTGTCCTCCAGGGCCGGGGCCCAGCCGCCGGCCAGCCGGATCCGCCGCAGCGGCTGCCAGCGCGGGTCCTGGCCGGGGCCGCCACCGAGGCGGATCAGCTCACCGGCGCCCGTGCGGACGGTGAATCCCTCGGGCCCGCCCGTCACCACCGCCTCGCCTCCGCCGACGGTGAGCCGGCCGAGGGTGGGCAGGTTCAGGACGCCGCCCCGGACGGGCACGGCCAACGCGTCCCCGCGCCCGGCCCGGACGGCGGCCGCGGCGGCCAGCTCGGCGAGCGGCGCCAGCCCGTCGCCGGTGTCCCCGCTCAGCCACCGGGCCGCCCAGGCCCGGACGTACGGGTGGCCGAGGACGGTGTCGACTGCGCCGGGCGCCGCGGTGTCCAGCGCGGCGAGCAGCTCCCAGGCGGCCGAGCTGCGCAGCCCGGCCGCGTCCCAGACCGCGGCCAGCATGGCGCGGGTGATGGCGAGTTGGGACAGCCGCAGGGCCCGTACCGCGTCGGCGCCGCCGTGGCCGCGGGCGAGGTCGGCCAGCTGCCGGTCGGTGAGCACCGGCGCGGCGGGCGCGGCGGCCTGCCCGGGAACCGTGACGGCGGCGGTGGGCTCGCCGGCGGCGGGTTGCCCGGTGGCGGCGGGCCCGGCATCGGCGGTGGGCGTGGCGTCGGGAGCCACGGGGGCGGCACCCCGGTCGCTGATCCCGTTGATGAGGGTCATGAGGTCCCCGCAGTAGACGGAGGGATGGTCGAATCCGCCGCCGTCGCTGCGGTAGCGGTGGGCGTAGAGGCCACCGCCGCAGGAGCGCACGACGGGGCAGGAGCGGCACTCGGCACTGAGCCCGGCCAAACCAGACTGACGGTCCATCATGCCGGGGTGGCGGGCGACTTCGTCAAGGCTGTGCCTGAAGACGTCGAGCCCGGTGGCGGGGGCGCCGTCGTAGGCCGTCTTCAGGCTGTCGGCCTGCTCGAAGCTGCCGTCGGTCTCCAGCACGACCAGGTCGGCCGGCTCCAGCCCGAGCGCCTCGGTGAGGCTGGAGAGCCCGCGCAGCGTCCGGTGGACGGACTCGAAGGTCCTTACCGCGAAGGGGCGTTGATCGGCGTCCCAGCGGTCGTACACCGCCAGCAGCCAACGCGCGTACGGGTCGCTCCCCCCACCCGGCGGGCGCTCGGGCGGAGTGTCCCAGGTGGCGTGCGGAAGCAGGAAGTCGACGGCGGGCGGTTCGAGTTCGGCCAGCGCGCGATATACCGCGACCGGGTCGTTCGCCACGTCGATCGTGCACAGCAGGCCCGCGTACAGATGGCGGAACTCCGGCCCGCGGAGCAGATCTACGGCACGCAGCACCTGGGGGTGGCTGCTGCGGCCGTCGGCGTACCGGCGGTGGCGGTCGTTGGCGGCGCGGTCGCCGTCCAGGGAGACCCCGACCCGCACCCCCAGCTCGTCGAAGAGCTCGCAGAACCGCCGGTCGAGCAGCACCCCGTTGGTGTGGATGCGCAGGTCGAGGGTGCAGTCCGGCGGCAGCGCGGCGCGCAGCCGCTCGGCCGTGCGCCGCAGCCGGTCCGGGCCGGCGAGCAGGGGCTCTCCCCCGTGCAGGACGGCCCGGACGGCGGGCAGCCGGTGGGCGGCCGCGTGCTCACCGATGCGCGCGGCGGCCTTGGCCAGTACCTGGTCACTGATCGTCCGGGGGCGGGCACGCCAACTGGTGTCCGCGTGTTCGTAGACATAGCAGTGGTCACAGGCGAGATCGCAGCGACTGTGCACTTTCAGCACGAATTGTGTGAAAGGCAGCAGAATTTGCGTCATATTCGCTCAGCCGGCTCCGTGGAAGCCTTTGCCTCTCGGATTCGGGTCAGATCGAGGAATTGAACGCCGCGACCGGCACCCGCCCCGAATCGGTGCCGGGGAGGGCACGTCGCAGCCGTGCGGCGAGCTCCTCGGAGCCCAGCGCGGCCAGATCGGCGAGTGAGGCCCGGACGCCCTGCTGCTGAGGGTCCGTCAGGTCTTCGAGGGGCCTGGTGTCGATAGCGGAAGTCATGTTCGATGTCTCTCTGCGATTGAGACCGATGAGGGCGGGTATAACACCCGACTGCCAATGTAGTGGCAGTCGGCCCGCCGCGCCGGACGTTGATTGGCTCTCATTGACGGGCACGGCCCCGCAGCTGCGGCGTAGGTCCCGAAATCCACCCATTCGGCTGCCGCGGGCCGTGTCCCGCCCGGCGCAGCACGCGCCCCCGGGGAAGGCCGGATCCCGGCGGGGGTGCGGGCGGGCGCGGGGCTGGCGGATCAGGCCGGGAAGTTCACCCGTTCGGCCGCAGGGTGCTGCACCGCCCGCGCCAGCGCCCGGGTGAACTCCGTACCGATCGGCGTCAGTTCGCCGCTCTCCAGCAGGGTGGCGGCGGCCGTGGCGGTGTGCGCCCGCCAGCGCCGGTACTCCCGCTCCGCCCGGGCCTGGCCCGGCGCGCCGGCCGCCAGCTCGGTGCGCCAGAAGTCCGTCACGCCGAGGTGCGCGTAGGTGCCCTGGAGCAGCGCGCCCACCGGGCGGAGGTCGGGCCGCCAGGGCGCGTGGTAGCGCGCCTCGCCGTTGGGCCGGTGAAGCGGCACCAGGTCCAGCAGCGCGCCCAGTTGGACGTGCAGGAACTCGTGCACCAGCGACAGCGCCAGCAGCACCGGATCGGCCGGCCGGGAGGCCGCCACCGCCCCGTACGCGCGCCGGGCCGCGGCGCTCACCGCGGAGCCGTCCGGCGCGGGCCGCAGTGGCACCACGGTGCGGACGCAGGCGCTCACCACCCGCGCGTGCCACGGATGCCGGTGTACGAGCACCTGCCACGCGCCGGCCAGCAGCCGGTGCCACTCCCCCCGCTCGGCCGCGTCCAGCGGCCCGGTCGGCGGGCGGCCGTAGATGCCCAGGTACGGGCCCCGGTCGGCGAGCACCGGTGCCCAGCGCAGGCCGTCGCACTCCAGCGGCACGGGCGCCGGCTCGGGCGTGCGGACGAACTCCCCCAGTGTCCCGAGCGCCGCCGCCTCGCCGGCCGCCAGGCCACGCAGGCAGTCGGCCGCCCAGGCGTCGAACTCCGGGCGCAGCAGCAGGCGCTCCCACCCGGCGCGGTCCGCGTCCTGGAGCGCGCGGATCTCGCCGTACGCCCGCTCGAATGCCGTGCGCTCCGGCTCGGGCACCGCCCTGCGCAGGGCGAGCAGCAGGAGGGCCCGCTTGCTCAACTGCCCGGCCCGCAGCAGCCGGACGGCCTCGGGGCCGCCGCGGGCGGCCGCGATCGCCAGGAACGTCGCCCGGTCCACCCCGTGCCGCCGCAGCCCCGCCCGCGCCGCCGGCACCTCGCCACCGCTCATCGCCCGTCCTCCACGCCTGTCTCCGCACCCGTCCACCGAACCCGTCCGCCGGAGCCGTCCGCCGGACCGCCGCGCGCCCGCTGCCACAACCCCGGTCGCGCTCCGCACCGATCCTGCACCGCCGCGCCCGCCCGGCCGCCGCGCACCGCTTTGTCCGACAATTCGCGTCGGCCGTCCGGCGGGAGTCGTCAGAGCACCTGGCGGCCGTGCGGCGCCGGGCGGGCGCCCCGGGCCGGGGGCAGCCGGGCGAGGTCACGGCGCAGGCGGGCGTCGATGTGGCGGATCAGGGCGTCCAGGTCCCGGCAGTAGACGGAGGGGTGGGCGAAACCGCCGTCGGGGGCGTAGCGGTGCGCGTAGAGGCCGCCGCCGCAGACCCGGGCCAGCGGGCAGGCGGCGCAGACCGGGCCGAGCCCCGCCAGGCCGCGCTGGCGGGCCCGGAAGGCCGGGTGGGCGGCGGCGGTGGCGAAGCCGTTCCGGAAGACGTCCAGGCCGGTGCCGGGGGCGCCGTCGTAGGCGGCCTTGAGGCTGTCGGCCTGCTCGATGGTGCCGTCCGTCTCGACCACGACGAGGTCCACCGGGGCCAGCCCGACACTCTCGCTGGCGGCGCGGCCGCCGAGCAGCAGGACCGCCAGCTCCTCGAACAGCCGCACGCCGGTCTCCCGGCGGGGTGCGTCGTACCAGCGGTCGAAGACGGCGCCCAGCCACCGCCCGTACGGTGCGGGGGCGTCCTCGCCGGGGCCGGGCGGCGTGCTCGGCAGGCTGCGCGCGAGGCCGGGCGGCTGGGCCTGCCAGGTGCCGTGCGGCAGCAGCAGGTCGACCCTCGGCGGGGCGAACTCCAGCAGCGCCTCGTAGGTGGCGACGGGGTCGGCCGCGAGGTCGACCACGCAGAGCAGCCCGGCGAACAGCGAGCGGTGCTCGGGCGAGCCGAGCAGTCGCAGGGCCTGCGCGGTGCGGGCGTGGCTGCCCCGGCCGTCGGCGGTGCGGCGGTGGCGGTCGTGGTCGGCGGGGGTGCCGTCCAGCGAGACGCCGACGGCGACCCGGTGGCGGTGCAGGACGTCCAGCAGCGCGGGTTCGGTGAGCAGCCGCAGCGCGTTGGTCTGCAGGCTGAAGCGGACCCCGACCCGGCCCGCCAGCGCCCGGGCCAGCTCGCCGAGCAGGGCGTCCAGGTGGGCCGCGCCGACCAGCAGCGGTTCGCCGCCGTGCAGGATCACCGCGACCTCGTCGAGGCCGTGCCCGGCGGCGTGCTCGGCGATCCGCTCGGCCGCCCGCCGGGCGGTCGCGAGGGTCATCCGGGGCGGCCGGGAGCGCCAGCTCTGGTCGGCCGCCTCGTACATGTAGCAGTAGTCGCAGGCCAGGTTGCAGCGACTGTGGATCTTCAGCAGGTACTGGCGGAACGGCACCCGGCCCTCGGCCCGCCCGGCACCGGCACGCCCCGCACCGGTCTGCCCGGCACCGACCGGCGCGCGACCGGTGCCGCCCGGGCCGGCGGGAGCGCCGGAGCCCCCGGGTGCACCGCTTTCAGCGACCATTGCCCGAGCGTAGCGCCCCACTGACCCCCCGTCGGCCGGCCGTCACACCGACGGCGGTTCGATGTCGGAGTCCAGTCGCTGCCCCGCCTTCACCGCCACCGTGGTGGGGTGTTCCTCACCCAGCGTCTGCCGGGCCCGGCGCACGCAGTCGCCCCGCAGCTCGGCGGCCCGCTCCTGGAGGCCGGCGGCGGCGAGGCTGAGGGCGAGGTTGGAGGTGATGCCGATGGTGTCGTAGTGGTCGGGCCCGAGGGTCTCCGACATCAGCGGCGCGGCCTGCTCCTCCAGGGCCATGGCCTGCTCCTCCAGCCCGGCCAACACCAGGTCGTTGGCGTGGTTCATCGTCGCGATCGGGATGTAGAGGTGGCCGTCCCCCAGGACGGCGCGGAACTGCGCCACGGTCCGCGCGGAGAGTTCGCGGGCCTCGGCGGTGCGTCCGGCCAGCCGGAGGTAGACGGAGAGGTTGTTGGCGCCGGCCAGGGTGACGGGGTGGTCCTCGCCGAGGTAGTCGCGGTAGCGGGCGAGGGCGCGTTCGGCCAGCCCGATGGCGCGTTCGGTGTCGCCGAGTGCGTTGAGGTCGCTGGCGAGGTTGGTGGCGGCGGCGAGGGTGTCGGGGTGCTCGGCGCCGTTGATGTCCAGGTAGCGCTGGTAGATGTCCTCGTCTATCTCCAGCGCCTCGGTGTAGCGCCCGGCCCGGCGCAGCGCGACGGCGAGGTTCTTGCGGGCGCGCAGGGTGTCGGTGTGGGCGTCGCCGATGGTCTGCTGGTAGATCCGGACGGTCTCCTCCAGCAGGTCCAGGGCCTCCCGCAGGCGGCCGGTCTCGCGCAGGTCGCGGGCGTAGTTGCTGGCGGAGGAGAGCGCGTAGAGGCTGTGCGCGCCGAGGGCGTCGCGCTGCTGGTGGTAGTTGCGGCGGTGGCGTTCCAGGGCGGCGCGGCGGTCGCCGGCCAGGTAGTCGGAGACCGCCAGGTTGTTGGTGATCATGAGGGTGCGCGGGTGGTCGGGGCCCAGGGTGCGCCGGGCCGCGTCCAGGGTCTGCCGGTCCAGGGCCCGGGCCTCCTGGTAGCGGCCGAGGAAGCGCAGGTCGGCGCCGAGGCTGTTGGCGACGGCGAGGGTGTGCGAGTGCTCGGGCCCGAGCGTGGCGCGGAATCGCTCCAGCACGTCCTTGTCGGTCTCGTAGGACTCCTGGAGGGCGCCCTGGGAGCGGCGGATGTTGCTGAGCTGGGTGCGCAGCATCAGGGTCTGGGCGTCGTTCTCGACGTCGAAGCCGGGGCCGCCGTAGCCGTCCTGGCGCCAGTGCTCAAGGGTGCGTTCGGCCAGCTCCCGGCCGGACTCGTGCAGGCTGCGCTTCCACTGGTAGCGCACCGAGTCGATGATCCACTGGCGGACCTCCTCGTCGGCGCTGCCGACCGCGCCGGAGGGCCACAGGTGCGGCAGCAGCTCGGCGTACTGCGGCCAGTTGGCGGGGATGTCCGGGTCACCGGGGTTGGCGGCGGCCAACGCGGCGTGCACGACGGCGCGGATCCTGGCCTTGTCCTGCTCCTCGACCTGGTCCCGCAGGACGGCCTGCACCAGGCGGTGCACGGTGAGGGTCTCGCTGCCCTGGTCGGTACGGGCGAGCCCGAAGCGGTTGATGGCGCGCAGGAACTCGCCGATCGCGAGCTTGTCGCGGGGGGCGCGCGGCGGCAGGTGCAGCGCGTGGGTGACCTCGCGGCTGTAGAGCAGCCGCATCGGGATGGCGTCCGGGCCGAAGAAGGCACAGATCTCCAGGATCTGGGCGGCGGGCGCGTTGACGCCGCGCAGCTCCTCGACCGAGATCCGCCAGGTGGCGGCGGCGGAGTGCGGGTACTCGGCCGGGCGCAGCCGGGTGCGCTCCAGCATCTCGGTGAGGGCGCCCTCCAGCAGTTCCAGGTAGGTGGCCACCGGCATCGGGGTCTCCTGGAGCCAGACTGCGGCCTGGCCGACGGCCAGCGGCAGGTCGCCGAGCAGGTGCGCGACCTGGTCGGCGTCCTCCGGCGCGAGGCCGGAGTTGAAGCGGCGCAGCAGCCCGACGCTCTCCTCCCGGGTGAAGACGTCCACCTCGACGATCCCGGCGTGCTTGGACCAGCCCTGGTTGCGGGAGGTGATCAGCACGTGCCCGCCGGAGGATCCGGCCGGCAGCCAGGGCGCCAGCTCCTCCGGGGTGCCGGCGTTGTCGTAGACCAGCAGCCAGCGCCGGTACGGGTGGCCCCGGCGCAGCGCGTCCAGGACGGCGGCGGCGGTGTGGGCGACGTCGTCGCTGCCCTGGACGCCCAGCCGGGGGGCGAGTTCGGCGAGCTTCTGCGGGATGTTGGCGGGCTCCTCGGCGGGCACCCACCAGACCACGTCGTACGCGGCCTTGAAGCGGTGCGCGTACTCGACGGCGGTCTGCGACTTGCCCACCCCGCCGATGCCGTACAGCACCTGGCTGAGCACGGCGTTGGACCCGGCGGTGAAGCGGTTGCGCAGCAGTTCCAGCAGCCGGCCGCGGCCGGTGAAGGAGGCGTTGCGCGAGGGCGCGTCCTGCACCTGCGGGGCGGTGCCGGGGAAGCGCGAGGGCGCGGGGAACTCGCCGCTGTCGCCGTCCGGCTGGCGGTTGACGCCCGGCGGCGGGCCGAGCTCGTTGTACAGCTGGGACTCGGCCAGCAGGGCGGAGGCACGCACCAGCTCCGGGGCGGCCCGCCCGACGAACGGGCGGGGCACCGGCTCGTCCGACTCCTGGAGCCGCAGCGCGACCAGCGCGGGCGATCCGGTGGCCAGTTCGCGCCCGCCCAGCAGCTGCCAGACCTCGGCGGCGCGGGGCAGCGAGGTGTACTCGGGGGAGAGCAGGGCCAGCAGCCGGCCCTGCCCGTCGAGCGGCCCGGCGGCCTCCGGCGGCAGGCCGGTGAGCGGCTCGGCGGCGCTGTGCAGCGAGGTGCGGTAGCCGAAGCCGGTGAGCGTGGCGGCGGCCCACTCGGCCCACATCCGGTCCTCGGGGGCGTAGCTGATGTACACCTGGCGGGGGACGGAGCGGGCGGAGCGCAGGTAGGCGCCGTAGAGCCGGCGGCGGGCCTCGCCGGAGAGCGGGCGCAGCGCGCGCACCTGCCCGTCGGTGATCCAGCCGGTGAGCCGCTCGAAGGCGTTGAGCAGGCTGCGCGCCTCCTGCGGGCGGTCGGCGACGGTGGCGGGCACCTCCTCGTAGGCGTAGAAGGGCTTGTACGGGACTTCGACGTCGCTCCAGTACGCGGCCCGGCGCTCGGCGGGCAGCCAGCGGCCGAGGTAGGGGGCGAAGGACTCGCGGGCGTAGTCCCGCCCGGCCTCCAGCCGCTCCTGCTCGGCGTCCTCGACCCGCATCGGGACGGGCAGCACCCGGATGGCGCGCTCCTCGGCGTCCGCTATCGTGCGCGCGGCGTCCACACCACCACGGATGTTCTGGGCACTGAAGGTGAAGCAGTCCACCACCGTGTCGGGCATCAGGACGGTGCAGATGCCCGAGGTGTCGCTGACGCCGGTGCGGCTGTCGATCAGGACGTAGTCGTAGTCGCGGGCCCAGCGCTCGCGCAGCGCGCGCAGCAGCTCGCCGCCGCGGATGTCGCGCCCGTGGTAGAAGCTGCGCCAGTTGAAGCTGGTGACGGCGGCGGAGTAGGCGGCGTTCTGCCGGCCGGCGGGCAGGAAGTCGAGCTTGCCGCCGGGCGGCAGGTCCAGGGCGAGGCCGCAGAGGTAGCCGTCCAGGCGCCCGGGCTCGTCGAGCCACTCGCCGGGGGGCTGCCCGGCGGGGCCGGTGGCGCTGGGCAGGGCCTGCTTGACGTAGGCCCGCAGCAGGTCGATCAGCCCGTCGGTGGCGTGCAGCTCGGGGTCGACCAGCAGCGGGTGGTAGTACCGGTGCAGGCCGGGCGCCTCCAGGTCCCAGTCGACGACCAGGACGCGCAGGCCGCGGCTGGCCAGGATCCAGCCGACGTTGGCGAGCGCCATGGTGCGGCCGGTGCCGCCCTTGAAGGAGTAGAAGGTCACGACCGAGCCGGGGCCGGTCCTGTCGCGGTCGGTCGCGGGCTCAGTGAACATCGTCCTGTTCCCCCCTCAGCGGCGCGAGGGCCGCCTGGTCCGGGCTGCGGCGCGGGCCTGGCGGCCCCGCCGGGATGGCGAGTCCGGGCATCACCGGGCTCTCTCCCGCACCGCCGGGGCCGAGGCCGAAGGCAGTACCGTCGCCATCGTCCCCCCAATCGAAGTTGTCGTCCATGAGCTTGTTCTGAGCGACCGTCACCATGATGGTGAGCTGGTCGTCGAAGCTCTCCCTGGGTACGCGGACCCGGAACAACTGCTCCGGATCGCTCCGGCGCAGCCAGTTGCGGCGGAACACCCCGCGCACGCCGGCCCAGAGCGCCTCGCGCTCCGGCCCGGCGGCCGGGTCGCCGGTGCCGGAGGGCACCAGGACGCCGGTGACGGGGTGGTTCTGGTCGTCGTACTCGCGCAGCGCCTGCCGGTACGGCTCGGCGTCGGCGACCCACGGGTCCACCAGGAGCACGCTGACCTGGTTGTTCTCCCGGGCTCGGTCGAGGCTGCCGCCCAGGCCCTCGCCGATCTCGTCCAGGGTGGTGGTGTGCCCGGCGGCGGTGATCACCTGCTGGGCCCGGACCACCAGGGACGGCTGGGTCGGCGGGTGGTAGGGCGCCCAGTGCCAGGGCTGGGTGCCGTACCAGCCTCCGCCGGACCTCCCGCCCGGCGCGCCACCGGGCGCGCCACCCGCCGCCCGGGCCGCGTCGCCGTCCACCGACCGCCCGGCCGCCACGAACAGCCGGACCATCCCGGCCGAGGCGGAGGGCTGGACGACGGCCGCCGGCGGCGGGAAGTAGCCGCGGACGGCGCCGAGCTCGAACTCCGGCAGCTCGGTCAGCCGGTGCGCGGCCGCCGCCCTGATCCGTTCGGCGACCGCCTGGACGACCCTCGGGTAGTCGGGCCCCCTGGGGTTGTTGCGCAGCATGTCCCGCAGTCCGGTGCGGGGGTACTCCTCGCCCATGCCCTGCTGGACGTACTGGATCTTCTGCACCTCGGACGGCAGCGGGCCCAGCTGGGACTCCCACAGCACGGGGATCAGCGCGGGCACGGCCTCGCCGGTGAGCTCCTCGTGTCTGCGCACCCGGCCGTGGAAGGCCGTCCACTCCTTGCCGCAGTACAGGCTGGCGAAGTACGCCGGGGAGTAGAGCGCCACCATCGTCCGGCAGGTCGCGAGCATTCTGGCGAGCTGCTGGTCCCAGTTGTCGCCGATCCGCAGCCGCTCGATGTCGCGGTAGCTGCGCTCCTCGGAGGGGGCCGCCGGTTCGATCCGGCCCAGTTCGTTCTGCAGGTCCCTGAAGAACCGGTCGACGAACTTGTCCTCGCTGACGTAGTCCTGCCGCGCGTAGCTGAAGAAGAAGTACGGCCGCACTGCACCCCCTGGGCCCGACTGAGCCACGACTGCCCTGCCTGTCCTACCCAGGATGTCGTCAGTCGGCCGGTCGTGCAGGGGAGTTCGGCAATATCACGACGGTTATCGGTCCGAATCCGTCATCCACGGATCAGGGCGCGGGGCAGCACGCGGGCAGTCGAACCGGGACGGGCGGCCGGGTCACGGCGGCCGGCCGCGGCAGCCGGGTCAGAGCGCGGACTGGAAGGCGGCCACCGGCTCGGCCCCGGGCGAGATCGCGTCGGCGACCACCCGGCGCAGCAGATCGCCCAGCACGGTGTCCGGGAGGCCGTCGAGCTCACCGAGCGAGAGGCCGGTGATGTCGACCAGATCGGAGCCGATCCCGGCGCCGACTTCCGCATCGGTGACGCTCACATCAGTCCCTCTTCGATCTCTCGGCGGAGCGGGCTGAGGTCAGCCAAACAGACCCGGTCCGCGTCGCGCATCCTACACCTGACACCTTCTCAGGACCCGTGTACCGCCCCGCCGCTGTCAGCCGTACGGCTCCACCGGCCGGCCGCCCGCGGCCCTCACGGGCAGAGCCGCTCCACCCGCCAGTCCTCGCCCTCGACGACGTACCTCAGCCGGTCGTGCAGGCGGTTCTCCCGGCCCTGCCAGAACTCCACGCTCTCGGGGACGACCCGGTACCCGCCCCAGAACGGCGGCACCGGCACCCCCTCGCCCTCGGGGTAGCGGCGCTCCAGCTCCGCGTAGCGCCGCTCCAGCACCTCGCGGCCGCCGACCGGGCTGGACTGCTCGCTCGCCCAGGCGCCCAGCTGCGACCCGTGCGGCCGGGTCCGGAAGTACGCCGCCGTCTCGTCCCGGCCGACCTTCTCCACCCGGCCCTGGACGATCACCTGGCGGCCGAGCGCGATCCACGGGAAGAGCAGCGCGGCGTACGGGTTGGCGGCCAGCTCCGCGCCCTTGCGCGAGCCGTAGTTGGTGAAGAAGACGAAGCCGCGCCGGTCGTAGCCCTTCAGCAGGACGGTCCGCGAGCTGGGCCGGCCGGCCGCGTCGGCGGTGGAGAGCACCATGGCGTTGGGCTCGTCCACGCCGGCCTCGTCGGCCTCGTGGAACCAGCGGGTGAACTGGATCACCGGGTCGGCCGCGACGGCCTCCTCGACCAGGCCCTCATGGCTGTAGTGCTTGCGCATCACGGTCAGGTCCGGGCCCGGCCGGTCCTCGGCGGCAAGCCGCGGCGAGGAGTGACTCGGGGGCGTCGGGGGCGTCGGGTGGGCGCGTTCCGGGGTCTGCACGTCAACATCATCCCGTACGACAAGCAACGGGCACCGCTACGGCCGGACAAACCCCGGTGGGAGATATGGTGTCTCGCCACCGCTTCACCGCCCGGCGTACGGGAGATTGTCCGGAACGGACCGGATAGGTTCCGGAAGATCCCCGGTCACGACCGGGTGCCGGCAGGGGTTCAGCGGTCCTTTGGGAAACATCACCATGGTGGTGTATGGCGCAATGCACCCGGTGCCTGAGAGTCTGGCACCGAGTGCCAACCACCATCGGTCACTGGCGTGCTGCCCCACCACGGCCGCCCGCCGATCGCAGAACTGAAGGAGCCGTCGCATGTCCGACTTCGTACCCGGGCTTGAGGGAGTCGTCGCTTTCGAGAGCGAGATCGCCGAACCCGACCGTGAAGGCGGCGCCCTGCGGTACCGCGGCGTCGACATCGACGAGCTGGTCGGCCAGGTCTCCTTCGGTCACGTCTGGGGCCTGCTGGTGGACGGCAAGTTCAACCCCGGCCTGCCGGCCGCCGAGCCGTTCCCGATCCCGGTGCACTCCGGTGACATCCGGGTCGACGTGCAGTCCGCGCTGGCCATGCTCGCGCCGGTCTGGGGCCTCAAGCCGCTGCTGGACATCTCCGCCGAGCAGGCCCGCGACGACCTGGCCCGCGCCGCCGTGATGGCGCTGTCCTACGTCGCGCAGTCCGCCCGCGGCCAGGGCCTGCCGATGGTCCCGCAGAGCGAGATCGACAAGGCCGAGACGGTCGTCGAGCGCTTCATGATCCGCTGGCGGGGCGAGCCGGACCCGAAGCACGTCAAGGCCATCGACGCCTACTGGACGTCCGCCGCCGAGCACGGCATGAACGCCTCCACCTTCACCGCCCGCGTCATCGCCTCCACCGGCGCCGACGTCGCGGCCGCGCTCTCCGGCGCGGTCGGCGCGATGTCCGGCCCGCTGCACGGCGGCGCCCCCTCCCGCGTGCTCGGCATGATCGAGGAGATCGAGCGCACCGGCGACGCCGCCGCCTGGGTCAAGCAGGCCCTGGACAAGGGCGAGCGCCTGATGGGCTTCGGCCACCGTGTCTACCGCGCCGAGGACCCACGCGCCCGCGTGCTGCGCCGCACCGCCAAGGAGCTCGGCGCCCCGCGCTTCGAGATCGCCGAGGCGCTGGAGAAGGCCGCGCTGGAGGAGCTGCACAACCGCCGCCCCGACCGCGTGCTCGCCACCAACGTCGAGTTCTGGGCCGCGATCATGCTGGACTTCGCCGAGGTCCCCGCGCACATGTTCACCTCGATGTTCACCTGCGCCCGCACCGCCGGCTGGTCCGCGCACATCCTGGAGCAGAAGCGCACCGGCCGCCTGGTCCGCCCGGCCGCCCGCTACATCGGCCCCGGCCCGCGCAGCCCGCGCGAGATCGAGGGTTACGAGTCGATCGCGCGCTGACGCGTCACCCCTTCGAGGACGGGCCCGGGCAGGCACCAGCCCGGGCCCGCTCGGGCGGCTCCGAACCCGGAAGATCACATCTCAGGGTGCGGACGATCGTCGAATCCGCGCGGACCGGGGCAGTAGGCTGCGCCTGTGGCTCAGATCCAGATCCCCGCTGATATCAAGCCCGCAGACGGCCGTTTCGGCTGCGGCCCGTCCAAGGTGCGCCCCGAGGCCCTGAGTGCCCTCGCCGCCACCGAGTCCGCCCTGCTGGGCACCTCGCACCGCCAGGCCCCGGTCAGGAACCTGGTCAAGCGCGTACGCGAGGGTGTCAGCAGCCTCTTCTCCCTCCCCGAGGGGTACGAGGTGGTGCTCGGCAACGGCGGTTCCACCGCGTTCTGGGACATCGCGGCCTTCGGCCTGGTGCGCGAGAAGTCCCAGCACCTCAACTTCGGTGAGTTCTCCTCCAAGTTCGCCTCCTCCGTGCAGGCCGCCCCGTGGCTGGCCGACCCGTCGGTGATCAAGACCGCCCCGGGCACCCACCCGCTGCCGGTCGCCGAGGCGGGCGTGGACGTCTACGCGCTCACCCACAACGAGACCTCCACCGGCGTCGCGATGCCGATCAACCGCCCGGTGGGCGGCGACGAGGGCTCCCTCGTCCTGGTCGACGCCACCTCGGGCGCCGGCGGCCTGCCGGTCGACATCACCGAGACCGACGTCTACTACTTCGCCCCGCAGAAGTCCTTCGCCTCCGAGGGCGGCCTCTGGCTGGCGTCCTTCTCCCCGGCCGCCCTGGAGCGCGCCGCCGAGATCGCCGCCTCCGGCCGCTACATCCCGCCGTTCTTCGACCTGCCGACGGCGATCGACAACTCGTCGAAGGACCAGACGTACAACACCCCGTCGATCTCCACCCTCTTCCTGCTGGCCGACCAGCTGGAGTGGCTGAACGGCAACGGCGGGCTGGACTGGGCCGTCGCCCGGACCGCCGACTCCTCCTCGCGCCTGTACACCTGGGCCGAGAAGTCCTCCTTCGCACAGCCGTTCGTGGCCAAGCCCGCCGAGCGCTCGCAGGTCGTCGGCACGATCGACTTCGACGACTCGATCGACGCCGCCGCGATCGCCAAGGCGCTGCGTGCCAACGGCATCGTGGACACCGAGCCGTACCGCAAGCTCGGCCGTAACCAGCTGCGCGTCGCGATGTTCCCGGCCATCGACCCGGCGGACGTCGAGGCGCTCACCGCCTGCATCGACTACGTGGTCGAGCAGCTCTGACCTTGCCGCTGCGGCGCAAGCGCAGCGGGCCGCAAACGCGGAGAAGGGGCCCCCCCCCCGGGGGGGGGGCCGGGGGCGGGGGGGGGCGGGGGCGCCTCCCGGCGGGGGGGGGCCGCCGGGGGGGCGGCCCCGCGGGGGCCGCCGACGGGCCGGCGGCCCGGCCGGCC
>NZ_JBITGZ010000038.1:0-59450 GCF_044457565.1 Kitasatospora sp. NPDC050543 | reverse complement strand
GGGGGGGGGGGGGTGCGCCCGGGGCGCGGCTCCGGGGGGGTCACCGCGCCCCCGCGTCCCCCCGGCACGGCGGGGGGGGGGCCGGGGGGGGCGCGCCCCCCCGCCCCCCCCAGAAGGGACGCTAGACCAGGCCGATCAACTGACCGGCTCGACGCTCTCGCCCGGGGGCCTACCGCTCACCCGTTCGGACTCAAGGGCGCTCTGGAGGATCACCACGGCGGCTGCCTGGTCGACCACCGAGCGGCCCTTCTTCGACTTCACGCCGGAGGCGCGCAGCCCGTGGGTCGCGGTGACGGTGGACATCCGCTCGTCGACCAGCCGGACCGGCACCGGGGCGAGCCGTGCGGCCAGCCGCCCCGCGTACAACCGGACCTTGGCCGCCGCAGGCCCCTCCTTGCCGCTGAGCGAGCGGGGCAGGCCGACGATCACCTCCACCGCGTCGTACTCCTCGACGATGGCGGCGATCCGCGCCTGGGAGCGGCCCCCGGCGGGGACCGTCTCCACGGGCGTGGCGATCATCCCGTCGGGATCGCAGGACGCGACCCCGATCCTGGCGTCGCCCACGTCGACGGCGATCCGCCGGCCGCGGCGCCAGGCCGGGCGCTCGCTGAGCTGCTCGTCCATCAGGAGGCGCGCTCCGCGACCAGGCCGCGCACCGCGGCGATGGCCTCGTCCACGGCGGCCGGGTTGGTGCCGCCGCCCTGGGCCACGTCGTCCTTGCCGCCACCGCCGCCGCCGAGGGTCTTGGCGGCGATCCGGACCAGCTCGCCGGCCTTGACGCCACGCGAGCGGGCGACCTCGTTGGTGGCGATGACGGTCAGCGGGCGGTCGTTCGCCACCGTGAAGGCGGCGACCACGGCCGGACGCGAGCCGAGCCGGGCCCGGACGTCCAGCACCAGCTTGCGCAGGTCGTCGGCGCCGGTGCCGTCGGCCACCCGGGCCGCGACCACCGAGACGCCGGCTACGTCCTGCGCGGCGTCGGCCAGGCCTGCGGCCGCGGCGAGGACCTTCTCGGCGCGGAAGCGCTCGATCTCCTTCTCCGCGTCCTTCAGCTTGGCGAGCATGCCGGAGATCTTCTCCGGCAGCTCCTCCGGGCGGCCCTTGACCAGCTCGGTGAGCTGGGAGACCACGGTGTGCTCCTTGGCCAGGAACTTGTACGCGTCCACGCCGACCAGCGCCTCGACGCGGCGCACACCGGCGCCGATCGAGGCCTCGCCGAGCAGCTTCACCAGGCCCAGCTGGGAGGTGTTGCCGACATGCGTGCCACCGCACAGCTCCTTGGAGAAGTCGCCGATGGTGACGACCCGCACCGCGTCGCCGTACTTCTCGCCGAACATCGCGATGGCGCCGGCCTTACGGGCCTGGTCCATCGTCATGACCTCGGCGGTGACGTCCAGCTCACGGACCAGCACCTCGTTGATCTTCTGCTCGACGTCGACCAGCACACTGCCGGGCACGGCGGCGGGCGAGCCGAAGTCGAAGCGGAAGCGGCCCGGGGCGTTCTCCGAACCGGCCTGGGCGGCCGTGGGGCCGAGCGCGTCACGCAGCGCCTGGTGGGTCAGGTGGGTGGCGGAGTGCGCGCGGGCGATGGCCCGGCGGCGCTCCAGGTCGATCTGGGTGAAGGCGCCGGCACCGACCAGCACCTCACCGACCACGACCCGGCCCTTGTGCACGACCACGCCGGGCACCGGGGTCTGGACGTCGCGGACCTCGACCACCGCGCCGGAGTCCAGCCGGATCCGGCCCTGGTCGGCGAGCTGACCGCCGCCCTCGGCGTAGAACGGGGTGCGGTCCAGCACCAGCTCGATGTCGTCGCCCTCGTGCGCGGCCGGGGCCGGCACGCCGTCGACCAGCAGGCCGACCACGGTGGCCTCACCGTGCGACTCGGTGTAGCCGGTGAAGACGGTCGAGCCCGACTTGTCGGCGACCGCGCGGTAGGCCGAGACGTCCGCGTGGCCGTGCTTCTTGGCCCGGGCGTCGGCCTTGGCGCGGTCCCGCTGCTCCTTCATCAGGCTGCGGAAGCCGTCCTCGTCCACCGAGAGGCCCTGCTCGGCGGCCATCTCCAGGGTGAGGTCGATCGGGAAGCCGTAGGTGTCGTGCAGCTGGAAGGCCTTGTCACCGGCGATCACCGAGGAGCCGGCCGACCTGGTCTCGGCGACGGCCGTGTCGAGGATCGTGGTGCCGCTGCGCAGCGTCTGGAGGAAGGAGGCCTCCTCGGCGACGATGACGCTCTCGATCCGGTTCTTCTCGGTGAACAGCTCCGGGTACTGCGGGCCCATCGCGTCGATCGTCACGTCGGTGAGCGACTTGGCGACCGGCTCGGTGGCGCCCAGCAGGCGCATGTTGCGGATCGCGCGGCGCAGGATGCGGCGCAGCACGTAGCCGCGGCCCTCGTTACCGGGGGTGACGCCGTCGGCGACCAGCATCACCGAGGTGCGGATGTGGTCGGAGACCACGCGCAGCGAGACGTCGGTCTTCTCGCCGGCGCCGTAGCGGTGGCCGGTGAGCTCGGCGGCGCGGCCGAGGATCATGCGGGTGGTGTCGATCTCGAAGAGGTTGTCGACGCCCTGCAGGATGGTGGCCAGGCGCTCCAGGCCGAGACCGGTGTCGATGTTCTGGTTCGGCAGGTCGCCCAGGATCGGGAAGTCGTCCTTGCCGGTGCCGGCGCCGCGCTCGTACTGCATGAAGACCAGGTTCCAGATCTCCATGTAGCGCTCGCCGTTGACGGCCGGGCCGCCCTCCTCGCCGTAGGCGGGGCCGCGGTCGTAGTTGATCTCCGAGCACGGGCCGCAGGGGCCGGGGACGCCCATCGACCAGAAGTTGTCGGCCTTGCCCAGGCGCTGGATGCGCTCGGAGGGGACGCCGATCTTGTCCCGCCAGATCTTCTCGGCCTCGTCGTCGTCCTGGTAGACGGTGATCCAGAGCTTCTCCGGCTCCAGGCCGTAGCCGCCCTCGGCGACGGGGGTGGTCAGCAGCTCCCAGGCATAGGTGATCGCCCCCTCCTTGAAGTAGTCGCCGAAGGAGAAGTTGCCGCACATCTGGAAGAACGTGCCGTGGCGGGTGGTCTTGCCGACCTCTTCGATGTCCGGGGTGCGGACGCACTTCTGCACGCTGGTGGCGCGGCTGAAGGTGGGCTTGACCTCACCGAGGAAGTACGGCTTGAAGGGCACCATGCCGGCGTTGACCAGCAGCAGGGTGGGGTCGTCGGCGACCAGGGACGCCGACGGAACGACGGTGTGTCCGCGCTCCTCGAAGAAGCGCAGCCAGCGGCGGCGGATCTCTGCCGACTCCATTAGTGGTCCTTCCGGTTGCTGCCCCGCGGCGGTAGCGCGCGGCGGGGCGTCTGTTCGATGGCTGGCGGGGTGGTACGGGCACTGCTGGGCGAGGGCAGGGCGACGGCCGGGCTTCCGGGCGCCGCCGAGATAGCTCGGTACTGGGGCTCGGCGCTGAGTGCGCGGCGGCGCCGGGGCGGCTCGACGACGGCGGTGCCGTCCAGGCCGAGGTCCGCGCGCAGCTCCTCCTCGCGCTCGGCCATGCCCGCCCTCACGTCCTGGGCGAAGCGCTTGGCCGCGTCGCCCAGGTGCAGTGCGCCACGGGCTGCGGTGCCGGAGAGGCTGTCGGGGGTGAGCCGGTGCACGGCCTCGTTGGCCTTGTTCATGGCCCAGACGGTGGCGCCGGCGCCGACCGCCATCCAGAAGATGCGTCGTACCATCGCCGTCAGCCCCTCACCGCGCGCCGCACCCGGGAGAGCAGACCGCCACGCGGCGCGGACTGGGCCCGGACCTCGGCCCGGATCATCCGGGCCAGCGCCTCGCGCTCGCTCGGCTGCTGCGGCAGTGCCGGGGCCCCGCCCTGCTTGGCGACGGCCTTGCGCACGCCGTAGCTGAACGCGGCCATCTTGACCAGGGGGCCGCCCAGGGTGGCGGCGACGGTGGAGGAGAGCGCGTTGGCGTTGGCCGCGGCGTCCTGCACGTTGGCGGTGATCTCGTCGACCCGCTCCAGCTGCTCGTTGGCGCCGCGTACGGCGGTGCCGGCGTCGACCAGCAGCGGCACGGCCTGCTCGGTGACGGCGGAGACCAGCACGGTGGCCTCCTTCAGCACGCGTGAGAGCCGTACCAGGACGACGGCGAGCAGCGTGACCAGGACCGCCCAGAACACGGCGACCAACAGGCCGGCCAGCTCTCCCACGGACACCTTGTGCGCTCCTCGCCTAGCAGCTTCCTCAGGAGGGAACCCTATCGTGACCCCGGCCGATTCCTGGACCGGGTTATCGGCGGCGCACCGGCGCGAGCAGCGGCGGGGCCGGCCGCGCCGCGCGTAACCTACCCGTCGGTCACCTCGTTGGGCGGGTGAGCCGGCCGATGGCGGCCCTGACGGAGTTTCGGGACCGGGACAGGAGCGGCGGTTGTCCGGCGAGAGGGCATCAGCGGCACAGTGGGGCAGCACGGCGGGCCGGCTCCCGGCGGAGGTCACCAGCTTCGTCGGCCGCCAGGAGGAACTGGCCGCGCTCGCGCTGCTGCTGGAGCGCTCGCGGCTGGTGACGGTGACCGGCCCCGGCGGGGTCGGCAAGAGCCGGCTGGCCGTGCGCGCGGCCGCGCTCGCCGCGGGCGGCCTCCCGGGCGGCGCCTGGCTGGCCGAGGTCGCCGGGGTGCAGGATCCGCTGCTGCTGGGCCATGCCGTGCTGGAGGCGCTGCGGCTGACGGACTCCACCGCACGGCCCCCGCTGGACGTCCTGGTGGAGCAGCTGGCCGATCGTGAGCTGCTGCTGGTGCTGGACGGCTGTGAGCATCTGGTCGACGCCTGTGCCGAGTTGGTGGACACCCTGCTGCGGGCCACCCCCGGGCTGCGGGTGCTGGCGACCAGCCGGGAGGCACTGCGGTCCGCGGGCGAGCACCTGCTGACGCTCTCCCCGCTGCCGGCCGGCCCCGGCGCCCGCCCGGACGCGGTGCTGCTCTTCGCCGACCGGGCCACCGCGGTGCTCCCCGAGTTCACGCTGACCCCCGCGAACACCCTCGACATCGCCCAGCTCTGCCGGCGCCTGGACGGCATCCCGCTGGCGGCGGAGCTGGCCGCCGGGCGGCTGCGGGCGCTCTCCATCGAGCAGATCTCCGCCCGGCTGGACGACCGCTTCCGGCTGCTGACCGGCGGCTCGCGAAGCGCGCTCCCGCGTCACCGGACGCTGCGGACGACCATCGGCTGGAGTCACGAACTCTGTAGTCGCCGGGGTGCAGGACGAGCCGGGCGTGGACTGCGACCTGGTGGAGGCCCGGGTGCTGCAGGGTGCGGCGCACCGGATCTGGCGGGCGGTGGGCAAGCCCTTCTTCGGCTCGCGGACGTTCAACGGCCCGCACCTGGAGTGCGAGGCGCGGGCCCGCGCCGGACTGACCGAGCAGGAGTTCGCCGAGGCCTTCGAGCGCGGCGCCCGGCTGGACCTGGACGCGGCGGTCCTCCGGGCGCTGGGCGGGGAGGGGCGGCCCGGCGGCGGCCCGCTGCCGCGCCCCCCGCCGACGCCGACGCCTGCCCCGGCGCCCGCGCCGGTCGGCGGCTGAGCGGCGGGCCCAGCCGAGCAGCGGGCAGGCGTCGACGCCGGAATAGTTGAAGATTGTCCATTGCTGTGGTGGGCAGCACCGGAAAGGAGCACCTGCCGTGACCACCACCTACCGCGGCGCCGAGGAGTACACCCGCGCGCAGCTCTTCTTCGACTCCAAGGCCTACGCCGACGCGGCCCGCATCCTGGAGCCCGTGGTGGCCGGGGAGCCGGCCAACCTCTCGGCGCGCCTGCTGCTCGCCCGCAGCCTCTACCACTCCGCCCAGCTCTCCCGGGCCGCCGCCGAGCTGCACCGGGTGCTGGCGCAGGACCCGGCCGAGGACTACGCCCGGCTGATGCTCGGCCGCACCCTCCAGCGCCAGGGCCGGCACGCCGCGGCGCAGGGCCAGCTGCGGCTGGCCGCCGCGATGACCGGCACCGCCGAGCGGTAGCACCGGCGGCGCCCGCCGCCCGCCGCCCCCAACGACGACGAGCCCCCGCCGCCTCGAAAGGCTGCGGGGGCTCGCCGGTACACACTGGTACCGCTCGCGGGTCAGCGCGAGTAGTACTCGACGACCAGCTGCTCGTCGCAGATCACCGGGATCTCCTTGCGCTGCGGCGCACGGTCCAGGCGGAAGGCCAGGGCCTTCAGGTTGACCTCGAGGTACTTCGGGGTCTGACCCTCACCCGCGTAGCCGCCCTCGCGAGCGACCAGGAACGGGCCCTTCTCCTTGCTGCGCTCGCGCACAGTCACGACGAAGCCGGGCTTGAGCTGGAACGAGGGCTTGTTGACCTTGTGGCCGTTGACCTCGATGTGGCCGTGAACGACCATCTGGCGGGCCTGGTAGATGGTCCGGGCGATGCCCGAACGCAGCACCAGCGAGTCGAGGCGGACCTCGAGGTCGGCGACGAGCGCCTCACCGGTCTTGCCCTCGGCCTTCTTCGCGCGGTCGAACGCGCGGGCCATCTGGGTCTCGCTCAGGTCGTACTGCGCGCGCAGACGCTGCTTCTCGAGCAGACGGACCTTGTAGTCCGAGTTCTGCTTGCGGCCACGGCCGTGCTGGCCGGGCGGGTACGGGCGGGCCTCGAAGTACTTGACGGACTTCGGGGTCAGCGGGATACCCAGTGCGCGGGCAATCTTGACCTTGGGACGCTTCTGGTTCGCCATGAACCAAACCTTCCTTGCTTTGCGAATACGGCTTTCACCAGGTGTTGACGGAGGTCGCCTCTCGCGACCCGGAGAATAACCACCCGCGCGGGGTGGTCAGCCGCTCTCCGGAGCCGGGCACGTGCGTGCTTGCACACGAGTGGCCCACCGCCGCGAGGTGGTGGGCTGCCCGCGACACCGAAACGGTGCGCGACGCTCCTGGAGGCCCTGGAAGGAGCCTCGGGCCAATGCCCCGCTGGTGTGGCCGGCCGGTCGAGGTCTCCCTCGCCGCCCAACCCGGGACATGGCACTTCGAGCGAGTATACCCGCCGTTCACTCGCCCGGTTGCCGCTGCCCCTTCAGTCGGCCCCTGGTCCACTCCACCACGTCCGCGTAGCGGGCCTCACCGCCGTGCCTGGTCGGCCGGTAGTACTCCCGGCCGTGCACCGAGTCCGGCGCGTACTGCTGCGCCGCGATGCCGCCCGGAAGGTCGTGCGGGTACTGGTACCCCTGGCCGTGGCCGAGCCTGCCCGCGCCGCCGTAGTGCGCGTCCCGCAGGTGCGGCGGCACCGCGCCGGCCAGCCCCTGCCGCACGTCCGCCAGCGCCGCGTCGATCGCCAGGTACGCGGCGTTGGACTTCGGGGCCAGGGCGAGCGCGATGGCCGCCTGGGACAGGATGATCCGCGCCTCGGGGAAGCCGATCAGCGCCACCGCCTGGGCCGCGGCCACCGCCGTGGTCAGGGCGGTCGGGTCGGCCAGGCCGATGTCCTCGCTGGCGGAGATCATCAGGCGGCGGGCGATGAAGCGCGGATCCTCCCCCGCCTCGATCATCCGGGCCAGGTAGTGCAGCGTGGCGTCCACGTCGCTGCCCCGGATCGACTTGATCAGCGCGCTGGCGACGTCGTAGTGCTGGTCGCCGTCCTTGTCGTAGCGGACGGCCGCCTGGTTCACCGCCGTCTCGGTGGTGGCGAGGGTGATCGCGGGCTCGCCCTTCTCCAGCGCCGCGCCGGCCGCCGCCTCCAGCGTGGTCAGCGCCCGCCGGGCGTCCCCGCCGGCGAGGCGCACCAGATGGTCCTCGGCCTCGGCATCGAGCTCCAGTGCGCCCGCCAGGCCCCGTTCGTCGGCCACCGCGCGGTGCAGCAGCGCCCTGATGTCCTCGTCGGTCAGCGATTCGAGGGTGAGCAGCAGCGAGCGCGACAGCAACGGGGAGATCACCGAGAAGTACGGGTTCTCCGTGGTCGCCGCGATCAGGGTGACCCAGCGGTTCTCCACGGCCGGCAGCAGCGAGTCCTGCTGGGCCTTGGAGAACCGGTGGATCTCGTCCAGGAAGAGCACCGTCTCCTTGCCGCTCATCCCGACCGCCCGGCGGGCTCCGTCGATGACGGCGCGCACCTCCTTGACCCCGGCGGTGATCGCGGAGAGCTCGACGAAGCGACCCTCGACGGCCTGGCTGATCACGTGCGCCAGCGTGGTCTTGCCGGTGCCCGGCGGGCCCCAGAGGATCACCGAGCTCGTCGCCGCGGGGCCCCGGGAGGCTCCCACCAGCCGACGCAGCGGAGATCCGTCCTTCAGCAGCTGGCGCTGCCCGGCCACCTCGTCCAGGGTGCGCGGGCGCATCCGCACCGCCAGCGGGGCCCGGCCGGGCTCCCTGGCCTGGCGTTCCTCGGCGGCTGCGGTGAAGAGGTCCGGTTCGTCCACACCGGAAGCCTATGCGAGGGCACCGACACGGCCGCGCCGCTCGCGGCCGGCCCCCGGGCCCGCGGCTGCGCCGCCGGGCGCTGCGGCCGCCGGCTCAGTGCTGCGCGGGGCGGTCCAGGAGGACCACCTCGAACTCCTCCAGGGAGCGCACGGTGATACCGGAGGCGGCCACGGCCTTCGCCCGCGCCTGGGCCTGCGGGGTCCGGGAGGCCGCCAGCGAGGCCTGGTCGGCGAAGATCACACCCACCTGTGCCCGCCCTTCGGCCCGCCGGACCAGCAGGGCGCCGGTGACGAACCCGGGCATCGCCTCCAGGGCGGGCAGGGCGGTCTCGCGGAAGGCGCTGACCAGCGGCTCGGCCTGCGCCGGGTCGAAGTCCGCCCGGACCAGCCGGAACCCGGCACCCGGGCCGACCTCCCCGGGCGGGGCGAACACGGCCGCCTCCCAGACGTCGGTCGCGGTCGTCCCGGCGAACGGCGCCAGCAGCGCGGCGCGGCGCACGCGCAGCTGCTGGTCGCTGTCCCGCTCGGCCTGCTCGCTCTCCCACCAGGACCCCATCTCGATCTTGCCGAGGGTGCGGTCGACGAAGAGGCCGTAGCCCCGGTAGCCGGGCTGCGAGGTGAGCAGACCGACCGCCTCGGCGCGCAGCCCCGCCAGGGCCTGGTCGATCAGGGCCGGATCACCGGTGGCGTAGACCGTACGGACGTACATGGGCGTCTCCTGGCGTCGTCCGGCCGCCGCGCGGGCGCCGGAGCCTTGGTGGGCACGTCCATCCCACGGCCTCCCACCGGCGCGGGCAACGCCACCGCGGCCGTTCGGAGGAGCCGGACCCTACTCGCCCGCCAGGCTCCGCGCGTGGTCGGGCACGTACTTCTGGAGGTCGCGCGGGGGCCGCTGGTAGCCCCTGGACGGCGGCCGGGCGGGCAGGACGATGTCCGGCGCCGCCACCTCGTGGTACGGGACGGTGGTGAGCAGGTGGGCGATCATGTTGATCCTGGCCCGGCGCTTGTCGTCGCTCTCCACCACGTTCCACGGCGAGTCGGGGATGTCCGTGTAGACGAACATCTCGTCCTTGGCCCGGGAGTACTCCTCCCAGTGGGTGATCGACTCGGTGTCCATCGGCGAGAGCTTCCAGCGCCGCATCGGGTCCTGGAGGCGGTCGCGGAAGCGGCGCTCCTGCTCGGTGTCGCTCACGGAGAACCAGTACTTGCGCAGCAGGATCCCCGCCTCGACGAGCATCCGCTCGAAGGTCGGGCACTGGTGCAGGAACTGCCAGTACTCCTCGTCCGTGCAGAACCCCATCACCCGCTCGACACCGGCCCGGTTGTACCAGCTGCGGTCGAAGAGCACGATCTCGCCGGCGGCCGGCAGCTGCTCGACGTACCGCTGGAAGTACCACTGGCCGCGCTGGCGCTCGGTGGGCTTGGGGAGGGCCGCGACCCGGGCGATGCGCGGGTTCAGATACTCCGTCACCCGCTTGATGGCGCCGCCCTTGCCGGCCGCGTCACGGCCCTCGAAGACCACCACCAGCCGGGCGCCCTCGGTACGCACCCACTCCTGAAGCTTCACCAGCTCGTTCTGCAGCCGCAGGAGCTCGCGCTCGTACGGCTCCTTGACGAGGCGCTCGCGCTTGGCCGTGGCCTTCGTCCTGCCCCGGTCCTTGCCCTTGCCCTTGCCCTTGCCTGCCACCTGAGGGCCTCCGCATGATCGGCGGTGCTGACGCCTTCTCACGCTAGGCCTTGGGCGGCCCGGGCGCAGTACGGACGCCTGCGGTGCCGGCGTACCGGGCGGGGTGTCAGCAGCCGGGCCGGGGTGGGGCGGGCGGTGCAGGCGTTGGAAACCGGCCCCCGCCGGTTCCCAACGCCACCCCCTCGTCCGCGCACACCCCCGTACGCGCGCGGCCGCGCCGGCGTGCCCCTGAGCCACCGGCACCGCGTTGCCGCGGTCAGCTGGACCACCATGTACCAGACCTGCCCGACGGGTCCAATACCCCGTTCCATAACCTGTTGGCATGGATATCGACACCCGGCTGCTGCGCTCCTTCGCCGTGGTCTGCGAGGAGGGCCAGCTGACGGCGGCGGCCTCCCGGCTGTTCGTGTCCCAACCCACCCTGACCAAGCAGGTCAGACAGCTGGAGACGCAGCTCGGCGTGGAGCTGTTCCAGCGCTCGCGCAGCGGGATGACACCCACGGCGGCGGGCAGCGCGCTGGCCGCACACGCCACCGCGCTGCTGAGCGCCTGGGACGGCGCGTTGCGGGCCACCCGGGAGGCGGCGGGCCAGGGCTGCCCGGCGGCGCTGCGGGTGGGCTTCGAGGGCAGCACCATCAACCTGATGAACCGGCGGACCGTGACGGAGTTCACCCGCCTGATGCCCGGTTGGCAGGTGGAGATGCGCCAGAACAACTGGTTCGACCCGAGCTCGGGCCTGACGGCGGGCGAGATCGACCTGGCGTTGTGGCACGCGCCGCAGTGGATGGCGCAGCGGTACGCCGTCGCGGTGCTCGGGGTGGAGGAGCGCTGCGCCGTACTGCCGGCCGGGCACCGGCTGGCGGGGCGGGAGCTGATCGACTTCACCGAGCTGGTGGACGATCCGTTCGTGGCGATTCCGCAGGAGTCGGCGTACTGGCGGGACTACTGGCTGGCGATGGACGAGCGGCGGGGGCGTCCGGTGCGGATCGGCGCGGTGGCGCACAACGCGGACGAGTGGCTGGCGGCGGTGGCCTGCGGGCAGGGGATCGGGTTCGCGCCTCAGACGATGAGCCGGCTCGCCCCGCGCTCCGACGTGGTGTACCGGCCGGTGCGGGGGCTGAGCCCGAGCCAGGTCGGGCTGTACTGGCCGCGGGATCGCCCGCTCACCCCGGCGATGTCGGCGTTCATCCGCAGCTGCCGGACGACGATCGCCTTCGCGGCCATGGCGGTGCCGGTCGGGGAGCTCGCAGGTCAGGCCACGTCGGAGGGTTCCGCGTCGAAGGGTTCGGGGTAGCGGCAGCGGCCGCGCGGCGAGCCGTCGTAGGAGGGCAGGGCCAGTGCCTGGAAGTACTCGCCGGGGACCTCGAACGGCCCGGTCACCTCGTGCTCGCCGGCCGGGGTGAAGCCGAACCGGCGGTAGTAGGACGGGTCACCGAGTACCACGACGAGCTTCTCCCCCGCCTCCTCGGCCGCGCGCAGCGCCGCCCGGACGACGAGTTCGCCGACCCCCTGGCGCTGCCACTCGGGTGCGACGGCCACCGGCGCCAGGGCGAGGCCGCGCCCGTCGCCGATCGGGAGCCTGGTGAGCAGCGCATGGCCGACGACCAGCCCGGTGCGGTCGACCGCGACCAGGGACAGCTGCGGCAGCCAGGCCGGGTCCCGGCGCAGCGCGTCCACCAGGTCGGCCTCGTCGGGGCCGGGGAAGGCCGCCATGTGGACCCGTCTGGTGGCCGCGCGGTCCGCGGCGGTCTCAACTCTCGTGCGCAGGCTCATCCCCGCTCCTTCTGTGTCGCACGCCATTGTGGACGAGCCCGGCCGGTGCCGGAACTCGCCCACGGGGCGAATTGCGGCACCGGCCGGGACTCATGAAGGCCGATCCGGAAGGCCGGTCGGCAGACCGGCCGTCAGGCCTGCTGCTCGGTCTCACCCTTGGGCTTGGCGTCGACACCGGCCTCGCGGCGCTGGGCCGGGGTGATCGGGGTCGGCGCGCCGGTCAGCGGGTCCCCACCGGTGGACGTCTTCGGGAAGGCGATGACGTCGCGGATGGTGTCGTAGCCGCCGAGCAGCGTGACGATCCGGTCCAGGCCGAAGGCGACGCCACCGTGCGGCGGCGGGCCGTAGTTGAAGGCGTCCAGCAGGAAGCCGAACTGCGACTGGGCCTCCTCCTCCGAGAGCCCGATCGCGTCGAACGCCCGCTTCTGCACGTCCCGCTGGTGGATACGGATCGAACCGCCGCCCAGCTCCGAGCCGTTGAGCACCAGGTCGTACGCGTTGGAGAGCGCGCTGCCCGGGTCGGTGTCGAAGCTGGCGAGCGACTCGGCGGTCGGGGCGGTGAAGGGGTGGTGCACCGCGTGCCAGCCCTGGAAGTTGCCCTTGTCGTCCTCGATCGGCTCGAACATCGGGAAGTCGACCACCCAGAGGAAGGCCCACTGCGACTCGTCGATCAGCTCGCAGCGGCGGCCGATCTCCAGGCGGGCGGCGCCCAGCAGCTCCTGCGAGGGGGTCTTCTTGCCGGCGGCGAAGAAGATCGCGTCACCGTTCTTGGCGCCCGCGGCGGCGGCGAGGCCGGCCAGGTGCTCCTCGGAGAGGTTCTTGGCGACGGGGCCGCGCAGCTCGCCGGTCTCGGCGTCGATGACGACGTAGGCCAGGCCCCGGGCGCCGCGCGCCTTGGCCCAGTCCTGCCAGGCGTCCAGCTGCTTGCGCGGCTGCGAGGCGCCGCCGGGCATGACGACCGCGCCGACGTACGGGGCCTGGAAGACCCGGAACTCGGTGCCCTTGAAGTACTCGGTGAGGTCGGTGAGCTCCTGGCCGAAGCGGACGTCCGGCTTGTCGGAGCCGTAGCGGCTCATGGCGTCCGCGTAGGTCATCCGCGGCAGCGGGTTGGGGATCTCGTAGCCGTGGACGTCACGCCAGATGGAGCCGATGATCTTCTCGCCGAGGGCCAGGATGTCCTCCTGGTCGACGAAGGAGGCCTCGATGTCCAGCTGGGTGAACTCCGGCTGCCGGTCGGCGCGGAAGTCCTCGTCGCGGAAGCAGCGGGCGATCTGGTAGTAGCGCTCCATGCCGGCCACCATCAGCAGCTGCTTGAACAGCTGGGGCGACTGCGGCAGCGCGTACCAGTGGCCGGGCTGGAGGCGGACCGGGACGAGGAAGTCACGCGCGCCCTCGGGGGTGGAGCGGGTGAGGTACGGCGTCTCGATGTCGAGGTAGTCGTTCTCCTCCATCACCCGGCGGATGATGTTGTTCACCTTGGAGCGCAGCCGCAGACCCTTGGCCGGGCCCTCACGACGCAGGTCCAGGTAGCGGTAGCGCAGCCGGACCTCCTCGTTGACGGTGCCGGGCTCGTACTCGGCGACGGGGAAGGGCAGCGGCGCGGCCTCGGAGAGCACCTCGATCTCGCTGACCACGACCTCGACGGCGCCGGTCGGGATGTCCGGGTTCTCGTTGCCCTCGGGGCGCACCCGGACGTCGCCGACGACCTTGACGCAGTACTCGGCTCGCAGGCCGTGCACGGAGTCGAGGTCGCGCACCACGATCTGGACGGTGCCGGAGGCGTCGCGCAGATCGATGAAGGCGACGCCGCCGTGGTCGCGGCGGCGGGCGACCCAGCCGGCCAGGGTGACGGTGGTGCCGGCCTGCTCCGCGCGGAGCGTGCCCGCGTCGTGCGTGCGGATCACTGCTGCTTCTCCTTCAGGGTGGTGACGAGTGCGTCGAGGGCGACGGGCGTCTGCTCGCCGGTGGTCATGTCCTTCAGCTGGACGACGCCTTCGGCGAGGTCGCGCTCGCCGGCGACCAGGGCCCAGCGGGCGCCCGACCGGTCGGCGGACTTCATGGCGTTCTTGATGCCCTTGACGCCGAACGCGAGGTCCGTGGCGACGCCGGCCCGGCGCAGCTCGGTCACCTTGGCGAACAGGACGCTCTTGGCCTCCTCGCCGAGCGCGACGGCGTACACGGCGGTGGTGGCGGGCAGGTCGAGGACGATGCCCTCGGCCTCCATCGCGAGGTGGGTGCGGTCCACGCCCAGGCCCCAGCCGACGGAGGGCAGCGCCGGGCCGCCGAGCATCTCGGACAGGCCGTCGTAGCGGCCGCCGCCGCCGATCGCGGACTGGGCGCCGAGGCCGTTGTGGACGAACTCGAAGGTGGTACGGGTGTAGTAGTCCAGGCCGCGGACCAGCTTGGGGTCGTCCACGAAGGCGACACCGGCGGCGGTCAGCAGCTCGCGCACCTGCTCGTCGTACGCCTTGCAGTCCTCGCAGAGGTAGTCGCGCAGCCGCGGGGCGTCGGTGAGCTGGGCCTGGACGGCCTCGCGCTTGTCGTCGAGGACCCGCAGCGGGTTGATCTCGGCGCGGCGGCGGGTGTCCTCGTCGAGGTCCAGGCCGGCCAGGAACTCCTGGAGGGCGCCGCGGTACACCGGGCGGCACTGCTTGTCGCCGAGGCTGTTGATGAGCAGCGAGTAGTCGCGCAGGCCCAGCGAGCGGAAGGCGTCGTCGGCCAGGATGATCAGCTCGGCGTCCAGCGCCGGGTCCTCGGCGCCGATCGCCTCGGCGCCGACCTGGGCGAACTGGCGGTAGCGGCCGGCCTGCGGGCGCTCGTAGCGGTAGAAGGAGCCGGAGTACCAGAGCTTGACCGGCAGGTTGCCGAGCTTGTGCAGGTTGGCCTGGAGGGCGGCGCGCACGACCGAGGCGGTGCCCTCGGGGCGCAGCGCGAGGTCTTCCTTGCCGCGCTTGGTGAGGGAGAACATCTCCTTGGTGACGATGTCCGTGGACTCGCCGACGCCGCGGGAGAAGAGCTTGACGTCCTCGAAGACGGGCGTCTCGATGTAGCCGTAGCCGGAGCGGCGCAGCGGCGCGGCGAGGCGCTCGCGGATCGCGAGGAAGGTCGCGGAGCTCGGCGGCAGCAGGTCGTAGGTGCCCTTGGGGGCGGTGAAGGTGCTCAACTTCTCTTCCGTCACATTCCTCGTCGCGGGAAGGCCGCGTTCTCAACGGAGCCGGAGCTCCGCGCCGCCTGCACGAGGTAGGGGTTGGTGGCGCGCTCGCGGCCGATGGTGGTCTGTCCGCCGTGGCCGGAGAGGACCACGGTGGCGTCGTCGAGGGGCAGGCAGACCCGGGCCAGCGAACGCATGATCGCCTCGCTGTCGCCGCCCGGGAGGTCCGTGCGCCCGATGGAGCCGGCGAAGAGCAGGTCGCCCGAGAACAGCACCGGCGGGAGGTCCTCGGCGGCCGGCGTCCTGAAGGTCACCGACCCCTTGGTATGGCCGGGCGCATGGTCGACGGTGAGCCGCAGACCGGCCAGTTCGAGCACGCTGCCGTCCTTGAGCTCGCGCACGTCGTCGGGCTCACCGACGGTGATCGAGCCCATCAGCTGCTGCCCGAGGGAGCGGCCGAGCGCACGCTCCGGGTCGGCCATCATGTAGCGGTCCTCGGGGTGGATCCACGCCGGGACGCCCCGCGCGCCGCAGACCGGCACGACGGAGGCGATGTGGTCGATGTGGCCGTGGGTGAGGACCACCGCGACCGGCTTGAGGCGGTGCTCGCGGATCAGGTCCTCGACGCCCTGGGTCGCCTCGTGGCCCGGGTCGACGATCACGCACTCCTCGCCGGGGGCCGGTGCGACCAGGTAGCAGTTGGTGCCCCAGGCTCCCGCGGGGAATCCGGCGATGAACACGCGAGTCCTCTGTGATCGGGCCGACGAACGGGTGGCGGTGTCTACAAGTCCTCATGCAGCCTACCGGCGGGGCGGCACCGGTTGCGAACCAGATCCGCGCGGGCGGCTCACCTCATCCTTACGGGCGGGGTACCTACACTTGGCCCGCAATGGATGCGATGATCCGCATCAGCATCCCCAGACGTCCAGTGCATGTAGGAGACTCGGCCGGTGGTCACCAGCGAACAGCGGCGGCGGCAGCTCGCCCGCGAGAAGTACGAGCGTCAGGCGCAGCGCCGGGCCGAGGCCCAGCAGCGCGCCCGGCGCCGCAACACCATCATCGGCGCCGCACTGGCGGTCGTGGTGCTCGCGGGCGGCGGCGCCCTGGTCGGTGGTGCGTTCGACTCCGGTGACAAGAAGGAGAAGGACACCGCGGCCCAGGCCCCGCCGACCTCCCCCGCCACCCAGCCCACCGCGGCGCCGACCCGCACGCCGGTCGAGGGCTGCGCCGCCCCGGCCGAGGGCAAGCCGGGCGGCAAGCAGTGGAAGACCGAGCCGGCCCTGACGGTGGACACCAAGGCCGCGTACACCGCGACGCTGGACACCAACTGCGGCAAGGTGACGATCGCGCTCGACGCCGCCAAGGCGCCGCACACGGTGAACTCCTTCGCCTTCCTCTCCGGCGAGCAGTACTTCGACCACGTGAAGTGCCACCGGCTCACCACCGACGGCATCTTCGTGCTCCAGTGCGGCGACCCGACCGCGGGTGACCCGACCGCGGCCGGCGCCAACCCGGGCGGCGCGGGCGGCCCGGGTTACCAGTTCGCCGACGAGAACCTCACCGGCGCGACCTACCCGGCGGGCACGGTGGCGATGGCCAACGCCGGCCCCGGCACCAACGGCAGCCAGTTCTTCCTGGTCTACAAGGACACCAAGCTGCCGCCCAACTACACTCCGTTCGGGAAGATCACCGGCGGCCTGGACTCGCTCCAGAAGATCGCCGACGCGGGCACCCTGGAGCGCTCCAGCGACGGCCACCCGATGGCCGACGTGACGCTCAACTCGGTGACCACCGTCAAGAGTTGACCTCTTCGGTCGCTGCGCACCGCGGGCCTCGGGCCGGCGGGGGCGCAGCGACCGGGGAAATCACCCGGCCCGGATGCGGACAGCACCGGGCCTGGTCGCCTATGTTGGCGTTGTGTAGGGTGCCCAGACCCGTCGGCCGTCACCCTCGGCAACAGGCAAGTACGGCGGGCGGGACGGCGGACCCATCGGTCCGCCGCACATCAACTGTGGACGACGTACGCGGGCCGCCACGGCGGCGGGCGCGACGTCATGTGGAGGACGCGCTATGAGCAGCGACCCGTGGGGCCGTGTCGACGAGCAGGGGACGGTCTACGTCAGGACGGCGGACGGCGAACGCGTCGTCGGCTCCTGGCAGGCCGGCTCCCCCGAGGAGGCCCTCGCCTACTTCGAGCGCAAGTACCAGGGCATCGCGGTGGAGATCGGCCTGCTGGAGAAGCGGGTGCGGACCACCGACCTCGCCGCCAAGGACGCCCAGACGGCGCTGGAGCACCTGCGCACGCAGGTGGTCGACGCGCACGCGGTCGGTGACCTGGACGCGCTGGCCAAGCGGCTCGACGCGCTGAGCACCGAGATCGAGAGCCGTCGCGAGGAGCGCAAGGCCGCCCGCGCCAAGGCCCAGGACGAGACCCGGACGGCCAAGGAGAAGCTGGTCGCCGAGGCCGAGCAGCTCGCCGAGTCCACCCAGTGGCGGGAGGCCGGGGACCGGCTGCGCGCCCTGGTGGACATCTGGAAGGGCCTGCCGCGCCTGGACCGCAAGAGCGACGACGAGCTCTGGCACCGGTTCTCGCACGCGCGCTCGGTCTTCTCCAAGCACCGCAAGGCGCACTTCGCGACCCTGGACGCCGAGCGCGACCAGGCCCGCGCGGCCAAGGAGAAGCTGGTCGCCGAGGCCGAGGCGCTCTCCGGCTCCACCGAGTGGGGTGACACCGCCGCCGCGTACCGCGACCTGATGGCCCGCTGGAAGGCCGCCGGGCGCGCCCAGCGCGACATCGAGGACGAGCTGTGGGCCCGCTTCCGCGGCGCGCAGGACGTGTTCTTCCAGGCCCGCTCCGCCGTGTTCAGTGAGCGCGACGCCGAGCAGGTGGAGAACCAGAAGCTCAAGGAGGTGCTGGCGGCCGAGGCGGAGGCGCTGCTGCCGATCACCGACCTGAAGGCCGCCAAGGCCTCGCTGCGCGACATCAGCGAGCGCTGGGAGGCCATCGGCCACGTGCCGCGCGACGCCCGGCCGAAGCTGGACGCGCGGCTCGGCACGGTCGAGCGGGCGATCCGCGAGGCCGAGGACGCCGAGTGGAAGCGCTCCAACCCGGAGGCCAAGGCCCGCGCGGCCGGCATGACCGGGCTGCTCCAGGCCAAGGCGGACAAGCTGCGGGCCGACCTGGAGAAGGCGAAGGCCGCCGGCAACGCCTCCAGGAGCGCGAAGCTGGAGTCGGAGCTCGCGGGCGTGCAGACGCTGCTGGACCAGGCCCAGAAGAGCCTGGAGGAGTTCTCCGGCTGATCCCCGGCCGATCCGGCCTCCCGGCCGGAGCCGTCGACCCGGACAGCGAGAGGGCCCCACCGCAGAGGCGGTGGGGCCCTCTCGCTGTGCGCCGCGCTACTTGCGGGCCGAGGTGACCCGGTAGACGTCGTACACGCCCTCGACGCCACGGACGGCCTTGAGCACGTGCCCGAGGTGCTTGGGGTCGCCCATCTCGAAGGTGAAGCGGCTCATCGCCACCCGGTCCCGCGAGGTCTGCACCGCCGCCGACAGGATGTTGACGTGCTGGTCGGAGAGCACCCGGGTGACGTCCGAGAGCAGGCGCGAGCGGTCCAGCGCCTCCACCTGGATGGCCACCAGGAAGACCGAGGACTGGGTGGCCGCCCACTCGACCTCGATCATCCGCTCCGGCTGCTGGCTCAGCGACTCCACGTTGACGCAGTCCGCCCGGTGCACCGAGACGCCGTTGCCACGGGTCACGAAGCCGACGATCGGGTCGCCCGGCACCGGGGTGCAGCAGCGCGAGAGCTTCACCCAGACGTCGTCCACGCCCTTGACGATCACGCCCGGGTCGCCCTTGGCCCGGCGGCGTGCCGCCCGGCCGTCGTGCGTCGGGGTGGCCGTCTCGGCGAGGTCCTCGGTGGCGCCCTCCTCGCCGCCGAGCGCCTGCACCAGCTTCTGGACGATGTTCTGCGCCGCGACATGGCCCTCGCCGATCGCCGCGTAGAGCGAGGAGATGTCGGGGTAGCGCATCTCGTGCGCCAGGGTGACCAGCGAGTCGCCGGTCAGGATCCGCTGGATCGGCAGGCCCTGCTTGCGCATCGCCCTGGCGATGGCCTCCTTGCCGTGCTCGATCGCCTCCTCGCGGCGCTCCTTGGAGAACCAGGCGCGGATCTTGTTGCGGGCGCGCGGGGACTTGACGAAGCCCAGCCAGTCCCGGGAGGGCCCGGCGTTCTCCGCCTTGGAGGTGAAGACCTCGACGCTGTCGCCGTTCTCCAACGTGGATTCCAGCGGCACCAGGCGCCCGTTGACCCGGGCTCCTATACAGCGGTACCCGACCTCGGTGTGCACCGCGAAGGCGAAGTCCACCGGCGTGGAGCTGGCCGGCAGCGCTATCACGTCGCCCTTGGGCGTGAAGACGAAGACCTCGTTGTTGGAGAGGTCGAAGCGCAGCGACTCCAGGAACTCGCTCGGGTCCTCGGTCTCCTTCTGCCAGTCCAGCAGCTGCCGCAGCCAGGCCATCTCGTTGACGGCGCCGGCCTTGTCGTCCTTGCGGACCTGCGAGGGGGTGTCGGTGCGGACCTTGGAGGTACCGGCCACCGCCCGCTGCTTGTACTTCCAGTGCGCGGCGATGCCGTACTCGGCCCGCCGGTGCATGTCGAAGGTACGGATCTGGAGCTCGACGGGCTTGCCGCCGGGGCCGATCACCGTCGTGTGCAGCGACTGGTACATGTTGAACTTGGGCATCGCGATGTAGTCCTTGAACCGCCCCGGCACCGGGTTCCACCGCGCGTGGATGGTGCCCAGCGCCGCGTAGCAGTCGCGGACGGTGTCGACCAGGACCCGGATGCCCACCAGGTCGTAGATCTCGGCGAAGTCCCGGCCCCGGACGATCATCTTCTGGTAGACCGAGTAGTAGTGCTTCGGCCTGCCGGTCACGGAAGCGGTGATCCGGGCTCCGCGCAGGTCCCCCTGGACCTGGTCGATGACGGTCGCGAGGTACTCGTCCCGCTTGGGGGCGCGCTCGGCGACCAGCCGCACGATCTCGTCGTACATCTTGGGGTAGAGGATCGCGAAGGCGAGGTCCTCCAGCTCCCACTTGATGGTGTTCATGCCCAGCCGGTGCGCCAGCGGGGCGTAGATCTCCAGCGTCTCGCGGGCCTTCTTCTCCTGCTTCTCCCGCTTGAGGTAGCGCATGGTGCGCATGTTGTGCAGGCGGTCGGCCAGCTTGATCACCAGGACCCGCGGGTCCTTGGCCATCGCCACGACCATCTTGCGGACGGTCTCGGCCTGCGCGGCCTCGCCGAACTTGACCCGGTCCAGCTTGGTGACGCCGTCCACCAGCAGGGCCACCGAGTCGCCGAAGTCCCGGCGCAGCGTCTCCAGGCCGTAGTCGGTGTCCTCGACGGTGTCGTGCAGCAGCCCGGCCATCAGCGTCGCGGCGTCCATGCCCAGCTCGGCCAGGATCGTCGAGACCGCCAGCGGGTGGGTGATGTACGGGTCGCCGCTCTTGCGCTTCTGCCCCCGGTGCCACTTCTCGGCGACGGCGTAGGCCCGCTCGATGTCGCGCAGCAGCGCCGGGTCGGCCTTCGGGTCGTTGGCCCGGATGGAGCGGAACAGCGGCTCCAGCACCGGATTGAGCACGGTGTTGCGCTGGCCGCCGAGGCGGGCCAGGCGGGCCCGCATGCCGCCGGAGGAGGCCGGGCGGGCGAGGGGCGCCACCGGCCGCGACGGGGAGGTCTGAGCCGGGCGCGCCGGGGTCGCCCCCGAGGGCGCGGGCTGTCTGTCGGGGGTGGCGGCGTCGGCCGTGGGCACAACCTCGTCGGGCAAGGACACTCCTCGGGGCGCGGGGCCTGACCCCTCGCACAGTGGGAAGGGATGAATCTTCATGGTACCGAGAGCAGCGGGCCGGTGTTCCGCCGCCCGCCCCTGAAGTGTCGCCCCGACCGGCGGGCGGGCGCGAACGCGCCGAGGGCGGCGGCCGGATTCCTCCGACCGCCGCCCTCATCCGTCCTGCCTCAGGTCACTGCCTCAGACCACGACCAGCGTCTCCAGCGGAGCGCCGCCCAGGTGCTCGGCCAGCTTGGCGCGGCCGTCCAGGAAGCCCAGCTCCATCAGCACGACCACGCCCGCCAGCTCGGCGCCGGCCTCCTTCACCAGGTCCAGCGAGGCGCCGATGGTGCCGCCGGTGGCCAGCACGTCGTCGACCACCAGCACCCGCTCACCGGGTGCGAAGGCGTCGCACTGCACCTCCAGCGTCGCCGAGCCGTACTCCAGCTCGTACGAGCGCCGGAACACCTCGCCGGGCAGCTTGCCCTGCTTGCGGATCGGCACGAAGCCGAGCCCGGCGGCGAAGGCCGCCGGGGCCGCGAGCACGAACCCACGCGCCTCCAGACCCACCACCTTGGTCGCCCCGAGGGCCTCGGCCCGCTCCGCCAGCGCCTTGACCAGAGCCGCGAAGGCCTCGGGGTCGGCGAGCAGCGGCGCGATGTCCTTGAACAGCACGCCGGGCTTCGGGTAGTCGGGGACGTCCCTGATCCTGCTGTTCAACAGGTCGGCCAGGGCGGTGTCGAGGGAGGTCACTGAGGGTCCTTCGATGCGGGGAACGGGATCAGCGCTTGCCGGACGGGCGGCCCTTGGGGCGGGCCCGGCCGGTACGGTCACGCTGCCCGACCATACCCGCCGGGAGGTCCTCGTCCGTGAACTCCTCGCCCGGCGGCACCTCGCCACCGGCCTCGGCCGCGGCCTTGGCCTCGGCGGCGCGGCGCTGGAAGACCTTCTTGGCCAGCGCCTTCATCTCCGGCTGCTCCTCCTTGAGCTGCGCGAGCAGCGGGGTGGCGACGCAGATCGAGGAGTAGGCACCGGCGGCGAGGCCGATGAAGAGCGCGAGCGAGATGTCGTTCAGCGTGCCGGCGCCCAGCAGGCCGCCGCCGATGAACAGCAGGGCCGCGACCGGCAGCAGGGCGACCACCGTGGTGTTGATCGAGCGCACCAGGGTCTGGTTGAGGCCCGCGTTGGCGGCCTCGCTGTAGGTGAGCTTGTTCTGCTTGGTGAGGCCCTTGGTGTTCTCCTTCACGGTGTCGAAGACGACGACCGTGTCGTAGAGCGAGTACCCGAGGATGGTCAGGAAGCCGATCACCGTACCGGGGGTGACCTCGAAGCCCACCAGGGCGTACACGCCGATGGTGATCAGGAGGTCGTGGATGAGGGCGACCAGGGCGGCCACCGCCATCCGCCACTCGAAGGCGATGGCCAGGTAGACCGTCACCAGCACCATGAAGATGACCAGGCCGAGCAGGGCCTTCTGGGAGATCTGCTCACCCCAGCTGGGGCCGATCACCTGGGAGTTGATGTCCTTGACGGGGACGTTGAGCTCCTTGGAGAGCTCGGCGGTGAACGCGCCGCCGGTGATCTCCTTCTCGGAGCTCACCTGGATGCGGATCTCACCCTTGTCGGTCGACTGCACCAGCGCGGTGGAGTCGTGGGTGATGTTGTTGGCCGCCGTCTGCGCCTGGGAGACGGTCAGCCCCGGCTTGGTGACGGTGTAGACCGACCCGCCCTTGAACTCGATGCCCAGGTGCAGGCCCATCGCGAGACCGATCGCGGCGACCAGCACGATGACGCCGGAGATGCTGTACCAGAGCTTGCGGCGCCCGACGAAGTCGAAGCTGACCTCGCCCTGGTAGAGCCGGTGGCCCAGATTGGAGAAGCGTGACATGGCGTCAGGCCTCCTTCGTGGCGGCAGGGGCGGAGGAGCGGCGACGGGTGCTGCGCAGCGGCGGGCGGGCGCCCAGGCGCTTGGGGTCCAGGCCCGACCAGGGATGGCCGTCCGAGAAGAACTTGCGGCGGGCCAGCAGCGTGATCAGCGGCTTGGTGAAGAGGAAGATCACCACGACGTCGAGCGCGGTGGTCAGGCCGAGGGTGAAGGCGAAGCCCTGCACCTTGCCGACCGAGACCAGGTAGAGCACCGCGGCGCAGAGGAAGGACACGAAGTCCGACACCAGGATGGTGCGCCGGGCGCGCGGCCAGGCGCGCTGGACGGCCGGGCGCAGCAGGGCGCCCTCGCGGACCTCGTCGCGGATGCGCTCGAAGTACACGATGAAGGAGTCCGCGGTGATACCGATCGCGACGATCGCGCCGCAGACGGCCGGGAGGTTCAGCGCGAAGCCGATACCGGCACCGAGCAGGCTCATGATCGCGTAGGTCAGCACGGCCGAGACCACCAGACCGGCGATGGAGACCAGGCCGAGGCCGCGGTAGTAGACCAGCGAGTACAGGACGACCAGCAGCATGCCGATCGCGCCGGCGATCAGGCCGGCCTTCAGCTGGTCGCCGCCGAGCTGCGGGGAGACGGTGACGAAGTCGCTCTGGGTGAAGCTCAGCGGCAGCGCGCCGTAGCTCAGCACGTTGGCCAGGTCCTGGGCCTCGGACTGGGTGAAGTTGCCGGAGATGACCGCCGAGCCGCCGGTGATCGACTGGCTGACGTAGGGGTGGGAGACCACCTTGCCGTCCAGGACGATGGCGAACTGGTTGCCCGGGGAGGGCTGGGTGGCGAGCTGGCCGGTGGTGCTGGCGAAGGCGCTGGAGCCCTTGTCGTTGAACTTCAGCTGCACCTGCCAGCCGGCGCCCTGCTGGGTGTCGATGATCGCCTGTGCGTGCGAGACGTCCGCGCCGTTCACGGCGACCGGGCCCAGGGCGAACTTGTTGTAGAGGCCCTGTTCCTTGTCGTAGCTACAGGCGACGGTGGCCTTGGCGGTGTCCGCGCTCTGGTGGTCGATCTGCTGCTCCGGCTTGGAGCAGTCCAGGTCGGCGAACTGCTTCGCGAGGTCCGGCGGCACGGTGCCCTGGGTGAGCGCGGCGGACATGTCCGGCGCGGTAACCGGCGGGGCGGTCGCGGCGCTCGGGGCGGCGCTGGCGCTCGCCGAGGCGCTCGGGGCGGCGGAGCCGCTCGCGGTGGCGCTCGGGGTCGCGCTGGGCGTCCCGTTGGCCGTCAGGGCGCCGCTGACGGCGCGGCCGGCCTTGGTGCCGCTGGCGCTGGGGGTGGCGGTGGCGCCCGCGGGGGGCGAGGCGCTCGGGGCGGCACTGCCGCCGGCCGATGGGCTCGCGGTGGGCGCGGGGACCGTCACGCCGCTGGGCGCGTAGGCGAGGACCGGGCGGAAGTAGAGCTTGGCGGTGGCGCCGACCTGGTCGGCGGCCGACTGCTTGTCACCGCCCTTGGGGATGTTGACGACGATGTTCTTGTCGCCCTGGGTCTGCACCTCCGCCTCGGAGACGCCCATCCCGTTGACGCGCTTCTGGATGATGCCCACCGCGATGTCCATCGTGGACTTGTTGATCGCCTTGGGGTCCTCCGACTTCGCGGTCAGCGTGATGCTGGTACCGCCGGCGAGGTCGATCCCGAGGCGGGGCTTGGTGTTGCCCGTCCCGAACATGAGGGCGACCAATCCGACGGTCACCGCAAGGATCAGGGCCAGTGCCCGTCCCGGGTAGCCGTCGCGCGGGCGCGACTTGGGTGTTGCCACCTTGCTCGTTTCTCCCTGTCCATGCCACCTCCCGCCGGACCCCCGTCCGGCTCGTGGCGGGACGGGGGCATCACGGGACGGCGGCCCTGAGGTCCGTGTGGGCTCGCGGCACTGCGCCGCGCGGCCGGGTGTGCCCGACCGTACTACTTGCTCGCGGGAGCCCCGCCCTCGGCATCGCCCTTCTCGGGGCTTTCCTTCGTGAGCGTCAGCGGCTTCTCGCCCGCCTCGGCCATGACGTCGGCCGTGTCCTGCTCGGCCGGCTCCTCGTCCAGGAGCTCCTCCTCGGCCGGGCGGCCGTTGATGATCGCGTCGTACTCCTGCGGGTCCAGCACCGCGGCGACCGCGCTCTTGGTGAAGTGCGAGACGACGCCGGGGGCGATCTCCAGCTCGACGGTCTCGTCGTTGACGGCCTTCACCTGGGCGTACAGGCCGCCGATCGTGCGCACTCCCGCCCCGGGCTCCAGCGCGGTCTGCATGGTCTGCATCTGCTGCTGGCGCTTCTTCTGCGACCTGAACATCAGGAAGATCGCGGCGATTGGGAGGAGAAGGATGATGAGGTTCACTGCAGCCAGGGTCCTTTACGGGCCGCCGCCCGGGCGGCCTGTGGTAATGGTCGGCCCGTCAGGTGAGAGGGGCGGTCCGGCGGAGTCTAGGCGACCCGTACTGATCGGACAACGCCAAGCATCGCATCCTGCCGCCGAAAGTGGCGAGCATGTACCTGCACGGATTCCTCATCCCGTCCCCTTTTCCTGCACGGGGGCCTTCCCGGGGCTGAACAGCTCGGACTGGGTGGGCACGGCCGCACGGGCCCCCTGGCCGGGCGGGGCCTGCACCGGCGGCGTCAGCCCGAGGTGCTGCCAGGCGGCGGCGGTGGCGATCCGCCCGCGGGGGGTACGGGCGAGCAAGCCCTCGCGTACCAGGAACGGCTCGGCGACCTCCTCGACCGTCTCGGCCTCCTCACCCACGGCGACCGCCAGTGTCGACAAACCGACCGGACCGCCGCCGAACAGCCGGAGCAGCGCGTCCAGCACCGCGCGGTCGAGCCGGTCCAGGCCGCGCGCGTCCACCTCGTACACCTGCAGGGCCTGGGCCGCGATCTCCTGGCTGACCACGCCGTCGTACTTGACCTGGGCGTAGTCGCGCACCCGGCGCAGCAGCCGGTTGGCGATCCGGGGCGTGCCCCGGGAACGGCCGGCGATCTCGGCGGCGCCGGCCGGGTCGATCTCCACGTCCAGCAGGGCGGCCGAGCGGTGCACGACCCGCTGGAGCTCGGCGGGGGCGTAGAACTCCATGTGGCCGGTGAACCCGAAGCGGTCGCGCAGCGGCGGGGGCAGCAGGCCGGCCCGGGTGGTGGCCCCGACCAGGGTGAAGGGCGGCAGCTCCAGCGGGATGGCGGTGGCGCCCGGACCCTTGCCGACGATCACGTCGACCCGGTAGTCCTCCATCGCCATGTAGAGCATCTCCTCGGCGGGCCGGGACATCCGGTGGATCTCGTCGAGGAAGAGCACCTCGCCCTCGGTGAGCGAGGACAGGATCGCCGCCAGATCTCCGGCATGCTGGATGGCGGGGCCCGAGGTGATCCGGATCGGGGCGTTCAGCTCGGCCGCGATGATCATGGACAGGGTGGTCTTGCCCAGCCCGGGCGGGCCGCTGAGCAGGACGTGGTCGGGGGCCTTGCCGCGCTTGCGGGCGGCCTGGAGCACCAGCGAGAGCTGCTCCCGCACCCGCTCCTGCCCGATGAACTCGTCCAGTTGCTTGGGCCGCAGCGCCGCCTCCACCGCCTGGTCCTCGCCGTCGGCGGCGGCCGTCACCAGCCGGTCGGCCGGGTCGGAGTCGTACGGGCTCATCGGGGCGGGCTCCAGTCGTCGGTCGGGCGATGCGGAAGGTTCGGATACTGCCGGTGCTGCCGGTGCTGCCGGTGCTGCGCGCGGGGCGGGCGGGGCGGGCGGGGTGCTCGGTACGGGCGGTGGGGCCCGGTCAGCGGGTGCGGTTGAGCGTGCGCAGGGCGGCCCTGAGCAGGGCGCCGACGTCGGGGCTGGACTGCTCCTCGGCCTGCGGGGCGACCGCCGCGACGGCGTCGTCCGCCTCGCGCGGAGCGTAGCCGAGGCCGACCAGCGCCGAGTGCAGCTGCTCGCTCCACGGCGCCGGCCCTGCGGCCAGCGGCTTCTGCGCCGGGACACTGCCCACCGGGGCGCCGAGCTTGTCCTTGTACTCCAGCAGCAGCTTCTGTGCCTTGGCCTTGCCGATGCCCGGCACCTTGATCAGCGCCTTCTCGTCCCCGCCGGCGATGGCCAGGCGCAGCGCGTCGGGACTGTGCACGCCCAGGATCGCCTGCGCGAGCCGGGGCCCGACGCCGGGGGCCGCCTGGAGGATCTCGAAGGTCGCGCGCTCGTCATCGTCGACAAAGCCGTAAAGCGTCAGGGAGTCCTCGCGGACCACCAGCGAGGTGTGCAGCCGGGCCGGCTCGCCCGTGCGCAGGGCGGCCAGCGTGGCGGGGGTGCACTGCAGCGCCAGGCCCACGCCGCCGACCTCGACCACGGCGGCGTGACTGGTGAGGGCCGCGACCGGCCCCTGGACGAACGCGATCACCGGCGGTACTCCTGACGTGCGGCTGGGCGGGCGGTCGAGCGGGCGGCCACGGCCGGCCCCGGGGCCTTGGCGAGCGCGGCGGCGATCCGGTCGGTGGCCGCCCCGCGCCAGATGTGGCAGATGGCGAGGGCCAGCGCGTCGGCCGCGTCGGCGGGCTTGGGCGGGGCATCCAGCCGCAGCAGCCGCGTCACCATGGCGGTGACCTGCGCCTTGTCGGCGCGGCCCGAGCCGGTGACGGCCGCCTTGACCTCGCTGGGGGTGTGCAGGGTGACGGGCAGGCCGCGTCTGGTCGCGCAGAGCATCGCGACGGCGCTGGCCTGGGCCGTGCCCATCACGGTGCTGACGTTGTGCTGGGCGAAGACCCGCTCGACGGCGACCAGATCGGGCCGGTGTTCGTCCAGCCAGCTCTCCATGCCCTGCTCTATCAGCAGCAGCCGCTGCCCGATCTCCGCGTCGGCGGGCGTGCGCAGCACCCCGACGCCGACCATCCGCAGCGGGCGCCCCGGCGAGCCGTCGACCACGCCGACACCGCACCTGGTCAGCCCAGGGTCCACTCCCAGCACCCGCACCCGCGTACCTGCCTCTCGTCCGATCCACCGAAGGCTATCGGGCGGGTCCGACAGGCGGACCGACGACACCGGCCCGGCGGTCCCTGGGGACCACCGGGCCGGACGGTGCGACTGCCGCTACGGGCGCCTACTCGGCGTCGAGCTGGGCGCCGACCTCGTCGCTGATGTCGAAGTTGGCGAAGACGTTCTGCACGTCGTCGCTGTCCTCCAGGGCGTCGATCAGCTTGAAGATCTTGCGGGCGCCGTCGACGTCCAGCTCGACCTGCACGCTCGGCACGAAGTTGGCGTCGGCCGAGTCGTAGTCCAGACCGGCGTCCACCAGCGCGGTGCGCACGGCGACCATGTCGGTGGCCGCGCTGATCACCTCGTAGGACTCGCCGAGGTCGTTGACCTCCTCGGCGCCGGCGTCCAGGACGACCTCGAACACCTTGTCCTCGTCGACACCGTCGGCCTTGGGGACGATCACGACACCCTTGCGGGTGAACATGTACGACACCGAGCCCGGGTCGGCCATCGAGCCGCCGTTGCGGGTCATCGCCACGCGCACGTCGGAGGCGGCACGGTTGCGGTTGTCGGTGAGGCACTCGATGAGCACCGCCACGCCGTTGGGGCCGTAACCCTCGTACATGATGGTCGAGTAGTCGGCCCCGCCGGCCTCCGCGCCCGAACCGCGCTTGACGGCGCGGTTGATGTTGTCGATCGGGACGGAGCTCTTCTTCGCCTTCTGGATGGCGTCGTACAGCGTCGGGTTACCCGCCGGGTCGCCGCCGCCGGTGCGCGCCGCCACCTCGATGTTCTTGATCATCTTGGCGAAGAGCTTGCCGCGCTTGGCGTCGATCACGGCCTTCTTGTGCTTGGTGGTAGCCCACTTAGAGTGGCCGGACATCGCCAGCTCCTTTACGTCGCCAAAAGGGAAATGAACAGAAGAGATCCTACCGGTGCCGCACCCCGCACCGGGCACCGGACCGGGGCGCGCCTCGCGGGCGGCGCTCCGGCCGGGCCGGGCCGCCCGGCCTAGGCCAGGGCCGCCTCGACCATCCGCACGAAGTACGCGTGCACGCGGTGATCGCCCGTCAGTTCGGGGTGGAAGGAGGTCGCCAGCAGATTGCCCTGACGGACCGCCACGATCCGGCTCTCCGGACCGTCCGCGGCGGGCAGCTCGGCGAGCACCTCGACGCCGGCGCCCACGGCCTCGACCCAGGGGGCGCGGATGAAGACGCCGTGCACCGGCTCGCCGGCCAGGCCCTGGAAGGCGAGGGCGGACTCGAAGGACTCGTTCTGGCGGCCGAAGGCGTTGCGGCGCACGGTCATGTCTATGCCGCCGACGGTCTCCTGGTCGTCCCGGCCGTCCAGGATCTTGTCGGCCAGCATGATCATGCCCGCGCAGGAGCCGTAGACCGGCATCCCGCCGGCGACCCGCTCACGCAGCGGCGCCATCATCCCGAAGGCCAGCGCCAGCTTCGACATGGTGGTGGACTCCCCGCCGGGGATCACCAGGGCGTCGACCTCGGCCAGCTCCTCGGGGCGGCGCACCGGGCGGGCGAGCGCGTCGGCCTCGGCGAGCGCGATCAGGTGCTCGCGGACGTCGCCCTGCAGGGCGAGGACACCGATGACTGGGGTGCTGCTGGACACGGTTGCTACCTCTTCAGACTTCTCGAACGGACGACGCACGACGGCCCGCCGCGCCGAGAATCCGCGCGGCGGGCCGTCGGGCAGGGACTACCAGCCGCGGTTGGCGTACCGCTCGGTCTCGGGCAGGGTGTCGCAGTTGATGCCGACCATGGCCTCGCCGAGGCCGCGCGAGACGTCCGCGATGACCTTCGGGTCGTCGTAGAACGTGGTGGCCTTGACGACGGCGGCGGCGCGCTTGGCCGGGTCGCCGGACTTGAAGATGCCGGAGCCGACGAACACGCCCTCGGCGCCGAGCTGCATCATCAGGGCGGCGTCGGCCGGGGTGGCCACGCCACCGGCGGAGAACAGCACGACCGGGAGCTTGCCCAGCTGCGCGACCTCCTTCACCAGCTCGTACGGCGCCTGGAGGTTCTTGGCCGCGACGTAGAGCTCGTTCTCGTCGAGGGTGGCCAGGCGGCGGATGTCACCGTTGATCTGGCGCATGTGGCGCACGGCCTCGACCACGTTGCCGGTGCCGGCCTCGCCCTTGGAGCGGATCATGGCCGCACCCTCGGCGATGCGGCGCAGGGCCTCGCCCAGGTTGGTGGCGCCGCAGACGAAGGGGGTGGTGAAGGCCCACTTGTCGGAGTGGTTGACCTCGTCGGCCGGGGTCAGCACCTCGGACTCGTCGATGTAGTCGACGCCGAGCGCCTGCAGGACCTGGGCCTCGACGAAGTGGCCGATACGGGACTTGGCCATCACCGGGATGGAGACCGCGTTGATGATGCCGTCGATCATGTCCGGGTCGGACATCCGGGCCACGCCGCCGTCCTTGCGGATGTCGGCCGGAACGCGCTCCAGGGCCATGACGGCCACGGCACCGGCGTCCTCGGCGATCTTCGCCTGCTCGGCGTTGACCACATCCATGATCACACCGCCCTTGAGCTGCTCGGCCATGCCGCGCTTGACCCGGGCGGTGCCGATCTGCGGCTGGTCTGCGGTGATGGGGGTGGTGGACACGTGAGACCTCACTCGAAGATGAACCAGTGCTATCGCCCTATGTTAGGCGGAAGACAGGCCGGATCGATGCGCCACCAAGTCCATCCCGGCCCTCGGGATACGACAAACAGGCCGAACCGCCACCGGCCGCCGAGGTCAGGCCGGAGCGCCCTCGGGGGTCAGCGCAATCGGAGGCTCGTCGTCCATTTCGAAGGCCATCGGGAACGGCGCCTTGCCCGCCAGCCGGAAGTAGCGCACCAGCCGGTGCTCACGGACGGCACGCGCCGCCCGCACCGCGTCATTGTGGAAGCGCCGGGCCATCGGAACCCGGCGTACCGCGGCCGTCAGATCCTTCACAGCTTCTTCACCACCGGGCGCGGCGATCAGCGCCGCCACCTGCTCCGGCTCCGCGAAGACCGCCCGCAGCGCCAGACTCAACTCGCTCTCGGCGACCTCACGCTGCTCGTCCTCCGCCTGCCGGGCCGCGTGCGAGGCCTCGTACAGCAGCAGTGAGGCCGCCGGGTCCAGCTGCGAGGAAGTCGCCAGCTCCAGCGCGACGGAGGCCCGGCGGACCAGCTGCGCGTCCAGTGCCGCGCGGGCGGCGTCGATCCGGGCGTGCAGGCGGTCCAGCCGGCCGGCCGTCCAACTGAGGTACATCCCGAACAGCACCACGGCCACAGCGGCCCAGATCCACGTAGTCACGGGGCGCTACGCTACCCGCTGCCGCCGGGTCAGCCGGCGAGCGTCACACCCCGGTAGCTGCCACGGTCGATGTCGACCACGTTCACCGCCGCGTGCAGCGGCTCCCCCGGCGCCGGTGCGAGGTGCTCGGCCACCAGCGCCAGCACCGCCTCGCTCAGCTCGGCCTTGGCCTCGGCGCTGCGCCCGGGGAAGATCTGGAACTCCACGAACACCAGCGCGTGCGGGGCCACGCGCTCGCCCACCACCGACTCCTCGACCTGACGGAAGCGCGTCTTGCAGGCCTCCGGCGTCGCGGCGATGGTCTTCACCGTCAGGGCGTTCAACGCCAGGCCGAAGGCCTGCCGGTCGAAGGAGCCCGCCAGGTGGGCGGAGTAGTCGACGGAGATCTGCGGCATCGGGGCCTCCAGGCATCGGACGGTCAACGCGGCGGCCGCCCGCGGCCGCGGCCGGTCCCCGGCGCCCACCCTAGCGACCGGACGCCGCCCGCGAGCGGGCACCGCGGAAGCCCGCCCCGGGAGAGCACCGGCCGTCAGTCCCGGGCGAGGCCCAGGCGACCGCGCCAGCCACCGGCGGTGCGCTCGTCCTCCTCCACCACGGCGGCCGTACCGGCCGTCACCGTCTCGTACACCGACAGGATGTCCGCACCGACCGTCGACCAGTCGAAGCGCCGCACGTGCCGCGAGGCCGCCTTGCGCAGCTCCTCCAGCCGGTCCGGGTCGCCCAGCAGCCGGACCGCCGCCGAGGCCAGCGCGTCCGCGTCCTCCACCGGGAACAGCTCGCCCGCGTCACCGCCGTCCAGCACCTGCTTGAACGCGTCCAGGTCGCTCGCCAGCACCGGAGCGCCCGCCGACATCGCCTCGACCAGGATGATCCCGAAGCTCTCGCCACCGGTGTTCGGCGCCACGTACAGGTCCACGCTGCGCAGCAGCCTGGCCTTGTCCTGATCGCTGACCATGCCGAGGAACTCCACCTGGGCCCGGACCTCGGGGGCCAGGCCCGCCACGGCCTCCTCCTCGTCGCCCTTGCCGGCCACCAGCAGCCGCACGCCGGGGCGCTCGGCGAGGATCTTCGGCAGCGCGGCCAGCAGCGTCGGCAGGCCCTTGCGCGGCTCGTTGATCCGGCCGATGAAGCCGATCGTGCCCGGCCCGCCGTCGGCGACCCCGCCCGTCCAGCGCTCGTCCGGCTCGGCGTCCGCGAAGAAGCCGACGTCCACGCCGTTGGGGATCACCACCGCGTCGCCGCCCAGGTGCTCCACCAGGGTGCGCCGGGCGTACTCGCTGACCGCGATTCGGGCGCGCATCTTCTCCAGCCCGGGCTGGAGGATGGGCGAGGCCGCGATCATCGCCCGCGAACGCGGGTTGGAGGTGTGGAAGGTGCCGACCATCGGCCCGGAGGCCGACCACGCCGCCAGCATCGACAGGCTCGGCGAGGCCGGCTCGTGCACGTGCAGGATGTCGAAGCGGCCCTCGTTCAGCCAGCGCCGCACCCGCGCCGCCGACAGGATCCCGAAGCTGAGCCGCGCCACCGAGCCGTTGTACGGCACGGCCACCGCCCGCCCGGCCGAGACCACGTACGGCGGCAGCGCCTCGTCGTCCTCCGCGGGCGCCAGCACCGAGACCTCGTGGCCGAGCCCGATCAGGTGCTCGGCCAGGTCCCGGATGTGGAACTGCACGCCACCGGGGACGTCCCAGTCGTACGGGCAGACGATGCCGATCTTCACGAGCTTCCTCTCACGCTGCTTCAGGACCCGGCCGGCTCGGCGGCGGGCTCGGTGCCGGGCGCGGCGAACGGCCGCTCGGCGGCCGCACTCTCGCGCAGCGGCAGGTCGGCCAGCCACAGGCGTTGCAGCATGTGCCAGTCCTCGGAATGCTCACGGATGCCCTCGGCCCAGATGTCCGCCATCGACTGGACCATCGCGGCCGTCTGCTCCTTGCGCTCGCCGTCCCCGGCCGGCGGCAGCACCTCGGGGTGGATCCGCCCGCGCATCACCGGGCCCTCGTACCAGAGCGTGACGGGCAGCAGGGCCGCCCCCGTACGCAGGCAGAGCGCGGCGGGGCCGGGCGGCATCCGGGTCCGCTCGCCGAAGAACTCGACCTCGACGCCCGCCTCGGACAGGTCGCGGTCGCCGACCAGGCAGACCAGCTTGCCCGCGCGCAGCCGCCGGGCCAGCGTGCCGACCACCGAGACCTCGCCTCCGGTCAGGGCCAGCACCTCCATCCCCAGGCCCTCGCGGTACGCCACGAAGCGGTCGAAGAGCTTCTCCGGCTTGAGCCGCTCGGCGACGGTGGTGAAGGGGTAGCCCACGTGCGAGGCCACCCAGGCGCCCGCCAGGTCCCAGTTGCCCATGTGCGGCAGCGCTATCACCGCGCCGCGCCCGGACTCCATCGCCGCGCTCAGGTGCTCCACCCCGTCGACCAGCACGCCGCGGGCGATCCGCTGCCGGCTCCAGGTCGGCAGCCGGAACGACTCCATCCAGTACCGCAGGTACGAGCGCATCCCGGCCCTGGACAGCTCCCGCAGCCGGGCCTCGTCCGCGTCCGGGTGCACCCGCAGCAGGTTGGCCTCCAGCTGGAGCACCCGCTTGCCGCGCTTGCGCCACGCCGCGTCCGCGATCTGGTCGAACAGCCCGCGCGCCGCCGGCTCGGGCAGGTGCTTCAGCACCGCCCAGCCCGTCGCGTAGGCCGAGTAGACAAGTCGGTCCTTCACACGCCCCCCTGGCTCCCCGCCGCAACGCGGTCCGCCTCGAACGCCTCGCGGCGCACCGTCAGCATCCGCTGGAACACCGTCACCAGACTGCCCGCCGCGACCACCCACAGGGCGAACGGCAGCAGCCACTCCACATAGGGCACCCCGAAGGTGTGCAGCCCCGCGACCCCCGCCGCGACCAGGCTGATCACCAGCCGCTCGGCCCGCTCCACCAGCCCGGACACGTCGCACGGCAGGCCCTGGCTCTCCGCCCGCGCCTTGGTGTACGACACCACCAGACCGCTCGCCAGGCAGAAGATCGCCACCGCGCAGAGCAGGTTGTTGTCCCCCAGGCCCGCGTACCACATGGCCAGCCCGCCGAAGATCGCCGCGTCCGCGACCCGGTCCAGGGTGGAGTCCAGGAACGCCCCCCACTTGCTGGTACGGCCCAGCTGGCGGGCCATGTTGCCGTCCACCAGGTCCGAGAAGATGAACAGGGTGATCGTGATGGTGCCCCAGAAGAACTCCCCACGCGGGAAGAACACCAGCGCGCCGGCCACCGACCCGGCCGTGCCGATCAGCGTCACCGCGTCCGGGCTCACACCCAGGCGGATCAGAAAGGCGGCGAAGGGCGTCAGGACACGTGTGAAGAAGGCACGCGCGTATTTGTTGAGCATGGCCTTCCGGACCGCTCCGATCTCACCGGTCTCCGCCTGGGGCCGCGCTCGGCGGCAGGCGGCCGAATGGATCGACCCACCCGGCTGACCCATGGTATCCACGCCGCACACACACTCCCGCGCCCCACACCGCCCCACGATCGTCCGACCCCAACTGCCAATCACTCAAGGCGCATAGCTGCACACAAGCAGTGACCATACGCCTCCGGGCCAGAGCGCCCGAAGGCGGCAGACAGCACCCGCCGCAGGGCGCACCGGCGCCGAAAGCGACGAGCGACAAGCGACGCAGGAGCGCCGGAGAGAGGAACGTCGGCACCGGACCGAAGCGCCCGAAGGCGGCAGACAGCACCGCAGCGCGCGCCACACCCGAGGCAGCCTGCCTAGACTTGGGAAGGCTTCCGCCGCGACAGGAGGAGACCTCCGATGGCCGACCGCACCACGGCACGAACGGGGCAGGCGCCGCCCGTCGAGCGCCCTCAGCAGCTGCGCAACGTCGTCCTGATCGGTTGCAGCGGCTCCGGTAAGACCACCCTCGCCGAGTCCCTGGCCCTCGCCGTCGGCGTCATCGGCCGAGCCGGGCGGATCGCCGACGGCAACACCGTCTCCGACCACGAGGACATCGAGCACAAGCAGCAGCGCTCGGTACAGCTGGCCGTCCTGCCGCTGGAGTGGAACGGCACCAAGATCAACCTGCTCGACCCGCCCGGCCACCCCGACTTCGCCGCCGAACTGCGCGCCGGCCTGCACGCCGCCGACGCCGCCGTCTTCGTCGTCTCCGCCACCGACCCCGTCACCGCCCCCACCCGCGCCCTGTGGCGCGAATGCGCGGACGCGGGCATCCCCCGCGCCGTGGTGGTCGCCAAGCTCGATGTCGCCCGCAGCAGCTTCGACGACATCCTGACCGCCTGCCACGACGCCTTCGGCCTGGGCCCCGACACGCTGCGCCCGCTCTACCTCCCGCTGTACGCCGAGGGCCACCCCCGCGGCTCGGTCGACCTGCTCACCGGCCGTGCCTACGGCGAGAGCATCCCCGCACCCGACGCCGGAGCGGCCCGCGAGAGCCTGGTCGAGGCCATCTCCGGCCAGGACGACACCCTGATGGAGCGCTACCTCGCCGGCGAGGCGCTCGACACCGAGGCGCTGGAGGACGGCCTTCGCCGCGAGGTACTCAGCTGCGCGCTGCACCCCGCACTGGCCGCCACCGACCAGGGCCTGGGCGCCACCGAACTCCTCGACCTCATCGCCACCGCCTTCCCCGATCCCACCCGGCGCCGCGAACCCTTCGAGGGCGACAACCCCACCCCGGGCGACCCCGACGCCCCGCTCGCCGCCCAGGTGATCCGGGTCACCGGCGACGCCTACGTCGGGCGGATCAGTCTGGTCCGCGTCCTCACCGGCACCCTGCGCCCCGACACGCACGTCAGCCTCACCGGCCCCAGCCACCAGGAGGAGGAGACGCTCGACGAGCGCATCACCACGCTCACCAGTCCCTTCGGCAAACAGCAGCGCATCGTCCCCGAAGCCCTCGCCGGCGACCTGGTCTGCGTGGCCAAGCTCACCGCCGCCCACACCGGCGACACCCTCGCCGATCCCGGGCACCCCGTCCGGCTCGCCCCCTGGCCGCTGCCCGAGCCCCTGCTCCCCGTCCCGATCGAGGCGCACAGCAAGGCCGACGACGACAAGCTCTCGCAGGCCCTGACCAGGCTCACCACCGAGGACCCCGCGCTGCGCCTGGAACAGAACGCGGACACCCACCAGCTCGTCCTCTGGTGCACCGGCGAGGCCCACGCCGAGGTCGTACTCGACCGGCTGCGCGGCCGGCACGGCGTCCACGTCGACACCGTCCCCTACAAGGTCGCCCTGCGCGAGACCTTCGGCACCGCGGCCGCCGGTCACGGCCGGCTGGTCAAGCAGTCCGGCGGCCACGGCCAGTACGCCCTGTGCGACCTGGAGGTGGAGCCGCTGCCGACCGGCGCCGGCTTCGAGTTCCAGGAGCGGGTGGTCGGCGGCGCGGTGCCCAAGCACTTCATCCCGTCGGTCGAGAAGGGCGTGCGCGCCCAGCTCGCCAAGGGCGTCGCCACCGGCCACCCGCTGGTCGACGTCCGGGTCACCCTGGTCGACGGCAAGGCCCACTCGGTGGACTCCTCGGACTCCGCGTTCCAGAGCGCCGCCGCCCTCGCCCTGCGCGACGCCGCCACCCATGCCGTCGTCCGGCTGCTGGAGCCCGTCGCCGCGGTCAGCGTGCTGCTGCCCGACGAGTACCTGGGCGCGGCGCTCGGCGACCTCTCCGGCCGGCGCGGACGGGTGCTGGGCACCGAGACCGGCGGCCCGGGCCTGACCCTGCTACGCGCCGAGGTCCCCGAGCTGGAACTCGCCCGCTACCCCGTCGACCTGCGTTCACTCACCCACGGCACCGCCGAGTTCTCCCGCAGCTACCTGCGGCACGAGCCGATGCCGGCCGCCCTCGCAGCCGCGCACACCGACGGCGACTGACCATCCCGGCCGCCGCCGCCCGTACGTCATCGCCGGGCTTTCGCCTCACAACTGGGGCGGACGGCGGTGCGGACGGCTCACGGCCTGGCTCACGAACGGCGCGCGGGCAGCGCGCACGCCGGGGTGCCGCCCGGCATCCGGTGCCGGTTCTTGGCCACCCATCGGTAGACCAGGTCCGCCACCGGCCGTACCGGTGCCAGCGCCAGCAGCCCGCCCAGGTACGCCCACACGCCCCCCGAGCGCATCAACAGCCGGGCCACCGCCCGCGCCCCGCCGTACACCCGGCCGGCCGGCGTCACCCACAGCACCTCGCGCTCGGCCCGCTCCCAGCTGACCTCGCCGCGTCCGCCGGCCAGCGCGTCCAGCTCCGCCAGGTCGGCGAACTGGAACGGGACCGCGTCCCACCCGCCCGAGGCCAGCGTCTGGCGCAGGTACCGCTCGGCCGCGTTCGCACACGTCGTACAGAACGCGCAGTCACCGTCGAAGACGAGCACCGGATCCTTCAACACCACTTGGCTCATACCCCCGATCCTGCCTCATCCGGCGGCCCCGGCCGTCATCGAGCACACCACCGGAGGGTCGAAGTCACCGAAATCTGGGAATCATGCCCAAAAGGCTGACCGCCGACCCGTCGTGACGGTTCTTCAGACGATCATCAGCGGGGTGGGCCCGCGGCACGATAACCTGCCGCTGACAAGGGGAGGAGGGGACGCACCGTGACCACACTCGACATGACCCCCGGCGCGCAGATACCCCGTACGGATGTCGGCCCGCAGACCGCGGTCACCCAGGCGCTCTCCTCGGCGGCCTACCGCGACGGCGAGCTGTCGGCGTTCGCGGCCGTGCAGCCCGAAGTCAAGCAGAAGGACGGCCGGTTCGCACTGTTCCGGCCGAATCTCGGCGAGGCGTTCAGCCGGGCCGTGATCGCCCGCACGCTCGGGGCCGCGCGCAACCCGCTCGTCCCCTCGTTCGGCACCGACGCCCGCCTGATCGTCGAGCACTGCCTCGCCGCGCAGGAGCTGCGGGACGTACGGGACCGCAAGCTCACCACCGTCACCGCGCTCAGTGGCCTGCTCTTCCTGCCCGGCACCCTGCTCTGGCTCGGGGCCTTCCAGCTGCGCGCCTGGCTGAAGAAGGGCCAGGTCAAGCAGGAGGGCCTGATCGGCGGCCTGGTGCTGCTCGCCGTCGCCGCGATCGCCGTGCTGTTCGCGCTGCGGCCCCCGTTCAGCGGTCTCGCGGCACTGTACTTCCGGGTCGTGGTGCTCGCGCCGGTGGTCGGCTGGTACCTCGCCAAGCGGATCGTCCTGCGCAGCACCGAGGACCTGCGGGCCCGCTGGCTGGCCCTGGTCGAGGGCAACACCCTCGCCGCGACCGTCCCCAAGGCCGTGCCGCGGGACGACCTGGACAAGAAGGCCGCCGACCTCAAGGCCCAGCTGGGCCGGCTGGAGGCCGAGCAGGAGACGAACATCCAGCACTACGCCGGTCCCAAGGGCATCCTCGGGGCCGGACGGCGCTGGGGCTCCTGGACGATGTCGGACGTGCTGCAACCCGCCGAGGGCCATGACGACTTCCGTGCGTTCCACCCCTGGGACCTGGTCCGCAAGATCACCGCGCATCTCAAGTCGCTCAGCATCAGCGAGGTCGCCAACAGCGGCATGACCAACCTCTCGATCCAGCAGTGGGTCATGCAGGAGGTCGGTGAGAGCGCCGACGAGATCGGGCGGCCGGCCGGTGCCGACATGGACGGCGTCCGGATGCGGGAGTTCGCCATCCAGGGCGTCGCGGACCGGCAGAACCTCTCCGGCGGGCCACGGCACTACCTGGCCGTGCAGTTCGTGCTCTTCGACGGGAAGCTGATCGTCACCTTCACGGTGACGGTCACGCTGCTGGCCAACACCCTGACGGTGGAGGTCGCCGGCCACGCGCTCGGCCCGGTGAACGGCTTGTTCTTCGACAAGCCGAAGCCGAAGGAGACCACCGTCCAGAAGACGGGCAAGTTCTGGGAGGAGCGGACGGTCCAGCTGCCGCTCGTCGACAACGACGAGGTGGTGCGCCAGGCCGTACGCGCGCCCTTCCTGCGCGCCCCCTCGCTGCTGGCCTGGCTGGGCGGCGGCCTCGCGCTGCCCGAGCCGTTCGGTCTGCGGCACGCCTGGGCCGCGCCGCCGTGGGGCAGCCGGTTCATGAGCGACAGCGCGCTCAAGTCCGCGGTGCCGGTGCTGGGCGCCGTCCACCTGGCCACCACGGAGTTCCTGGAGGAGCACGACATCAGCATCGACCGCTTCAAGTCCCGCGCGTCGATCATCAAGGCCGAGGCGCAGGGCCCGCGCCCGTTCCGCGCCGACGCCTTCGACGCGGGCTGACCGGCCGCTGCCGGTGGGGCCCGTATCGGTTCGCCGGTACGGGCCCCACCACTTCGCTGCTACCGCCGCTCAGCCCTGCGGCCAGGCCTCGGCCAGCATCTTGCGGGTGTCCGCCAGCAGCTGCGGCAGCACCTTGGTGTGGCCGACTACCGGCATGAAGTTGGTGTCCCCTCCCCAGCGCGGGACCACGTGCTGGTGCAGGTGCGCGGCGATACCGGCGCCGGCTGCGGCGCCCTGGTTCATCCCGATGTTGAAGCCGTGCGCCCCGGAGGCGGCCCGCAGCGCGGCCATCGCCTTCTTGGTGAAGACCGCCAGCTCGGCGGTCTCGGCCTCGTCCAGATCGGTGTAGTCGGCGACGTGCCGGTACGGGACGACCATCAAGTGCCCGCCGTTGTACGGGTACAGGTTGAGCACCGCGAAGACGGCCGTACCCCGGGCGATCACCAGCCCGTCCTCGTCGCTCAGCGACGGGATCGAGCAGAACGGACAACCATCGTCCGGAGCCGGGCCGGTGGGCTTGTTCTCGCCCTGGATGTACGCCATCCGGTGGGGGGTCCACAGGCGGCGGAAGCCATCCGGCTCCCCCACGCCCTGCTGCAGTTCCGGCTCACTCGTCATGCTGATCAGCATATTCGCCGGACGCCGCTTGCAAAGCGGTGCGGGGCAGACTCATCAAGAGCCTGCCCCGCGCCGCACACCGGAGGGTCACACCTGGATGCGGCGCTCCACGGCGTCGACGATCTCCGCGACGGCGTCCGCGACCGGCACGCCGTTCTTCTGCTCGCCGTTGCGGTAGCGGAAGGACACCGCGCCCGCCTCGACGTCGTCGTTGCCGGCGATCAGCATGAACGGGATCTTCTGCTTCTGGGCGTTGCGGATCTTCTTCTGCATCCGGTCGTCCGAGGTGTCCACCTCGACCCGGATCCCGCGCTTCTTGAGCTCGGCCGCGACCTCCTGGAGGTAGGGCACGTGCTCGTCGGTGATCGGGATGCCGGTCACGGTGACCGGGGCGAGCCACGGCGGCATGGCACCGGCGTAGTGCTCCAGCAGCACCGCGAAGAACCGCTCGATGGAGCCGAACAGCGCCCGGTGGATCATGACCGGCTGCTGGCGCGAGCCGTCCGCCGCCGTGTACTCCAGGTCGAAGCGCTCCGGCAGGTTGAAGTCGAGCTGGATGGTCGACATCTGCCAGGTGCGGCCGATCGCGTCCTTCGCCTGAACCGAGATCTTCGGGCCGTAGAAGGCCGCGCCGCCAGGGTCCGGGACCAGCGGCAGGCCCTGCTTCTCGGCCACCTTGCGCAGTACCTCGGTGGCCTCCTCCCAGGTCTCGTCCGACCCGACGAACTTCTCCGGGTCCTTGGTCGAGAGCTCCAGGTAGAAGTCGGTGAGACCGTAGTCGCGCAGCAGGTCGAGGACGAAGGTCAGGGTCGAGTCGAGCTCGTCCGCCATCTGCTCACGGGTGCAGTAGATGTGCGCGTCGTCCTGGGTGAAGCCCCGGGCACGGGTCAGGCCGTGCACCACACCCGACTTCTCGTAGCGGTACACCGTCCCGAACTCGAAGAGGCGCAGCGGGAGTTCACGGTAGGACCGGCCCCGCGCGTCGAAGATCAGGTTGTGCATCGGGCAGTTCATGGGCTTGAGGTAGTAGTCGGTGCCCTCGTCGAGCTGCATGGGCGGGTACATGCCGTCGGCGTACCAGTCCAGGTGGCCGCTCTTCTCGAAGAGCTTCCCCTTGGTGGCGTGCGGGGTGTAGACGAACTCGTACCCCTCCTCCTCGTGCCGCTTGCGCGAGTAGTCCTCCATCGTGCGGCGGATGATGCCGCCCTTGGGGTGGAAGACGGCGAGGCCGGAACCGATGTCCTCGGGGATGGAGAAGAGGTCCAGCTCGTTGCCGAGCTTGCGGTGGTCGCGCTTCTCGGCCTCCACCAGGAAGTCCAGGTGCGCCTTCAGCTCGTCCTTGGAGGGCCAGGCGGTGCCGTAGATGCGCTGGAGCATCGGGTTCTTCTCGCTGCCGCGCCAGTAGGCGGCCGCGTTGCGCATCAGCTTGAACGCCGGGATGTGCCGGGTGCTGGGCAGGTGCGGGCCGCGGCAGAGGTCGCCCCAGCACTGCTCGCCGGTCTTGGCGTCCAGGTTGTCGTAGATGGTCAGCTCGGCGCCGCCCACCTCGACATTGGAGCCGTCCTCGGCGGAGGCGGAGCCCTTGAGACCGATCAGCTCCAGCTTGTACGGCTCGGCGGCCAGCTCCTCGCGGGCGTCGTCGTCCGCGACCACCCGGCGGGAGAACCGCTGCCCGCGCTTGATGATCTCCTGCATCTTCTTCTCGACGGCCTTGAGGTCATCGGGGTGGAACGGCTTCTCGACGTCGAAGTCGTAGTAGAAGCCGTCCTTGACCGGCGGGCCGATGCCGAGCTTGGCCTCGGGGAAGAGCTGCTGCACGGCCTGCGCCATCACGTGCGCGGTGGAGTGGCGCAGGATGTCCAGGCCGTCCTTGCTGCCGATCTCGACGGGCTCGACCTCGTCGCCGTCCTGGACGGCGTACGCGAGGTCCTTGAGCGCGCCGGCGACCCGGGCGGCGATGATCGAGCGGTCGTCGGCGAAGAGCTCGGCGGCCGTCGTGCCCGTGGTCACCACGCGCTCTTCCCGATCGGGTTCGCGGTTGATGATTACCCGGACGTCCGTCACCGGTCTCTCCTGACGTTTTGGATCAGTGCTGCGCGGCACTTTGCCGCGCGTGACGATGGTACCGAGACCGGTGGGCCCATCGTGCACCTATATCCCCCGCTGGTCGGCCCCGCCCTCCCCCAGCGTCTTCAGCAGCCGCTCGCGCTCGGCGTCCTCCAGTCCGCACAGCTCCAGGCCGCGCGCGTGCCCGAGCCGCCGGAAGCCGCCCCGCCGCTCCAGCCGGCCGCTGACCCGCACCGGCGTGCCGGTCAGGTGCGCGCCGGCCGCGAGCCGGTACGCGGCGTCGTCCAGCCGGACCTTCACCTCGGCGACGTCGGCGCCGCCGAGCACCTTCAGCCGTACGGTGCCCGGGCCGGCCGCGGCGGCGCGCTTGAGCCGGACGACCGCGCCGACCAGCGTCACCCGCACCGCCGGCTCGATCCGCTCCAGCAGGTCGGCGGCCTCCTCCAGGGCGGGCAGATCGCCCGGGGAGAAGTCGAGGCTGATCCGCCGGTTGCCGAAGCCGCCCGGGGTGCCGGCCGCCGCCGACCAGACCACCGCGACCTGCGCGGCCGTCGACCCGCGCACCAGCTGCTGCACCGACTCCACCAGTTCGCGGCTGACGCCGGTCTGCACCGCGTTCTCGAAGGCGTCCAGGCCGCCGCTGACCCGGCGGTAGTCCACCGCGTCCCGCAGCGCCTCCAGGGCCCGGACCAGCGTGGTCGTCGCCGCCCTGCCCTCCGGCGCCGGGGTGTAGGCGCTCAGGCCCCCGGCCGCCGGGGCGCCCGGAGCGACCACCAGGACCCGCTCCAGGAAGTCCCCGGCCCAGCCGTCGAGCCGCGCGCCGAAGTACGCGGCCCTTGTCCGCCCGGCCTTGGCGGCGGCGGCGAGCATCTCCCGGGCGGCCCGGTGCAGGCGCTCCTCGCCCTCCCAGGACGCCGCCCCCGGCATCCCGGGCAGCTCCCGCCGCCACTGGATCTCGTCCCCCGGCACGGTGAGCGCCAGCAGGATGGAGCGGGCGGAGGGGCTGCGCGAGCGCGAGAGCGCCGTCACGGCGTCCGCGAGCAGTTCCACCGCGTCGTCGAAGCCGTCGCCGGCCGGCACCAGCAGGCTGGTGTCCGGGTCGCCGTCGCCGGGCGGCGTCCAGCGCCCGTACCTGGCCGCCGGTCCGCCGCGGCGGACCCAGCCGTGCCGGGCGAGCAACGTGGCCAGCACCGCCGGGTCGAGGGTGGCCGGGTCCGGCAGGGCGCAGGCGCCGTCCTCGGATGTCCGGATTCCCGTCATGAGCCCGCTCCTCCCCGCCGGGGGCGCCGGGCCGTCACGGGCTGCCGCCCGCACCGACCCGCGCCATGATGTCGCACAGTGCGCGGTCGTCGAAGACCTTCGCGGTGGGCACCCGGACGTTGGTCCGCCGCTGCCCGGTGACCGGGTGGCCCGCCAGGTTGACCCAGTAGCAGCAGTGCCGTAGCTCCAGTGCCTGGGGCCCGGCCCGCAGCCACTGGTCGACCCGGCGCGGCAGCAGCATCACCACCAGGATCTTCGGCACGGCGATCTGCGCCCTGGCCAGCTTGCGCAGGTGCTCGTTGTCGAGGGTGAAGCTGAAGTGCGTGCCGGCCGGGGCGGCGGCGATCTGCTGGGTGGCCTTCAGCTGGATCTTGATGGTGACCTCGTCGTCGACCAGGTGCGCCGGCGAACCGTGGCTGACCTGCCAGTCGATGCCGTTGTCGGGGAACGGCTGGGACAACGAGCAGCCGGCGGCGGCGGCGACCGCGTGCAGGTAGGCCACCTGAAGCGTCTCCATGCAGGCCGTGGTGGCCAGGTTGCCCCGCAGAACGGCCGGGCCGGTACCGTCCGGCTCCACCGCCTGCGCCGCCTCCGCGGGACGCGGCCGAATCAGCGCCACGACTGCCGCCTCCCCACCTCGGCGAGGGAGCCCGTCCGGATGCGAACAGGCCGCCATCGGGAGCATCCCCGGCCGGTCCGCGGCCAAACGGTTGAGCGGGCGTCAGATGGGGGTATCACCACCCTGGGGCGCGCCGCCGGTCCTCGGCGGCGCGCGCCCGCCAGACCCCCGGCTCCGGCCCGGACGCAGCACCCTGAGGGGCAGTCATGCAGCAGCACTGGTTCACGGGCCCGCTCGCCTCCTTCGACACCGAGACCACCGGCGTGGACGTCGAGACCGACCGCATCGTCTCCGCCGCCCTGGTCGTCCAACTCACGCCCGGTCAGGCCCCGCAGACCGCGACCTGGCTGGCCGACCCCGGGGTGCCGATCCCCGAGGGTGCCCGCGCGGTGCACGGCATCACCGACGAGCGGGTCCGCGCGGACGGCCGCCCGCCGCGGCTGGTGGTGACGGAGATAGCCCGCGCGCTGGGCGAGCAGGCCCGGGCCGGGATACCGGTGGTGGTGATGAACGCGCCGTACGATCTGACGCTGCTGGACCGCGAGTTGCGCCGGCACCGGGGGTGCTCGCTGGCGGAGGGCCTGGGCGCGGCCGAGTTGCTGGTGCTCGACCCGCGGGTGCTCGACAAGCATCTCGACCGCTATCGCAAGGGCCGCCGTACGCTGACCGACCTGTGTGCCCACTACGGCGTGGAGTTGGCCGGCGCGCACGACGCCTCGGCGGACGCGACGGCCGCGCTGGGTCTGGTCCGCGCGCTCGCCGCGCGCTATCCCGGCGCGCTGGGCGGGTTCACGGCGGCCGAACTGCATCTGCGGCAGGCGGTCTGGCACGCCGCGCAGGCACGGGGGTTGCAGCACTGGTTCGACCGCTCCGGTGCCCAGGAGCGGGTCGATCTCTCCTGGCCGCTGCGGCCCGCGCGCTGCGGCTGCGGCCGACGGCTCTCCCCGGAGCACCGCTGCGAGATCGCGGCCTAGCCGAGCGGAGCGGGGTTGACCGGGGCCGGAACGCCACAGGCCCCGATCGGATTCCCGATCAGGGCCTGCGCGTTGCCGGTTGGGGACCAACCGGGCTGTCCGGGTGGGCGATACTGGGATCGAACCAGTGACCCCTTCGGTGTGAACGAAGTGCTCTCCCGCTGAGCTAATCGCCCGGGCAACGAGAAGAAGACTAGCACCATTTGGGGGGCTACTCGCAACCCGCGCCCCCCAGCGCCGCCTGGCACACCCACAGAACTCGCGCACCACGCGGAAGATGACTGCGCTTCAGCCCGATTCCCATCACTATCCCCGGATATCGGAAATAGACGTGGAGCCCCGGCCATTGAATGGCCGGGGCTCCACGTCTCACAATGCATTCCGGTGGGCGATACTGGGATCGAACCAGTGACCCCTTCGGTGTGAACGAAGTGCTCTCCCGCTGAGCTAATCGCCCGGGTGCAGGGAAAACATTACCGCATCCCGACGGGTGCTCCGAACACCCCCGCCCCCGCCCCGCCCGCTAGCGCAGCTGCCAGGGCATGGTCAGCCCGTACCGGGAGAGGTACCAGCCGCCGAGGCCCGCGATCACGACCAGGCCGATGACCGTGAGGATGATGTTGCGGCGCCGGACCTTCGGGTCCAGGGCCTTCTGGGCGGCCTCCGCCACCTTGCGGCGGGTCCAGCGCAGCGCCAGCTGGGCCCAGACGAACTCGGTGGCCCAGATGCCCATGCCCAGGAAGATGACCACCCAGCCCGGCCCGGGCAGCGGCAGCAGGATCACTCCGAGCACCACCACGGCGAGGCCCACCAGGAACACCACCACCTGCCAGCTCAGGTGCAGCGGGCGCGAGCGCCTGATGAAGTGCGGCGCCCGGGAGCCCAGCGGCCGGCCCTCGTCAGGCGTCTCCTGCGGGCCCGGTCCGGCCTGCTTCCCGTCGCTCGTCCCGTCCCCCGTCTCATCCTGCACGGCCCCATCACCCGGTCTTGTCTCGTCGCTTCGTACAACCATGTCAAGGAAACTAGCCGAGATGCGGGCCGGAAATGGGTCACGCTGCGCGCCGTCGCGATTCCGCAATGCGCCGGAAGGGGTACGACTCGCCCTCGAATCAGGACAGAGGGGTTTACATCGGTCTTGGGGGTGGGATGGTCCGTTCGCCGACGTGCGATTCCCCGAGCGCACACTGAGCGAAAGGCCATGGCGCTTATGAACACCACGGTCAGCTGTGAGCTGCACCTGCGCCTCATCGTGTCCAGCGAGTCTTCACTGCCCGTCCCCGCGGGCCTGCGCTACGACACCGCCGACCCCTATGCCGTGCACGCCACCTTCCACACCGGCGCCGACGAGACCGTCGAGTGGGTGTTCGCCCGAGATCTCCTTGCGGAGGGGCTGCACCGACCCACCGGCACCGGCGACGTCCGGGTGTGGCCCTCGCGCAGTCACGGGCAAGGGGTGGTCTGCATCGCGCTGAGCTCTCCGGAAGGAGAAGCCCTGCTGGAGGCCCCGGCCCGGGCGCTTGAGTCGTTTCTCAAGCGCACCGATGCCGCCGTGCCGCCCGGCACCGAACATCGTCACTTCGACCTCGACCGGGAGCTGTCGCACATCCTCGCCGAAAGCTGACCCCGCTGGAGGGGCTGCCGTCTCGCCACCGGCGAGGTCGCGTTCCCCTTCCGTCTCGCGGCCGTCCTACTCGGGGGCACGGTCGCACGCTTCTCGCCGCGCACAGCGCGGCCTCGGGGCCGGTCTCGGCCCCGCTCCCCACGGGGGCGGGTCGAGCACCGCAGGCGCCCGGCCGCCGGGGCCGGCCCCCCCCCCCCCCGGGGGGGGCCCCCCGGGGGCGCCCCGCGGGGGGGGGCCCCCCCCCCGCCGCGCCCCCCCCCCCCCCCCGCGCGCCTGCGGTTGCAGGTCCGGGGGCCGGATCCGGACCGGACCGGCAGGCCATGGCGCGTGGACTGCCACACCGGCCGGCGCGCGGGCTACCACGCCCCTCAGGCGGGCCCGGCCCGGTAAGGTCTGGGGTGACTGTTGACGCGAGGGGCCGACCGCCCCCGCCGCGCGAGGAGCCCCCACGTGCTGATCACCCATGACACAGAGTGCGCACTGAGCATCCTGGTCGAGCTCCTCAACACCTCGCCGGACGCCTGCGGCAGCGAGCTGCTGCCGGACATCGCCGCGCTGGAGGCGTTCGTGGTCCGCCAGGAGATCAGCGAGGTCGACTCACTCACGGCCGCGGACCTGCGCGCCGTGCACGAGCTGCGCGCGCAACTGCGGGTGGTGTTCTCGGCCGGCTCGACCGCCGAGGCCTCGGAGCTGGTGAACGCCGTGGTGGCCGCCGCCGGCACCACCCCCCGGCTGACCGACCACGACCACCACGGGTGGCACATCCACTACTTCGCCCCGCACGCGGCCCTGGGTGACCACCTCGCGGCCGAGCTGGGCATGGCACTCGCGTTCATCCTGATGGCCGGGGAGCGCGAGCGGCTGCGCCGGTGCGAGGCGCCGGACTGCGCCCGGGTGTTCGTCGACCTGTCGCGCAACCGCTCGCGCCGGTACTGCGACAGCCGCACCTGCGGCAACCGGCTGCACGTCGCGGCGTACCGGGCCCGCCAGCGCTCGGCCGAGTCGGTTCCGACGCCCTGAGCCGTCCCGGCGGTGGAGCAGGCGCAGCGCGCGGAGGCGGAACCGGTACCGACCTGCCCCGCACCTGCCGGCAGGGTCAGATGCCCCGGCGGCGGAGGATCTCCTCGATATCGGCGAAGTCGCCGAGCCCGGTGTCCGACGTCTCGGCGGGTTTCGCCTTCGGCGGCGCGGCCGACGTGGGCCGGCCCGCGTCCACGGCGGGGCTGGCCGGTGCCGCGGCGGGCCCGGCCGCGGGCGGGGCGTCGACGCGGCGGCGGCCGCGCCGGCGGGTGACCAGCAGCAGGGCGACGGAGAGCGTCAACAGCGCGATGCCCGTCCAGACCCCCGGGTCCAGCACGAGCCTGGTCGCCCAGTCCCCGATCTCGCTGCCGATCGTGCGGGCCACCGGGAACAGTCCGGTGAGGTAGAGGCCGGCCGGCAGCAGCGCCACCGCGAACCACCGGGTGGCCGACAGGAAGCGGCGCCGGTAGGCCGCGAGGCCCGCGACGGCCAGCCCGGCCGCCGTGAGCGCGAAGCTGACCGCCGCCGTCAGCACGGCCGCTCCCTCAGCTGGTCACTGGTCGTGGTCATCAGGTGGTCGCTGGTCCTGGTCATCAGGCCTCCCGTCCGCCGGTGTCCGCGGGCGCACCGCGCCGTGGCGCTGCGCCCACTAGTGGAACACTGGGCGCATGATCGATGGTTCCCTCCCCCGACTCGAGTTCTGGTGCGAACTCCAGTGTCCGGACTGCCGCACCGCCCTGGACGACGTCCGCGCGCTGCGCGCCGAGTACGGCGACGCGCTGCAGATCGAGCTGCGGCACTTCCCGCTGGAGAAGCACAAGCACGCGTACGCCGCCGCGCAGGCCGCCGAGGAGGCGTTCGCGCAGGGCTACGGCTGGCCGTACGTCGAGGCGCTGCTGGCGCGGGTGGACGAGCTGGCGCAGCGCGGCGAGCAGCTGCTGACCGAGGTGGCCCGCGAGGTGGGGGCGGACGCCGAGGAGGTGGAACTGGCGCTGATCGACGGCCGGCACACCCTGGTCGTGGACGCCGACCAGGCCGAGGGCAAGGCGATCGGGGTGAGCGGTACACCGACGTACGTGATCGCCGGACAGCGGCTGGACGGCGGGCAGAGTCAGGACGGGCTGCGCGCGAGGATCGCCGCCGTCATCGAGCAGGCGAAGGAGAACTGAGGAGTCGTCAGATCAGGGTCTTGCCGAAGATCCGGTTGGTGACCCGGTAGCCGAGCGAGGTGTAGAGCCGGATCGCCGGGTCGTTGCCGCTGAAGACGTTCAGTCCGAGGTGGTGGACCCCGGCGGCCAGGCACTCGCGCTCGGCGAGCAGCATCAGGGTCCGGCCGTGGCCGTGGCCGCGCCGGCTCTCGTCCACCTCGACGCCCATCACCCAGGCGAGCGGGTGGCCGTCGGGCAGTTCGACCCGCCGCAGCTCCACCCAGAGGCTGCCGAGGGCGGTCGGGGCCTGCGCCGCGCCGCCCGCCGCGCCGGGGGCGTTCGAGTCGTCGGCGGCGTACAGGCGGCGTAGGACAACGCCGGGGGTGTCGGCGCCCTGGGCCAGCGTGCCCGGGGCGGCGGCCTCGGACCTGGCGCGGGCCTGCGCCTCGCTCAGGCCCGAGGTGCGCAGCTGACGGCGGTGGGACGCTCTGGCTTCCCCCAGCCACGCCGGGAACTCCTCGGCGTCGATGGGGCGCGCGCCGACGCCGCCCGGCAGGTCCGGCGGTGCGGTCAGTTGCTTGGCCATGTTGCGCATCCGCTCGGTGTAGCCGAGCGTGGCGGCCAGCTGCCGGGCGGCGTGTGCGCCCTCGGGAATGTCGACGTCGACGCGGGTGCAGTCCCAGCCGCGCAGCACCTCCTCCGCCGCCAGTGCGCCGATGGTGGCCCGCCCGCGGCCGCGGCCCTCCCAGACCTCCAGCTCGGAGATCGCGCCCCAGTGCTCGCCCCCGACCGGGGTGGCGGTGGTGCGCAGCGCGCCGACGGGGCGGCCGTTGGCGCGGATCTGCCAGCGGCGGGTGCGCCCGCCGCCGGCGACGGGCGTCTCTGGGCTCTCGGGGCGCAGCGTGGTCGTCATGCTGTGCTCCATTCCCCGCCGCCGGGTCGGGAATCCGGCTCAGGCGCCCGGGCCGGTGTCCGAGCCGGGTGTCCGGGCGCACCCGGGCGCGGATCTCCTCGGGGTGCCCGGCGGGACCAGCGGCCCTTTGCGGGCGCGGCCCGCCGGTCCCACGGGTCGCAGTCCGCCGGTCTCAGGGGTCGAGGTCGTCGCCGCTGCGCTGGGCGAACAGGTCCATCGCCTTGGCGGTCACGGGGCCGGGGCCGGCGAGCTCACGGTCGTCGATCCGGGTGACGGCCTGGACGTCGCGCAGGGTGGAGGTGAGGAAGACCTCCTCGGCGTCCTGGAGGGCGTCGAAGGCCAGGTCGGCCTCCTCTGCGCCGCACCAGTCGATGACCAGCCTCCGGGTGATGCCGGCCAGGCAGCCCGAGGCGAGCGGCGGGGTGAGCAGCCGGCCGCCGAGGACGACGAAGACGTTGGAGCCGGTGCCCTCGCAGAGCCGGCCGGCGGTGTTGGCGAAGAGCGCCTCGGAGGCCCCGACCCGGTGGGCGGCCGCGAGGGCGACGACGTTCTCGGCGTACGAGGTGGTCTTGAGGCCGGCGACGGCGCTGTGCTCGTTGCGGCGCCAGGGCACGGTGGCGACGGCGGTGGTGTCGGGCCGGCGGGCGGCGGTGCCGAGTGCCACGACGAGGGTGGGGCCGTGGTCGCCGCGCTCGGAGCCGAGCGGGGCGGTGCCGCCGGTGTAGGTGACCCGCAGGCGACCGAGCGGCATCGGATTGGCGCGCAGGACCTGCTCGCAGCCCTCGCGGACCTGGTCGTGGTCGGGGTCGGGCAGGCCGAGGCCGCGGGCGGAGCGGGTCAGGCGCTCCAGATGGCGGGTGAGCGCGAAGGCCTGGCCGTGCTCGGCCTTCAGGGTCTCGAAGACGCCGTCGCCGACGGTGAGCCCGTGGTCGAGCACGGAGATCGTGGCGTCGCCGGTGTCGACCAGTGAGCCGTTGACCCAGCTCTTCGTCGGATTCGGCATCGGGTGTGCTCCTCGGGTGGGGGTCAGTTGGTGCCGGTCGCAGACGCTATCGCGACCAGCCGGGCCGCCTTGAGTTCGGTCTCGGCCCACTCGCGTTCGGGGTCGGATTCCCAGGTGATGCCGGCGCCGGTGCCGAACCGCAGGACAGGGGCGTCCGCGGTGGTCCGGTCGATCCAGAACGTGCGTATGCCGACGGCGAGTTCGCCCTCGCCGCGGTCGGCGTCGACCCAGCCGACGGCGCCGCAGTACGGGCCGCGGGGGGCGCGCTCCAGGGCGGCGATGATCCGCAGTGCGCTGCTCTTGGGGGCGCCGGTGACGGAGCCGGGCGGGAAGGTGCCGTGGAACAGTTCGGGCCAGCCGGCGTCCTCACGCAGGGTGCCCTGGACGGTGGAGACGAGGTGGACCAGCCCGGGGTGCTTCTCGACGGCGCACAGGTCGGGGACGGTGATCGAACCGGTACGGCAGACCTGGCCGAGGTCGTTGCGGACCAGGTCGACGATCATCACGTTCTCGGCGTGGTCCTTCTCCAGCAGGTCGGCCTCTGTACGTCCGGTGCCCTTGATCGGGCCGGAGGAGACGATGTCACCGTCACGGCGCAGGTAGAGCTCGGGCGAGGCGGTGGCGATCTCCACGCCGTGCCCGGGCAGCCGCAGGGTGCCGGCGTACGGGGCGGGGTTGCCGTGGGCGAGCAGACCGGTGAGGGCGTCGATGTCGCTGCGGGCCGGGTCCGGCAGGGTCGCGGAGAGCACCCGGCAGAGGTTGGCCTGGTAGACCTCGCCGCGCGCGATGTGCTCGCGGATGCGCCGGACGCCCTCGGTGTAGGCGGCGTGGTCGAGGGAGCTGTGCCAGCTGCCGGGGTGGGGGCCGAGCCAGCCGTCCGCGCGTGGGGGCGCGGGGGCCGGGCGGACGTCGTCGAAGCGGGCGCAGGTGAGCCGGCCCTCGAAGTCGTAGGCGACGGCCCAGAAGCCCGTGGAGTCCAGGGCCGCCGGGTCCGAGGTGACGTCGCGCAGCCCGGTGGCGAGGCGGCCGCCGAAGCGGGCGAGCGGAGCGGGGGGAAGAGCGGGGCCGGACACGGTTCTCCTGCGCGGATTCGGTGCTGTGCCGCGCGAAGGGTGGGCGCGGGCGGCGGTGGTCTGCGGTGCCTGAAGTGTAGGTCCGTGCGTGCGGGGCCGGGGATCGCGCCTGGCGCGGGGCCGTACGCCGGGGCGCTCGGGGCGCTCGGCGAACGGGAGAACGAAGGGCCGGTGCAGGCTGACGGCGCGGCACCTCGGGGGGACCCCCGCGGCACGCTGCGGGAACGGATTTTTAGCTGGCCCAGGAATCCGCTAGAGTTCAACACGTCGCCAGGGAGCGCAGCCGAAGAAAAGCGGTGAGGATCCCCGGGAGACAGGCGGACGTGGCTCAGTTGGTAGAGCATCACCTTGCCAAGGTGAGGGTCGCGAGTTCGAATCTCGTCGTCCGCTCGATGGAGAACATGTAAGATCGTTCTTCGAGTGTTGCCTGGTGGAGTGGCCGAGAGGCGAGGCAACGGCCTGCAAAGCCGTCTACACGGGTTCAAATCCCGTCTCCACCTCCAAGAGGTGCCCCTGGTTCGCCAGGAGCCCTCCCCGCGCGATTAGCTCAGCGGGAGAGCACTACCTTGACACGGTAGGGGTCACTGGTTCAATCCCAGTATCGCGCACTCAGGCCCTTCGAAGGCCTGTCGCAGGACCGCCACACCAGGCGCGATTAGCTCAGCGGGAGAGCACTACCTTGACACGGTAGGGGTCACTGGTTCAATCCCAGTATCGCGCACTCAGGCCCTTCGAAGGCCTGCCGTAGGACCGCCACACCAGGCGCGATTAGCTCAGCGGGAGAGCACTACCTTGACACGGTAGGGGTCACTGGTTCAATCCCAGTATCGCGCACAGTAAGGACGAAGGCCGTGATCCGTGAGGATCACGGCCTTCGTCGTGTCGGCCGCCGGCGGGGCCACGACGAGCTCTGCCGGCTCTGCGGTTCTCGTTCTCTTCGTTCGCGCACGCAGAAGGGCCGCGTGGCGAAGCCCTCACCGGCTTCGCCACGCGGCCGCTCCCGCCTGCCGAGACGCCACGCGCCACTCCCGCCCGTCCGCGGATCAGCGCGGCCCCGGCGTCTCGGCCGGCACTGTCTCCCCTCCCCAGGGGATCAGTGCCCGATCAGGTCGGCGACCGCCTTGGCCTGGGTGGCCATCTGCTCCCAGCCGCCGAAGAGGATCACCAGCAGCACCGCGCAGGGCAGGGCCATGGCCAGGGCCACGGCCGGATGCCTGGTCTGCCCGGGCTCCGGACGGAAGGCGGAGAGCGGCCTGCGGCGGCGGCGGGCTCCCGTGAGCTGCGTTGCCATGACCTTGCCCCTACCCGTTCCGTTCGGCGGCCACCGCCCGTGCGGTGGCCCGTGTCGGTACTGCAAATCGATGGTGCGGATCAGTGCCGCGAGTCGACGCGGTGGACGGATTACCTCGGGGGACGAGCGCCCCGTCCACCGCTGGGCACAACGCTATTGCGCACGGGGGTACCCGGTCGTCATGCCCGCGTACCGTTCGCCGGGCATCCCCGAGGATGACGTCGAAGCCCCCGTGTACTACCGCAGGGGGAGGCGGGCACGATCGCATCCCCGAGGGAACCCTGAGAGCAACCCCGAGGCGCCACCTCCGGCCTGGTCAGACCTGGTCAGCGGGGCCCTAGAGGTAAACATCGGACAATCCCACAGGGCGTGGCGGTGTTGCGTATCAGCACACCGCAGCGGGCAGTCCGTAAGCTGTGCCGGACAGGATCTGACGATGCCCCAACCGACGGGGCCTCACCCACGGGCTGACGGGAACGAAGATGGCGATGATGCGGCTGAGGCGTGAGGACCCCCGCATCGTCGGCCCGTACCGCCTGCACCGGCGGCTGGGCGCCGGCGGCATGGGCGTGGTCTACCTCGGTTCGGACCGCCGGGGCCAGCGGGTCGCACTCAAACTCATTCGCGCCGAGCTCGCCGAGGACGCCGAGTTCCGTACCCGCTTCGCGCGCGAGATCTCGGCCGCGTCGAAGATCCGCGGCGGCTGCACGGCCCGCGTGATGGGCTCCGACATCGAGGCCGACCGGCCCTGGCTCGCCACCGCGTACGTACCGGGCCCCTCGCTGTACAAGCAGGTCGGCGACGAGGGGCCGCTGGACTGGCCGGCCGCGGCCCGGATCGGCGCCGCGCTGGCCGACGGCCTGGTCAAGGTGCACGAGGCAGGGGTGGTGCACCGGGATCTCAAGCCGTCCAACATCCTGCTCTCCCCCAAGGGCCCGCGCATCATCGACTTCGGCATCGCCTGGTCGCGCGGGGCCAGCACGCTCACCCACGTGGGGACGGCGGTCGGCTCCCCCGGCTTCCTGGCACCCGAGCAGGTACGGGGCGCGGCGGTGACACCCGCGACGGACGTGTTCGCCTTCGGTGCCACGCTCGCGTACGCGCTGACCGGAGACTCGCCGTTCGGCTCCGGCGCCTCCTCCGAGGTGATGCTGTACCGGGTGGTGCACGAGGAGCCGGACCTCACCGGCGTACCGCCGCAGCTCGCCCCGCTGGTGCGGGCCTGCCTGGCCAAGGAGCCGACCGACCGACCAGCGGCCGCCGCGCTGCACGAGCGGCTCAGCGAGCTCGCCGCGCGCGGCGCCGCCGCCTGGCCCGGCGCGCGCCCCGGCGCACTGCGCGGCGGCGCGGCCGCCGCAGGCGTTCCCGCGCCCGGGCTTCACGGGCACGGTGGGCCAGGGCACGGTGTTCCCGCGCCTGGCGGGCCTGGGCGCGGCATGGACCAGGCGGTCGCCGCACGCGCCGGACGGCCCGGTGCGGCGGGCGTGGGGCGGCCCGCACCCGCCCGACGGCCGGCCGGGCAGCCGGTCACCACGCCGATGCCCCGACCGGAGAACACCCACAGCACCCGTCCGCTGCGGGAACGTCAGCAGACCCCGCCGCCGAGCCGCCCCGGCGGCGGCCCGCGCGACCGCCAGCACACTCCTCCGCCGGGCCGCCCGACCGCCGCCCGGCAGAGGCTGCTGCGCCAGCGGGTGGTCGTCTTCGTCACCGTCACCCTCGGCGTGGCCCTCGCCATCGCCGCCGCCCAGGGCTGCGAGAACCGCTCCGCCCAGGGCCTCGGCCGCCCCGGCGGCGGGGTTGGCGCCCCGGCGGCGGTGGCCGCCTCGCCCGCGGCGGCCGGGCTCTCCGTCGACGGCGTGGCGGCGTCCGCCCCCGCACAGCTTGCCGCGCCCTTCGGGGCGGCCGCCCGCAGCACCGCGCTGGCGGGAGAGGCCGTGTTCGCGCCGGCTCAGGGCGCGCTGCCCGCCGTCGACTGGCCCAACCGCAGCTACCCGGACCCCTCCGGCGGCCCCGCCGTCCGCCTGCGCGACGGGCGCTCGGCGGGCGAGGGCCCGCAGATCGCGCTCAGCACCGTCCTCCCCGCCCGCTACCGGGGCGCACCGGCCGCCCTGGTGGTCCTGCGGCGAGCGGAGGGATCGGTACCGGTGGACCTGGTCCAGCTCTTCGGCTTCACCGGTGACACGCCCGTGCCGCTCACCTCCCGCGCCTCCGCCGCCGACCCGCAGGCCGGCGCGAGCTGGCGGATCGACAACGGCGCCCTGGTCCGGGAGGAACGCGTGTCCCAGACCGGCGCCGTCTCCTCCACCCGCTACACCGTGCGCGCCGACGGCACCCTGGACGAGTCCTGGCCCGGCGCCGGAGTCTCCGGCGGCACGGGCAGCTGAGCGCTGCCCCGGACGGGCCGGGCCGCAGGCGGGCGGGGCGCACCGGCGGAGTGGTGCGCGCTGCGCGCGTCTCCGGTCAGCTCCGAGGGAGCCGGAGGTGCCCCCCTCGCAGCAGGCGTGACGATGCGGCCGGAGTGGGAGTCGGCGGGTCCGACCTCTCACCGCCGCACGGCCCGCGCCGGTGCTGCGGCGCCGCGGGCCCGCCTTCCGCCGGGTACCGCGCTCGCGGGGCCGGAGGGTCAGCCGGTGGTGACGGCGTAGAAGGCCACGGCGGCGGCGGCGCCGACGTTGAGGGAGTCGATGCCGTGGGCCATCGGGATGCGCACGCACTGGTCGGCGGCGGTGATGGCGCGGCGGGTGAGGCCGTCGCCCTCGGCGCCGAGCATCAGGGCGGCCTTGGGAAGCCGGTGGGGCGCCGCCTCGGCGAGGTCCACGGCGGAGTCGGCGGGGGTCAGCGCCAGCAGGCGGAACCCGGCCTCCCGTACGGTGTCGACGGCGGCCGGCCACGGGTCGAGGCGAGCGTACGGGACGGCGAAGACGGCACCCATCGAGACCTTGACGGCGCGGCGGTACAACGGGTCGGCGCAGTCCGGGGAGAGCAGCACGGCGTCCATCCCCAGGGCGGCCGCGCTGCGGAAGATCGCGCCCAGGTTGGTGTGGTCGACCAGCCCCTCCAGGACGGCCACCCGCCGGGCGTCGGCCAGCAGCGCGGCGGCCGTCGGCAGTGGCTTGCGTTCCATCGAGGCGAGCGCGCCCCGGTGCACGTGGTACCCCGTGACCTCCTCGGCGAGCGCGGCCTCCACCACGTGGACGGGCGCCTCCGCGTCGGCGATGACGTCGGCCATCACCTCCAGCCACTTGGGTGTGAGCAGCATCGAGCGCATCCGGAAGCCGGCCGCCAGTGCGCGGCGGATGACCTTCTCGCCCTCGGCGATGAACAGGCCCTCGGCGGGCTCGCGGCGGCGGCGCAGTTCGACGTCGGTCAGGCCGGTGTAGTCGGCGAGCCGGGGGTCTGCGGGATCGGTGATGGCGCTCGGTTCGGACACCCTGCGATCTTGCCCCGTCGGCGTGGCGAAGGCCAAACCCGCGGGGGTCCGGCCGGCTGCTCGCCTGGTGTCCTCGGGAGAGGGGGAGTAGACATGGGCTATGGCCCGCATCCTGGGCCGATCCGGGGCCCAAAAGGCCGCCGGCTCCACCCGTGGGCCGTGGAGTCGGCGTGAGCGGCCACGTGCGTCGGCCGAGGCGTCGCCGCCCGAGGCGCAGCCCGTCCCCGAGTCCGGCCCACCGCATCCGCGCGCCGCCGGGTCCGACTCGGCCATGCCCTCCTCCGGACGGGCTTCCGTCAGGTCCACCTCCACCGCGTCCGCCGCGTCCTCGCCCGCCGCGCCGCCGGAGCCCGAAGCGGCCTCGCCGCCGGGCCGGAAGCACGAGGGCGGGAAGCACGGTGGCGGGAAGCCGTCGGGCGGGAAGCGCTCGAACGGCGAGCGGCCGGCCGCGCCGCGGCCGTTCGGCCAGCGTGAGCAACCACTGCTGGCACGGCGCACCGTCGCCGGGCAAGTGTTCACCCTCCAGGTGCTGGTGGTGCTGCTGCTGGTCGCCGCGGCCGCGCTGGCCCTGGTGCTCCAGTCGGGGCACGACAGCACGGTCGAGGCCAGGAACCGGTCCGTCGCGGTCGCGCAGACGTACGCGAACTCGCCCGGGATCGTCCCGGCGCTGCGCAGCCCCGACCCGACCGCCATCCTCCAGCCCTCCACCGAGCAGGTCCGGGTGAAGGCGGACGTGGACTTCGTCGTGGTGATGAACACCGACGGCATCCGCTACACCCACCCACTGCCGGACCGGATCGGCAAGAAGTTCGTCGGCAGCATCTCACCGGCGCTGGCCGGCCAGGTGGTCACCGAGAACATCACGGGCACGATCGGCCCGCTGGAGCAGGCCATCGTGCCCGTACGGGACTCCGACGGCACGGTGGTCGGCCTGGTCGCCGCCGGGATCACCATCTCGCGGGTGAGCGGCGCCGCCGAGCGTCAGCTGCCGGTGCTGCTGGGCGCCACCGCCGGCGGGCTGGCGCTGGCCACGGCGGGCACCGCGCTGGTGAGCCGGCGACTGAAGCGCCAGACACACGGCCTGGGCCCGGCCGAGATGACCCGGATGTACGACCACCACGACGCCGTCCTGCACGCCGTCCGCGAGGGCGTGCTGATCGTCGCCGGGGACGGCCGGCTGCTGCTGGCCAACGACGAGGCCCGCCGGCTGCTGGGCCTGGCCGAGGACGCGGAGGGCCGGCCCGTCACCGAGATCGGCCTCGACCCGCCGCTGGCGGACATGCTGGCGTCCGGGCAGGTGGTCAGCGACGAGGTGGTGCTGGCGGGCGAGCGCAGGCTGGTGGTGAACACCCGGCTGACCGACCGGGCCGGCGGCCCGCCCGGCAGCGTCGCCACCCTGCGCGACTCCACCGAGCTGCTCGCCCTCGCGGACCGCGCCGACTCCGCGCGCGGGCGGCTGCGGCTGCTCTACGAGGCCGGGGTGAAGATCGGCAGCACCCTGGACGTCACCCGGACCGCCGAGGAGCTCGCGCAGACGGCCGTCCCGCAGTTCGCCGACTTCGTCACCATCGACCTGATGGAGCCCGTCCTGAACGGGGACGAGCCGACGCCCGGCGGGTCGCTGCAGATGCGGCGGACGGCGTCGCACGGCATCCGCGACGACGCGCCGCTCTACCCGGTGGGCCAGCCGATCACCTTCGTGGACAGCACCCCGCAGTCGCGCAGCATCACGAGCGGCCGCGCCCAGGTGGCGCCTGATCTCGGCGCCTCGGCCGAGTGGCAGGCGCAGGATCCCGAGCGGGCGGCACGGATCGTCGAGTACGGCATCAACTCGCTGATCTCGACTCCGCTGCGGGCCCGCGGCGTGCTCCTGGGCATCGCCAACTTCTGGCGTCTGGAGCGGGCCGAGCCGTTCGAGGAGGACGACCTCTCGCTGGCCGAGGAGCTGGTCGGGCACGCGGCGGTGTGCATCGACAACGCCCGCCGCTACACCCGTGAGCACGTGATGGCCGTCACGCTCCAGCACAGCCTGCTCCCGCGCCATCTGCCCGAGCAGAGCGCGCTGGACGTCGCCTACCGCTACCTGCCCGCGCAGGCGGGCGTCGGCGGCGACTGGTTCGACGTGATCCCGCTGCCGGGCGCCCGGGTCGCGCTGGTGGTCGGGGACGTGGTGGGCCACGGGCTGCACGCGGCGGCCACCATGGGGCGGCTGCGCACCGCCGTGCACAACTTCTCCGCGCTGGACCTGCCGCCGGACGAGCTGCTCGGCCACCTGGACGAGCTGGTCAACCGGATCGACCAGGGCGAGGCGGGCGCGGAGGCGCCGCTGACGGGCGCGACCTGCCTGTACGCGATCTACGATCCGGTCTCCCGGCGCTGCACGCTGGCCCGGGCCGGGCACCCGCCGCCCGCCGTCGTCCGCCCCGACGGCACGGTGGAGTTCGCCGAGGTGCCGGCCGGGCCGCCACTGGGCCTGGCGCTGCTGCCGTTCGAGGCGGTGGAGCTGGAGCTGGCCGAGGGCAGCCGGCTGGTGCTGTACACGGACGGGCTGGTGGAGGACCGGACCCGGGATCTGGACGTCGGACTGGAGCTGCTGCGGACCGCGCTGAGCAGCGCGGCGCACACTCCGGATCAGACCTGCGCGGACGTACTCGGCTCGCTGCTGCCGGCCAAGCCGGAGGACGACATCGCGCTGCTGGTCGCACAGACCAGGGTGCTGCCGGGTGAGCACGTCGCCGAGTGGGAGGTGGCCTCCGATCCGGCCGCGGTGAGCGGGGTGCGCGCCGAGGTGAGCCGGCAGCTGGCGCACTGGGGGCTGGACGAGGCGGCGTTCGTCACCGAGCTGATCCTCAGCGAGCTGGTCACCAACGCGATCCGCTACGGCACCGGCCCGATCAAGGTCCGGCTGCTGCTCGACCGGGTGCTGATCTGCGAGGTGTCCGACACCAGCAGCACCTCCCCGCACCTGCGCTACGCGGCCAGTACCGACGAGGGCGGGCGCGGCCTGTTCCTGGTGGCCCAGTTCGCGGACCGCTGGGGGACGAGGTACACGGGCACGGGCAAGGTCATCTGGACGGAGCAGCCGCTCGGCTAGGGCGGGCCTTGCGGTGTGGGGCAGGAAGTCGGCCGGGCCGACGTGGCCGGAGATCACGGTGAACTCGTGCGTCATACCGCGGTGGGTGACCGGGACGCCGGCCGAGGCCGGGACGCTGATGGAGCTG
>NZ_JBITGZ010000037.1:0-63945 GCF_044457565.1 Kitasatospora sp. NPDC050543 | reverse complement strand
CGGCGGGTGGGCGGGGGGGGGCCCCGGGGGGGTCTGGGGTGGGTGTGTGCTGGTCGGGGGGGGGGGGGCCCGGGGTGGGGGGGGGGGGGGCCCCGGGCCCCCCCCCCCCCCCCCCCCAGCTCGTTGCCGGGTGGACGAGGGGCCGAGATGACCGACCAGGAGCAGCTCCCCGGGCTCACCCCCGGCCACCTCGGCGCGCCCGCGCCGGAGCCGGCGGCCCGTCCGCCCGGGCGGCCCCGGCGCCCGGGCCCGCCCGACCCGTACCAGCGGCGGACCGGCCTGGCCTGCGGGCTGACGGCGCTGGCCCTGGTGACGGTGATCGGCGGCGGCGGCCTGGTGGGCTACTCCTGGCTGGCGGCCCAGCAGACGCCCAGGGCCGCCGACTACACCGGCTCCGGCACGGGGACGGTGCAGGTCTCGGTGCCGCAGGGTGCCGGACTGAGCACCATCGCCGCCGCGCTGGTGCGCCAGGGCGTGATCGCCAGCTCCCGGGCGTTCAGCGGCGCGGCGACCGGCAACACCAAAGCCGCCCACATCCAGCCCGGTACCTACACGCTGCACCTGCGGATGTCCGCGGCGGCGGCCCTGGCGGTGCTCGTCAACCCGGCCAACGCCAACGGTCTGACCATTCCGGAGGGCTGGCGCGGCAGCCAGATCTACTCGGCGATCGACCAGAAGCTCAAGCTGCCGGAGGGGACGGCCAAGGCGGCGGCTGAGGAGCACGCCGGCGAACTGGGGCTGCCCGGGTTCACCGCCGGCAGCCCCGAGGGCTACCTCTACCCCTCCACCTACAGCGTCACCGAACAGAGCACGGCGCTGGGGCTGCTGAAGAAGATGGTGGAGCAGGCGGGCAAACAGTTCGCCCAGGACAACACCGAGGGGGCGGCCGCGCTGCTCGGCCAGACTCCCTACGCGGTGGTGACGGTCGCCAGCCTGGTCCAGGCCGAGGCGGACAACGCCGAGGACATGGCGAAGGTCGCCAGGGTGATCTACAACCGGCTGGCCAGGAACATGCCGCTCCAGCTCGACTCCACCATCAACTACGCGCTCGGCCGGTCCACCCTGGACACCACCGTCACCGACACCAAACTGGACTCCCCGTACAACACGTACCTGCACACCGGCCTGCCGCCGACGCCGATCTCCAACCCCGGCGCCGAGGCCATGCAGGCGGCCACCGAGCCCGCCCAGGGGGACTGGCTCTACTTCGTGACGGTCCGGCCGGGGGACACCCGCTTCACCGACAGCCTGGAGCAACAGCAGCGCAACGTGGCCGAGTTCAACGCCAACCGGGCCTCGCAGAGCTCGGCTCCGGCGAGCCCCTCGGGCGGCGAGGGCACGCGCTGAGGGGGGATCCACCCAGAGGGAGGGTCGGCTGCGGTACGGTAACGTCTCCCTTCAGGCGCTGCGCTAGCACGCCGGTTCGAGAACTTGCCGGGACGCCGTCCCGAACGACCGGTCAGGATCCGCCGGTCGTCTCCGTCGGCATAAGGGGATCGATGACTGATCTGGGGCGGGGCTACGGCCCCCAGGGCTCGGAGCCGTGGCACCCCGGTGACCCCGGGTACGGCGGCCAGCAGCCGGTCCCGGGCCAGCAGGACGGCTCCTGGCAGCAGCCACAGCAGCAGCACGCCCAGCAGCCGGACCAGTACGGTCAGCCCCAGTACGGCCGGCAGGAGCAGTTCGGCGGGCAGGCATACCCCCAGCAGGGCTTCGACGGCCAGCAGGGCGGGCCGCAGTACGTCCAGGGCTACATCCAGGGCCAGCAGGGCCAGTACGGGCAGCAGCAGGGCGGGCCGCAGTACGGGCAGGGCCAGCAGGGCCAGGGTCAGTACGGGCGGCAGCAGGGCCAGTCTCAGCCCCAGTACGGACAGCAGCCCTACCCGCAGCAGCAGGGCAACCCGCAGTTCGTGCAGCAGCCGTACCAGCAGCAGGGCAATCCGCAGCAGGGCTTCCCGGGGCAGCAGGGCCAGCCGGGGCAGCAGGGCCAGCCCGGCGCGTACGGGCAGATGCAGCAGCCGGTCCCGCCGCAGATGGCACAGCAGCAGGCGCCCCAGCAGGCCGGGCAGGCGGCCCGGCCGCAGCCGCAGGCCCAGCCCGCAGGTCCCGGTCCGGACGGCATCGACTGGGAGGCCGAGGCCGCCGCCCTGGAAGCCGCGGCCCCGGCCGAGCCCGCCGGCGAGGCGGAGTGGGACGAGCACGCCGACGGCGTGGAGGAGTACGCGGACGAGGAGGTCGCCTTCCTCGGTGACGAGGACACCTCCCGCGAGGCGCAGCGCAAGCGCAAGGAGAAGGGCAAGAAGTCCGGCCGTCGCAACGGCGGCGCCTGCCTGCTGGTCGCGCTGGTGATGCTCGGTGGCGTCGCCGGCGCCGGCTGGTGGGGTTACGGCTTCTACCAGCAGCACTTCGGGCCGCCGCCGGACTTCTCCGGCGAGGGCACGGTCTCCGTCAACGTGGAGATCAAGTCGGGCTCCACGGGTGGCCAGATGGGCCAGGCCCTGAAGGAGGCCGGCGTGGTGAAGAGTGTCGAGGCCTTCACGGCGGCGTACGGCAAGAACCCCAAGGCGATGACGATCCAGCCGGGCTTCTTCACGATGCACCGGGAGATGTCGGCCGAGGCCGCGGTGAAGTACCTGGTCGACTCGGCCGGCGGCGACGCGCTGATCCTGCCCGAGGGCCTCACGGCCGCGGCGACCTACACGAAGGTCGACGACAAGCTGAAGCTGCCCAAGGGCACCACGGCGGACGCGGCCAAGAACCAGATCGGCTCGCTCGGCCTGCCCGACTACGCCAAGGGCAACCTGGAGGGCTTCCTCTACCCGACCCGGTATGCGATCAGCGAGGGCATGAAGCCCGAGGAGCTGCTCAAGCAGATGGTCGCCAAGGCGACGGAGCAGTACCAGACGCTGAACCTGGACGCCGCGGCCCAGAAGATCGGGCTGAAGAACGCCTACGAGCTGGTCACCGAGGCGAGCATCCTGCAGGCCGAGGGCAACAACCGGGACGACTTCGGCAAGATGGCCCGCACCATCCAGAACCGTCTGGCCGACGACAAGGAGACCAAGCACCGGCTCGGGATGGACACCACGCTCCAGTACTCCCTCGGTCGCAAGGAGCTGACCAAGAAGGACATCGAGGACGGGACCAACAAGTACAACACCTACATCAACACGGGCCTGCCGCCGACGCCGATCTCCAACCCCGGCATCGACGCGATCAAGGCGGTGATCAACCCGCCGGAGGGCAATTGGCTCTACTTCATCGCGATGTCGAGTAAGGAGACCAAGTTCGCCGCCACCGGGCCCGAGCACATGGCCAACGTGGAGCAGTACTGCACCAACGCCGGGCAGGGCTTCGACAAGGTCGCCGGTCACTGCACCACCAAGTAGCCGCCGCCGGCGCCGCGTCGCCGCCCCGGCCCGGCCGTCCGCCACGTCCGCACCGGAGAAGACCGTGACCAGCAAGAACCGGGCCGCCGTACTCGGCTCGCCGATCGCCCACTCGCTCTCGCCCGCGCTGCACCGGGCGGCGTACCGGGCGCTCGGCCTGGAGCGGTGGCGTTACGACCGGTTCGAGGTGGACGAGGCCGCGCTGCCGGGCTTCCTGGCGGGGCTGGACGAGCGGGAGTGGGCCGGGCTCTCGCTCACCATGCCGCTGAAGCGGGCGATCATCCCGCTGCTGGACGAGGTGAGTGCGACGGCGCTCTCGGTCGACGCGGTGAACACGGTGGTGTTCACCGCGGACGGGCGGCGCGTCGGTGACAACACGGACGTCCCCGGGCTGGTGAACGCGCTGGCCGAGCGCGGGATCGAGAAGGTGGCGGCCGCGGCGGTGCTCGGCGCCGGCGCCACCGCATCCTCGGCGCTGGCCGCGCTCGCCCAGATCTGCACCGGCGAGGTGACGGTCTACGTCCGCAGCCCGGAGCGGGCCCGCGAGATGGCGGTGCTCGGCGAGCGGCTGGGGCTGGCCGTGCGGACGGCCGACTGGGAGCGCGGCGCCGAGGCGCTGGCGCACCCGCTGACCATCTCGACCACACCGGCAGGCGCCACCGACGCCTTCGCGCACGCGCTGCCCGCCGCCCCCGGCGCGCTGTTCGACGTGCTGTACCACCCGTGGCCGACCGCGCTGGTGCGGGCCTGCGCGGCCCGCGGCGCGAGCGTGCTGGGCGGGCTCGACCTGCTCGTGCACCAGGCCGTGCTCCAGTGCGAGCGGTTCACCGGTGTCACCCCGGGGCCGCTGGCCGCGATGCGCACGGCGGGCGAGGCGGCCCTCGCCGAGGACTGAGGCGGGCAGCGGGCCGGCCGTCCGGCCGTCCCACCAGGCAGCCGTCGCTGTCCGCAACGCGGACCGTGCGCCCGGTCGTCGCGCGGACATGAAAGGATTCGGGGGAGAACGCGGTGCCGGCCCTAGCCGGCAGCCGCGGTACGAACTCCCGATCGGCCCCGCAGCCCGCGCCACGGCCGGTCGGCTGACGAAGGAGCTCCGTTGGGTACGTTGCGCTGGCTGACGGCGGGGGAGTCGCACGGCCCCGCACTCGTCGCGACGCTGGAGGGCCTGCCCGCCGGTGTTCCGGTCACCACCGAGATCGTCGCCGACGCGCTGGCGCGCCGCCGGCTCGGCTACGGCCGCGGCGCCCGGATGAAGTTCGAGCAGGACGAGGTCACCTTCCTCGGCGGTGTCCGGCACGGTCTGACCATGGGCAGCCCGGTGGCGGTCATGGTCGGCAACACCGAGTGGCCCAAGTGGGAGCAGGTCATGTCGGCCGATCCGGTCGACCCGGAGATCCTCGCCGGTCTCGCCCGCAACGAGGCGCTCACCCGCCCCCGCCCCGGCCACGCCGACCTGGCCGGCATGCAGAAGTACTCCATCGAGGAGGCGCGGCCGATCCTGGAGCGCGCCAGCGCCCGGGAGACGGCGGCGCGGGTGGCGCTGGGCGCGGTCGCCCGTTCGTACCTCAAGCAGACCTGCGGGATCGAGATCGTCTCGCACGTGGTCGAGCTGGCCGCCGCCAAGGCCCCGGCCGGCTCGCTGCCGCTGCCCTCCGACGAGGCCCGCCTCGACGAGGACCCGGTGCGCTGCCTGGACGCCGACGCCTCGAAGCGGATGGTCGCCGAGATCGACCAGGCGCACAAGGACGGCGACACGCTCGGCGGCGTCGTCGAGGTGCTCGCGTACGGGGTGCCGGTGGGCCTGGGCTCGCACGTGCACTGGGACCGCCGCCTGGACGCCCGGCTGGCCGCCGCGCTGATGGGGATCCAGGCGATCAAGGGCGTCGAGGTCGGCGACGGCTTCGAGCTGGCCCGGGTGCCCGGCTCGCAGGCGCACGACGAGATCATCCCGACCCCGGACGGCGTCAAGCGCACCTCCGGCCGCTCCGGCGGCACCGAGGGCGGCCTGTCCACCGGTGAGCTGCTGCGGGTGCGGGCCGCGATGAAGCCGATCGCGACCGTGCCGCGGGCCCTGCAGACCCTGGACGTGCGCACCGGTGAGCCCGCCAAGGCGCACCACCAGCGCTCGGACGTCTGCGCCGTCCCGGCGGCGGGCATCGTCGCCGAGGCGATGGTCGCGCTGGTGCTGGCCGACGCGGTGAACGAGAAGTTCGGCGGCGACCACGTCTCCGAGACCCGGCGCAACGTGCAGGGCTACCTCGACAACCTGATCGTCCGATGACCGCACCCGTCGTGGTGCTGGTCGGCCCGCCCGGCAGTGGCAAGTCCACCGTCGGGCGGGTGCTCGCCGAGCGGCTGGGCGTGGGCTTCCGCGACACCGACGCCGACATCGAGAAGGTGGCGGGCAAGCCGATCCCGGAGATCTTCATCGACGAGGGCGAGCCGCACTTCCGCGCGCTGGAGGCCGAGGCCGTGCGCGCGGCCGCGGCCGACCACGACGGCGTGCTGGCGCTCGGCGGCGGCGCGGTGATGGCCGAGGCCACCCGCGCGGTGCTGGCCGGCCTCCCGGTGGTGTTCCTGGAGGTCCCGCTCGGCGATGCCGTCAAGCGGGTCGGCCTGGACGCCCCCCGCCCGCTGCTCGCGGTCAATCCGCGGGCCCGCTGGCGCGAGCTGATGGAGGCCCGGCGCCCGCTGTACCTGGAGGTGGCGACCGTGGTCGTCAACACCGAGGGGCGCACCCCCGAGCAGGTCGCCGAGGCAGTACTCGAAGGACTGGAGCTGAAGCCCCATGAGTGAGAAGGGCAGCATGAGCGAGAGCGTCACCATCCGCGTCGGAGGCAGCGCCGGCCACGACCCGTACGACGTGCTGGTCGGGCGTCAGCTGCTCGGCGAGCTCGCCGGCCTGATCGAGCCGCCCCAGACGGGAACACGGGGGCCCAAGCGGGTGGCGATCATCCACCCGGAGGCACTGGCCGCGACCGGTGACGCCGTGCGCGAGGACCTCGCCGCCGAGGGGTACGAGGCGATCGCCCTCCAGGTGCCCAACGCCGAGGAGGCCAAGAGCGCCGAGGTCGCCGCGTACTGCTGGTCGGTGCTCGGCCAGACCGGCTTCACCCGCAGTGACGTCATCGTGGGCCTGGGCGGCGGCGCCACCACCGACCTGGCGGGCTTCGTCGCGGCCAGCTGGCTGCGCGGGGTGCGCTGGGTGGCGATGCCCACCACGCTGCTCGGCATGGTCGACGCCGCCGTCGGCGGCAAGACCGGCATCAACATCGCCGAGGGCAAGAACATGGTCGGGGCCTTCCACCCCCCGGCCGGCGTCCTGGCGGACCTGGACACCCTGGAGACCGTGCCCAAGCACGACTACGTCTCGGGGCTGGCCGAGGTCATCAAGGCCGGCTTCATCGCCGACCCGGTCATCCTCGACCTGGTGGAGGCCGACCCGCAGGGCGCGGCCACCCCCGCCGGCCCGCACACCCTGGAGCTGATCCGGCGGGCCATCCAGGTCAAGGCCGACGTGGTCTCCGGTGACCTCAAGGAGGCCGGCCGGCGCGAGATCCTCAACTACGGTCACACCCTCGCGCACGCCATCGAGCGCAACGAGCGCTACAAGTGGCGGCACGGCGCGGCGGTCTCGGTCGGGATGGTCTTCGCCGCCGAACTCGGCCGCCTGGCCGGCCGGCTGGACGACGGCACGGCCGACCGCCACCGCACCGTCCTGGCCTCGGTCGGCCTGCCGCTGACCTACCGCGGGGACGCCTGGCCGAAGCTGCTGGACGCGATGAAGATCGACAAGAAGTCGCGCGGCGACCTGCTGCGCTTCATCGTCCTGGACGGCCTCGGCAAGACCTCCGTCCTGGAGGGCCCGGACCCCTCGCTGCTGGTCGCGGCGTACGCGGAGGTCTCCGGATGACCAGGGTCATGGTGCTGAACGGCCCCAACCTCGGCCGCCTCGGCAGCCGGGAGCCGGACGTCTACGGCGCCACGTCCTACACCGGGCTGGTCGAGCGCTGCACGGCGCTCGGCAAGGAGTTCGGCTTCGAGGTCGAGGTGCACGAGACCAACTCGGAGCAGCAGATGGTCGAGTGGCTGCACGAGGCGGCCGACGGCCGGGTGCCCGTGGTGATCAACCCGGGCGCCTTCACGCACTACTCGTACGCGATGCGCGACGCCGCCGCCCAGCGGACGGCGCCGCTGATCGAGGTGCACATCTCCAACCCGTACGCGCGCGAGGAGTTCCGGCACACCTCGGTGATCGCGGCGGTGGCCTCCGGCACGATCGCCGGCTTCGGCATCGGCTCGTACGAGCTGGCGCTCCGGGCGCTCGCGGAGCAGCTCACCACGCGCTGACGCATGATCATCGGCCCGGTGGCGGACTGTGCCCGCCACCGGGCTGACGTGTAGTGTCCCGCTCTGAAGGTGTCGGGAGGTGACCGTGACGCAGTACCCAGGGGGTGGACAGATGCCCCCCCGTCCGATGACCCCACCGCTGCCGCCCGGCTCCACACCCGGGCCGTACCCCGGGCGGGCGACGACCGGGCAGCCGCCGATGCCCGCGGCCCGGCAGCCCCCGTTCGGCGCCCCCGCCGGCCCCCCGGCCGCCCCGGCGCAGCCGCCCGCGCAGCCCCCCGCCGCCGCCCCGCAGCCGGCGCCGCCGGCCGGTGCGACCGGGCACTTCCTGCTCCCCTCGGGCGCGCCCGTACAACTGCCCGTGCACCCCGCCGCGCCGCAGGCGGCCACCGGGCCGATAGCCGTGCTGCTGATCGGCCCGGCCGGCGCCGGCAAGACCACGGTCGCCCGCCACTGGGCCGAGCGCCGGCCCACCGCCACCGCCCACATCAGTCTGGACGACGTCCGTGAGTGGGTGCAGGCCGGCTTCGCCAACCCGCAGTCGGGCTGGAACAACGCCTCCGAAGCGCAGTACCGGCTGGCCCGGCGCACCTGCGGCTTCGCCTGCCGCAACTACCTCGCCAACGGCATCTCCTGCATCATCGACGACGCGGTCTTCCCCGACCGCCCGGCGATCGGGCTGGGCGGCTGGAAGCGGCACATCGGCCCGGGCATGATCCCGGTGGTGCTGCTCCCCGGCCTGGACTCGGTGCTCGCCCGCAATGCCCGCCGCAGCGGCAACCGCCGGCTGAGCGACGAGGAGGTCGCCCGGATCCACGGCCGGATGGCCGGCTGGTACAACTCGGGGCTGCCGATCATCGACAACTCCCAGCTGGACGTCGCCGCCACCGCCGCCGAGCTGGACCGGCTGATCCTGGCCCGGTTGTCGGGGCTCCCGGTCCGCTGAGGTCCCGCGTCCGCCCGTGCGGGTCCGAGCCGTTCGGGGCCGAGCGGTGCGGGTCCGAGCCGTGCGGGTCGCAGGCGGGTGGGCCGGCCGCGCCTCGCGGGCCCGGCGGGCTGTCGGTGCGGGCTGCGATGATGGAGGCGTCCTGTTGAACCACCGGGGGAGCTGACGCCCGTGCCCGAAGGCCACATCATCCACCGCCTGGCCGCCGCCAACTTCGCGAGCTTCGGCGGCCGCCCGGTGCGGGTCTCCAGCCCGCAGGGCCGCTTCGCCGACGGCGCCTCGCTGATCGACGGCCAGATGCTGGCGGAGGCGGAGGCGAAGGGCAAGCACCTCTTCCTCGGGTTCGAGGAGGGGGCCTGGCTCCACGTCCACCTCGGCCTCTACGGCGGCTTCACCTTCGGTACCGGCCCGGCGCCCGAGCCGGTCGGCCTGATCCGGCTGCGGCTGGCGAACGACGACGGGTACGCGGACCTGCGCGGCCCGAACAAGTGCGAGCTGATCACCCCGGCCGAGAAGGCCGCCGTCCATGCGCGCCTGGGGCCCGACCCGCTGCGCGCGGACGCCGATCCGGCGATGGCCTGGCGGCGGATCTCGGGCAGCCGCACCACGGTGGCCGCGCTGCTGATGGACCAGAAGGTGCTGGCGGGCGTCGGGAACGTCTACCGCGCCGAAGTGCTGTTCCGGCTCGGAATCAGCCCGCACCGGGCCGGGCGCGACCTCACCCGCGCCGAGTGGGACGCGATCTGGGCCGACCTGGTCGCGCTGATGCGGGAGGGTGTGGGCGCCGGGCGGATCGACACCGTCCGCCCCGAGCACACGCCCGAGGCGATGGGCCGCCCGCCGCGGGTCGACGACCACGGCGGCGAGGTGTACGTCTACCGGCGGGCTGCCATGCCCTGCCTGGTCTGCGGCACCGAGGTGCGCACGGAGGAGCACGCCGCGCGCAACCTCTTCTGGTGCCCGACCTGCCAGCGGGCCTGACGGATCCGCCGGGTCCGCCGGGCCAGGCGCACGCCGGGGTGTGGAGCCGGGTGTGGAGCGCCGCCGCAGTGCCCCGGGGGCAGGGCTCACACCGCCGTCGTTCGCGGGCCGCTGACGCGGGGCCAGGACGGTGTCAGCTCTCCGGGGCCGCGATGATCCGGGCCAGCAGCGCGTTCAGGGTGGCCCGTTCGCGCTCGTCGAGCGGGGCCGTCAGCGCCTCGTTGGCCTGGTCGCCGAGTGCCTCCAGGCGGCCGAGCAGGGTGCGGCCGGCGGGGGAGAGGTCGATGGCGTTCTTACGGCGGTCGCGCGCGTCGGGGGTGCGGGTGACCAGTTCCTTGGCCTGGAGGTCGTTGAGCACCGCGACCAGGTCCTTGGGGTCGATCCGTACGATCCGCGACAGCTCGGCCTGGGCGAGCGGCCCGTGTTCGGCGACGGTGCAGAGCACCGCGTGGTGCGGCATCCGCATGCCCTCGCGGGCGAGGTGGTCGGTGACCAGGCGGTGGCCGAGGGCCGAGGCCCGGCCGAGCAGCCAGCTGGGGAGGGTCTGCAGGTGGGTGAGCGGGGCATCGTGCGGCATGGCGGCAGTCTATCCGGAGAATCATTGGACATCCCAACGAGTTGCGTCATATCGTTGGGGTGTCCAATGAACGGTCGGGAGGGGGCGCAGCCATGCGCAAGGTCAGGTTCCACGGTTATGACGGCCCGTCGGCACTGCGGGTGGACGAGCTGCCCGAGCCGGTCGCGGGTCCGGGTGAACTGCTGGTCCGGGCCGAGGTCGCCGGTGTGACGCTGCCGCTGCTGAAGCTGCTGCACGGCTTCGGCGAGCTGCCGCTGCCGGCCGCGCCGGGCGGCGAGTACCTGGGTCGTGTGGTCACCGTCGGCGAGGGCGTGACCGGCCATGCGGTCGGGGACCGGGTCGGCGGTGTGGTGTTCGAGGGGGCCAAGGCCGACCTGGTGGCCGCGCCGGCGGCGCTGGCCTGCGCCGTACCCGAGGAGCCGGCGGCCGGACCGGCGCTCGCGGTGCTGCGCGGCGGGGTGGTGGCGCTCGGCGCGCTGCGGGTGGGCCGCTTCGAGCCCGGTGAGTCGGTACTGGTCACGGCGGCGGCCGGGGGCGTCGGCCACCTGGCCGTCCAGCTCGCGAAGGCGCTCGGCGCGGGCCGCGTGGTGGCGGCCGTCGGCTCGCGGGAGAAGGCGGACTTCGTCCGCGGCCTGGGTGCGGACGAGGTGGTCTGCTATGAGGACGAGAACTGGGGGGCGGGCGTCGACCTGGTCCTGGACGGGGTCGGCGGCGCCCTGCTGCCACGGGTCGTCGACGCCCTCGCGCCGTTCGGTCGGCTGGTGGTGCTGAGTGGCGCGGGCGGGACGCTGGACGCCGGTGCACTGCTGCGCGGGATGAAGACGGCGGTGGGGCTGTCGATGGCCCAGCTCGCCCAGCACCGTCCGCAGCTGCCGGCCGACTGCCGGCGCGAGCTCTGGGAGCTGCTCGCCGAGGGGCGGCTGCGCCCGGTCTGCGTGGAGTTCCCGCTGGCGCGGGTCGCCGAGGCGGCGGAGCTGGTGGAGTCCAGGGCCAACCTGGGCAAAGTGGTGCTGAAGGTCGCCTGACCTTAGGCCGGACGCCCGCCGCCCGCCGCTCCTGGGGGCGCGGCGGGCGGGCGGCTGCTTCGCGGGGCCGGAGCCCCGGTCAGCCGTGCCGCGTGCCGTAGCGCCGCTGGAAGCGCTCGACCCGGCCGGCGGTGTCCAGCACCCTGGCCTGGCCAGTGTGGAAGGGGTGGCTCGCCGAGGAGATCTCGACGTCGACGACGGGGTAGGTGTTGCCGTCCTCCCACTCGATCGTCCGGCTGCCGGTGAGCGTGGAGCGGGAGAGGAAGGACAGGCCGCCGGCCTTGTCGCGGAAGACGACCGGGCCGTATGCGGGGTGGATTCCGGACTGCATGGATGCCTCCTGGGTCACCGGGGTGCTGCCTCGCCCGGGGGCCGGGCCGGGTCAGCGCTCCTCGCGGAACTCGACGTGGCGGCGGGCGACGGGGTCGTGCTTGCGCAGCACCAGGCGGTCGGCGTCGTTGCGCCGGTTCTTGCGGGTCACGTACGTGTAGCCGGTGCCGGCCGTCGACCGGAGCTTGATGATCGGGCGCAGCTCGCTGCGGGCCATGGGTCTCCTCCTGGGCGGGGTTCGCCGGGACGATTCATCGAAATGGATGTCGTTTTCACCAGTTCCTAACATGGGCGTCGCCCAGCACATTCCCGACCGCCCCCGCGACTTCCCGACGCCGTGGAGGAGCCCCCGGCCATGGCCGTTCCCAAGCGCAGGACGTCCCGCGGCAACACCCGCCACCGCCGCTCGCGGTGGAAGGCCGCCGCCCCGCAGCTCGTCCCGCACACCGTCGACGGCCGCGAGCCGCCGGTACCCCAGAACCTCGTCCGCGCCCACCGGCGGGGCCTGATCGAGCCCTGATCCGGTCCGCGGTCCTTCGCCGCACCCTTCGCTGCGTCCTTCGCCGTGGCACGGGAAGTCGGCCCGGCCGACTTCCCGTGCCACGGTCGCGGCGGTGCTGGTTCCGCACCCGTCCTTGAGCCAGGCTTGAGGGGGCGTCGCCATGCTGGCTCCCCTGGGCGGGACGGTGCGAAGTGGAAGGCCGGAGCATGATCGGTCTGTTGGCGGCACGCCGGTGCCTCATCAGCTGCCTGCGGCATCTGTGGGTGGGTGCGCAGGTGATGGGCGGCCTGCACCTGTGCGCCACGGAGGGCCGCGCCGCGCCGCCGCGGTCGCACGGCGCCGGCCCGGCGGGGCCGATGCCGGGGCATCCCGAGCGGCTGCGCCCCGACCTGCCGCTCAGCGAGCTGGAGCTGTGGCTGAGCCGGGAGTTCGCGGGTACGCACGAGGCGTGGCAACCGCCCGGCTACCGCCGACCGCCGTTCTGAGCTCCTGCCGACCACCGCCCCCTCGGGGCGTCGGGCCCGTGCGCGAGCATCGCGGCCAGGCGCGTGCACCGCGCGGCGCGCACGCCAGGATCCGTCACTCCTCCCGTTCGGCGGCGCCGCCCTCGGCGGAGGCGGTCCACCAGGCCGGGTTGTCCCGGTACCAGGCGACCACCTCGGCGAGGCCGGGCCCGAAGTCGTGCTGCGGCCGGTAGCCCAGCTCGGTGCGGATCTTGCGGTCGTCCAGCGAGTAGCGCCGGTCGTGGCCCTTGCGGTCCGCCACGAAGCGCACCCGGCTCCAGTCCGTGCCGCAGAGCTCCAGCAATCGGCCGACGATCTCCCGGTTGGTGCAGGTCACGCTGCCGCCCACGTTGTAGATCTCGCCGGCCCGGCCGCGGGTCAGCACCAGCTGGAGGGCCCGGCAGTGGTCGTCGACGTGGATCCACTCGCGGACGTTGTTGCCGTCCCCGTACAGCGGGACGCTCTGCCCGGTCAGCAGCCGGGTGGTGAAGAGCGGAATGAGCTTCTCGATGTGCTGGCGGGTGCCGTAGTTGTTGGCGCACCGGGTGGTACGCACGTCCAGCCCGTGGCTGCGCCAGTACGAGCGGGCCATCAGGTCGCCGCCGGCCTTGGACGCGGCGTACGGGGAGTTGGGCAGCAGCGGTTCGCTCTCGCTCCAGGAGCCCTCGTCGATCGAGCCGTACACCTCGTCGGTGGAGACGTGCACCACGGGCCCGACGCCGGCCGCCAGGCAGGCGCCGAGCAGGCTCTGGGTGCCGACCACGTTGGTGTGCACGAAGTCCGCGCCGTTGTCGAGCGAGCGGTCCACGTGCGACTCGGCGGCGAAGTGCACCACCGCGTCGTGGCCGGGGACGACCTCGCGCAGCAGCGCCGCGTCGCAGACGTCGCCCCGTACGAAGGTGAGCCGCGGGTCGGCCATCGGCAGGTTGGCGGTGTTGCCTGCGTAGGTCAGCTTGTCCAGGACGGTCACCCGGGCGTCCCGGTAGCCGGGGTAGCCACCGGCCAGGAGCGTCCTGACGTAGTGCGAGCCGATGAAGCCGGCGCCGCCGGTGACGAGGATCCTCATTGCGCCACCCTAATCCGGGCCGGCGCCGCCGATGATCAGCCGCCGGCGGGGGCTGGGCACCCGCGCGCGGCCGGGCCCGAGCGGCGCGGTGGTCCGGCGCCCGGTATGGGTGTGCGCCCGAGCGCGCGCAGGGGCACCCGCGCCGAGCGCTCACCCGAACAGCCCCCGTCGCGCTCGCGCGGCTGAGCAGGCGGTCTTTGGGCCGCCCGGCCCGCCCAGCGGGCGAAGAGCCGCCGCGCTCCGTACGCTCGACCCATGTCTGATGCGTACGCGGGCCGGCGGGAGCGTCTGAGGGAGCACTGCAGCGCGTCGGGTACCGACGCCTCGTTGATCACCCGGCCGGCGAACGTCCGCTACCTCACCGGCTGCGCGCCCTGCGGCGCCACGCTGTTGCTCACCCGCGACCGCGTGCTGCTCGCGGTGCCGGACGACCTGCCGCCGGACGACACCGGTGAGCACCTGATCGACGAGGACGTCACCCAGCTCCGGGTGGCCGCCGGCGCGGACACCGCCCTCGCCGCGGCCGAGGCCGCCGCGCGCTCCAAGGTGGGCGCCCTCGCGGTGGAGGAGCACGACCTCACCGTCAGCCGCCACCGCGCGGTCGCGGGCCGGGCCGAGGGCGTGCGGCTGGCCGACCTCGGCCGGGCGGTCGAGCGGCTGCGGGTGGTCAAGGACGAGCATGAGATCGCCGACCTGCGGATCGCCGCCGAGATCGCCGACCAGGCGCTCGGCGAGCTGCTGGAGTCGATCCTGGTCGGCCGTACCGAGCGGCACCTGGCGATGGAACTGGAGCGCCGCATGATCGACCACGGCGCCGACCGGGCGGCCTTCCCGGTCTCGGTCGGCACCGGTACCCACTCCGGCCAGGAGAACCACCAGCCCACCGACCGCCGGGTCGAGGAGGGCGACTTCCTGACCGTCGTGCTCGGCGCGCAGTACCGCGGCTACGGCGTCTCCACCGCCCGCACCTTCGTGATCGGCGCCGCCCCCGCGCCCTGGCAGGTGGAGCTCCACCGGCTGGTCTTCCGCGCCCAGCGGGCCGGCCGGGAGGCCCTCGGGCCCGGTGTCGAACAGTACGTACCGGACCAAGCCGCCCGGGCGATCCTCCAGGCGGCCGGCCACACCGAGGGCTCGCCGCACCCGCTCGGCCACGGCATCGGCCTGGAGATCCGGGAGGCGCCGCGTCTCGGTCCGTCAGACATGGGTAAACTGGACAACCGCGTGCCGGTCACCGTCGGCCCGGGGGTCCACCTCCCGGGTAAGGGCGGGGTCCGGATCGAGGACACGCTTGTGGTGCGCCCCCTCGAAGAGGGCGGGCCCGAGCTGCTCACCATCACCACCAAGGAGCTCCTCGCCCTGTAGTCCGGCCCTGCCGGGCGGCAGGCCCGCAATCCCCTTGGTTCCTTGACAGCTATATCCAGGAGTTAGTGCGCCCGTGGCTTCCACGAACGATCTCAAGAACGGCATGGTCCTCAAGCTGGAGGGCGGCAAGCTCTGGTCCGTCGTCGAGTTCCAGCACGTCAAGCCCGGCAAGGGCCCGGCCTTCGTGCGCACCAAGCTCAAGGAGGTCCTGACCGGCAAGGTCGTCGACAAGACCTTCAACGCCGGCACCAAGGTCGAGACCGCCAGCGTCGACAAGCGCGGCATGCAGTTCTCGTACAAGGACGGCGAGAACTTCGTGTTCATGGACACGGACACCTACGACCAGGTGACCATCGAGCCCGCCGTCGTCGGCGACGCCGCCAAGTACCTGCTCGAGGGCTTCGAGGCCGTCGTGGCGATGTACGAGGGCGCCCCGCTCTACATCGAGCTCCCGGCCTCCGTCGAGCTCCTGATCTCGCACACCGAGCCCGGCGTGCAGGGAGACCGTTCCACCGGTGGCTCCAAGCCGGCCACCCTGGAGACCGGCGCCGAGATCGCCGTCCCGCTCTTCATCGTCACCGGCGAGAAGATCAAGGTCGACACCCGCGACGGCAGCTACCTCGGCCGGGTGAAGTAAGTCCGTGTCGGCCGCACGCAGCAAGGCCCGCACGCGAGCCTTCCAGATCCTCTTCGAGGCCGACCACCGCGATGTCGACCCTCAGCGCGTCCTCGCCGACTGGGTCGCCCGCGCGCGTGACCCCAAGCCGGACGAGGGCACCCCGCAGGTGGGCGAGTACACGATGCAGCTCATCGAGGGCTACGTCCAGCACGCCCGCCGGATCGACGAGCTCATCTCCACCTACGCGGTGGGCTGGACGCTCGACCGGATGCCGATCGTGGACCGCAACGTCCTGCGGCTCGGCGCCTACGAGCTGATCTGGGAGGACGACGTCCCGGACGCGGTCGTCCTGGACGAGGCCGTCGAGATCGCCAAGGAGTTCTCCACCGACGACTCCCCGGCGTTCGTCAACGGCCTGCTCGCGCGGTTCATGGAGCTCAAGCCCACGATCCGCCGGGCGTAGGGCGCCTTCGGGCGCGGCAGTGCTCCCCACGACGGGGAGCGCCCGCCCCCGATCCGCCGCGACCGACGACTGCCCGAGCGCAGCCGAAAGGCCGCCGGACCACACTGTGGTCCGGCGGCCTTCGTGCTTCCACCGGCGTGGCGTATGTTGGTTCTACTGACGAGTAACCCAGTGGAGAAGGGCGTGTCGGCATGACCACAGCGCTTCGCAGTGAGTTCGACCAGGGCATCGCCCTGACCCCGCGGCCGGGCGAGAGCGGCCGCTACGACGGCGAGCTGGACGCGGGCTGGCAGATCGGCGGCGGCATCAACGGCGGCCTGCTGCTCGCCATGGCCGGGAACGCCCTCTCCCTGGAGCACCGCGAGCATCCCGACCCCGTGTCGATCAGCGGCTACTACCTCTCCGCCGCCCGGCCCGGCCCGGCCACCGTCCACACCGACGTGGTCAGAACCGGCCGCAGCCTCTCCACCGGCACGGCCTCGCTCTTCCAGCCGGACGACGCGGGCCTGCTCGTCGAGCGGCTGCGGGTACTGGCCACCCACGGGGATCTCGCCACCGCCGACGGCGAGGTGCACACCAGTGCCGAGCCGCCCGCGCTGCCGCCGCCGGACGAGTGCATCGGCATGGAGCACGCCCCCAGGCAGCTGATCGAGCAGGCCGCCCTGCTGGAGCGCTTCGACCTGCGGCTCGACCCGGACACCGTCGGCTGGGCGCTCGGGCAGCCCTCCAGGCGCGGCCTGATCCAGGGCTGGTTCAAGCTCGCCGACGGCCGCGAGCCCGACCCGCTGCTGCTCCTGCTGGTCGCCGACGCGCTGCCGCCGGTCACCTTCGACCTCGGCCTGCCCGGCTGGGCCCCGACCATCGAGCTGACGGTCCACCTGCGGGCCAGGCCCGTGCCCGGCTGGCTGCGGGTCAGCCACCGCACCCGCAACCTGGCCGGCGGCTACTTCGAGGAGGACGCCGAGGTCTGGGACGAGTCGGGCCGGCTGGTCGCGCAGTCCCGCCAGCTCGCCCGCGCCCCCAGGCCGCGCCAGGCCTGAGCCCGGCACACGGCGCCCGGCGCCCGGACCCCGGAGGTACCGGGCGCCGGCCCGCGACCGTCAGTTATCACTGACGGTTACAGTCCTGTGACACGTCGTACGTGTGCGGCTGCCGCGGCGGGGGAGGAAGAGGTGCAGTGGCACCCCCGCCGCTCGCGACACCCCGCCCCCAGGAGCCCCGATGACCCGTAACGGCCGCGCCCGCCGCACCACGTACTGCACCGCCCCCGCGCAGTTCCGCCCGCGCGAGCGGGCCCAGCGCAGCGGGCAGGCCTTCCTCACCGGCATCCTGACCAGCCGGGCGGACTTCGAGCGCGCCCGTGCCTGGCACCTGAGCGACGCCGCGGACTACGAGACCTACCTGCTGGACACCGCCGTGGTGCTCGCCGAGGCGCACCGCACCTTCGCGGTGGTCAGGGCGCGGATGTTCCACCCCGTCGACTTCGAGGAGTTCTGCCTGCTGCACCGGCTCGACCCGGCCACCCCCGCGGCCCGGGACCGCTACCTCGTCAACCCGCCGCTGCAGACCCAGCTGCTCTCCTATCAGGGCGAGGAGCTCTCCTCGGACTTCATCCCCCGCCTGGTGCGGGCCCGCGAGAGCGGCCTGACGCTGCGCCACATCGATCTGCTGCTGGACGGCGGGCTCTTCGGGGAGGAGAGCCGGGCCGTGCGCGACGCGCACCAGTGGGGCGCCGAGCTGTTCCGGCGGATGCTGGTGGGCGCGGGCTGCGGGGTGTACGAGCTGCGCTGCGTGGTGGACGCGCCGGGCGGGCGGCTGGAGGCCTCGGCCCGCATCCTGCACTGGGAGGACGGCGTGGTGCGGATCAACGACGAGGATCTCGACCTGGTCTGCGCGGTGTTCTGCGCGGGCCTGGCACTGGAGCTGCCGGGGGCCGCGCTGCTGCACGGCTCGCAGGGCTCGGCCGAGGCCTGTGGGGAGTACCGCCAGGTGGCCTGGGCCTGGCGGAGCGGCGGGCGGGACTACACCCCGGCGCCCGCCGGGGAGCTGCTGGCCGGGGCCGAGGCGGTGCCGGGCTTCAGCCTCGGCACGGTGTGCTGAGCCGTGCGGCGCGGTGCGCGCGGCGGGTGCGCCGACGGCGCGGCCCCGAGGGGTCGCGCCGTGACGTTTCTGCGGATGGGGGAGCGGTCAGCTGCCGTCCTCCTCGCGCACCGCACGGCGCGCGTCGGGGTTGAGTACACCCCAGGAGATCAGCTGCTCGGTGAGGATCGACGGCGACTGGTCGTAGATCACGGCCAGCGTGCGCAGGTCGTCCTGACGGATCGAGAGCACCTTGCCGTTGTAGTCCCCGCGCTGGCTCTGGATGGTCGCCGCGTAGCGCTGCAGCGGGCCGGCCTTCTCGGAGGGCACCTGGGTCAGTCTCTCCAGGTCGAGCACCAGGCGCGGCGGCGGCTCGGCCGCCCCGCCGGGCGTACCGCCGGGCAGCAGCTCCTGGACCGGGACGCCGTAGAACTCCGCCAGCTCGGCCAGCCGCTGAACGGTGACGGCGCGGTCGCCGCGCTCGTACGAGCCGACGACGACTGCCTTCCAGCGCCCCTGGGACTTCTCCTCGACACCGTGCAGGGAGAGCCCCTGCTGGGTGCGGATCGCTCGGAGCTTGCCCCCGAGTTGCTTCGCGTAGTCGCTGGACATTGGTCTCCCCGGACGAGATTGCTTCGCGTGAGTGGTGAGTCACGAACCGCTGCCGGCTGTGGCGCCGACGGCCGCTCGAGGCGCGTCCTACCGGTGGGTTCGACGCGCGTCTCGTAACTCACTGTGAGGTTACGTAGAGTGAGGTAGTTGCGTCAAGCCGAATGGGGCAGTCGTGCGAATGGCCCGCGTCGGGAGCGTGAACCGGGCCGGTACGAGCGGGTTGAGCCGCCTCCCGGCGAGCTGCCCGCAGGGCGCCCCCGAACAGGGGTGATCACGCTGATAGGATGGCCGAGGCCTCCGCCGCGATCGGGGGGCCGCTACCAGACATCCTTTAAGGCCCGTCCAGTGAGGCGGGGAAGGAGGTCGGCTTCGGCATGACCACAGCAAGAGACTCATCGGCTCCGCGCCCGCCGCACCAGGTGCTGGACGGCACGGACATCGCCCGGGTCATCACCCGGATCGCCCACGAGATCGTGGAGCGCGCCAAGGGCGCGGAGGACGTCGTCCTGCTCGGCATCCACACCAGGGGCGTCCACCTGGCCCGCCGGCTGCACGACCGGCTGGCCCAGATCACCGGCCGCGACATCCCGCTCGGCACCCTGGACATCACGATGTACCGGGACGACCTGCGGCTCAAGCCCGCCCGCGCCCTGGAGCACACCGAGATCCCGCCCGGCGGCATCGACGGCAGGCTCGTCATCCTCGTCGACGACGTGCTCTTCTCCGGCCGCACCATCCGCGCCGCGCTCGACGCGCTGAGCGACATCGGCCGCCCGCGCGCCGTCCAGCTCGCCGTCCTGGTCGACCGCGGCCACCGCGAGCTGCCGATAAGGGCCGACTACGTGGGCAAGAACCTGCCCACCTCGCTGCGCGAGGCCGTGCAGGTGCAGCTCTCCGACACCGACGGCCGCGACGCCGTCCTGGTCGGCGACCGCGACTACGCGGCCCGCTCCTCCCAGGCCCTGGCAGCCCAGCAGCCGTCCGACCCGCACCTCCCGGAGTAACCGCGTGAAGCGCCACCTCGTCTCCGCCGCAGACCTCACCCACGACGACGCGCTGCTGATCCTGGACACCGCCGAGGAGCTGGCCCAGCTCTCCGGACGGGCCGTCAAGAAGCTGCCCACGCTCCGTGGCCGGACCGTCGTCAACCTCTTCTTCGAGGACTCCACCCGCACCAAGACCTCCTTCGAGGTCGCCGAGAAGCGGCTCTCCGCCGACGTCATCAACTTCTCGGCCAAGGGCTCCTCGGTCTCCAAGGGCGAGAGCCTGAAGGACACCGCGCTCACCCTGCAGGCCATGGGCGCCGACGCGGTCGTCATCCGCCACCACGCCTCCGGCGCGCCGGCCAGGCTCGCCCAGTCCGACTGGCTGCGCGGCAGCGTCATCAACGCCGGTGACGGCACCCACGAGCACCCCACCCAGGCACTGCTCGACGCCTTCACCATGCGCCGCCACCTCAACCCGGGCACCGGGCGCGACCTCGCCGGCCGGCGGGTCACCATCGTCGGCGACATCCTGCACAGCCGGGTCGCCCGCTCCAACGTGCACCTGCTGACCACCCTCGGTGCCCAGGTCACCTTCGTCGCCCCGCCGACGCTGCTGCCGATCGGCATCGAGAACTGGCCGTGCGAGGTCTCCTACGACCTGGAGAGCGTGCTGCCCAAGACCGACGCACTGATGATGCTGCGCGTCCAGCGCGAGCGGATGAACGCCGCGTTCTTCCCCACCGAGCGCGAGTACTCCCGTCGCTACGGCATGGACGGCACCCGGATGGCGCAGCTGCCCGAGCACGCCATCGTGATGCACCCGGGCCCGATGGTCCGCGGCATGGAGATCACCGCCGAGGTGGCGGACTCCCCGCGCTGCACCGTGGTCGAGCAGGTCGCCAACGGCGTCTCGGTCCGGATGGCCGTGCTCTACCTCCTGCTCGGCGGCGCCGTCTTCACCGACGGCGCGAGCGAGCACACCCGTACCGAGACCCCGGAGGCCGCCAAGTGAGCAGCTACCTGATCCGCAACGCCCAGATCCTCGGCGGCGAGCCGCAGGACATCCACATCGCGGACGGCGTCATCCAGGCGATCGGCACCGACCTCGGCGTCGAGGCGGACATCGACATCGACGCGCACGGCCTGATCGTCCTGCCGGGCCTGGTCGACCTGCACACCCACCTGCGCGAGCCCGGCCGCGAGGACGCCGAGACGGTGCTCACCGGCACCCAGGCCGCGGCCAGGGGCGGCTTCACCGCCGTGCACGCGATGGCCAACACCTTCCCCGTCGCCGACACCGCCGGCGTGGTGGAGCAGGTCTGGCGCCTGGGCCAGGAGTCCGGCTACTGCGATGTGCAGCCGGTCGGCGCCGTCACGGTGGGCCTGGAGGGCAAGAAGCTCGCCGAGCTCGGTGCGATGCACGACTCCGCCGCCGGTGTGCGGGTCTTCTCCGACGACGGCAAGTGCGTCGACGACGCGGTGATCATGCGCCGCGCACTGGAGTACGTGAAGGCCTTCGACGGTGTCGTCGCCCAGCACGCCCAGGAGCCCCGCCTGACCGAGGGCGCCCAGATGAACGAGGGCCAGGTCTCCGGCGAGCTCGGGCTCGGCGGCTGGCCGGCCGTCGCCGAGGAGGCGATCATCGCCCGCGACGTGCTGCTCGCCGCGCACGTCGGCTCCCGCCTGCACGTCTGCCACGTCTCCACGGCCGGCTCGGTGGAGATCATCCGCTGGGCCAAGGCCAAGGGCTGGGACGTCACCGCCGAGGTGACCCCGCACCACCTGCTGCTCACCGACGAGCTGGTCCGCTCCTACGACCCGGTGTACAAGGTCAACCCGCCGCTGCGCACCGCCGCCGACGTCCAGGCGCTGCGCAAGGCGCTGGCGGACGGCACCATCGACGCCGTCGCCACCGACCACGCGCCGCACCCGGCCGAGGACAAGGACTGCGAATGGGCCCTCGCCGCGATGGGCATGGTGGGCCTGGAGACCGCGCTGTCGGTCGTCCAGCAGAGCATGGTCGACACCGGCCTGCTCAACTGGGAGGGCGTCGCCGACCGGATGTCGCACCGCCCGGCGCGGATCGGCCGGCTGGCCGGCCACGGACGGCCCGTCTCGGTCGGTGAGCCGGCGAACCTGGTGCTCTTCGATCCCGCGTACCGTGGGACCGTGAACCCCGAGAGCTTCGCCACCCGCAGCCGCAACACCCCCTACCGGGGCCTTGACCTGCCCGGACGCGTGCACGCGACGTTCCTGCGCGGCGCCGCCACCGTGCTGGCCGGCGAGCTGGTCGAGCCGGGCGACCTCGCGTGAGCGGCGCGAGCGCGCCCGGCGTGATCCTGCTCGCCCAGGAGAAGGCCAAGGTGACGGACTGGCCCGGGTACATCGGCTGGGCCGTCGGGCTGCTGGTCGTGATCGGCCTGGTCTACTGGCTGATGCGTCAGGGCTGGAACTGGCGGCGCACCCTGCAGTCCGACCTGCCCGCCCTGCCCGCCGTGCCGGCCGACGCCGGCCCGGTCATCCTGGAGACCAGCGGCCGCTACCAAGGCACCACCACCGCCGGGAACTGGCTGGACCGGATCGTCGCCCACGGGCTGGGCAACCGCAGCCGCGCCGACCTGACCCTCGGCGAGCGCGGCCTGCTGGTGCTGCGCCCGGGTGACACCGACCTGTGGATCCCGGTGGCGAACCTGACCGGAGCCCGGACCGACTCGGGCATCGCCGGCAAGGTCGTCCCGGCCGGCCTGCTCGTGGTCACCTGGGACCACGACGGCACCGCACTGGACTCCGGTTTCCGGGCCGACCACCCCGACGAGCACGCCGCCTGGGTCGAGGCGATCGCTCGGATTGCACCACGTACGACGAAGACGAAGACGGAAGAGGCCGCCAAATGACCGCACCTGCCCCCACCACCACACGGCAGCCCCGCGCTGCCCGCCGGGAGCGCGTGCCCGCCGTGCTCGTCCTGGAGGACGGCCGGACCTTCCGTGGCCAGGCCTACGGCGCCACCGGCGAGACCTTCGGCGAGGCGGTCTTCAACACCGGCATGTCCGGCTACCAGGAGACCCTCACCGACCCCTCGTACCACCGCCAGGTGGTCGTGATGACGGCCCCGCAGATCGGCAACACCGGCGTCAACGACGAGGACCCGGAGTCGGCCAGAATCTGGGTCGCCGGCTACGTCGTGCGGGACCCGGCCCGGATCCCGTCCAACTGGCGCTCGCGGCGCTCGCTGGACGAGGAGCTCCTCGCGCAGGGGATCGTCGGCATCAGCGGCATCGACACCCGGGCGCTGACCCGCCACCTGCGCGAGCGCGGTGCGATGCGGGTGGGCATCTTCTCCGGCCCGGCGCTGGCGGAGGACGCCGCGCTGCTGGCGCGGGTCCAGCAGGCGCCCGAGATGAAGGGCGCCGACCTGTCGGCCGAGGTCGCCACCACCGAGGCGTACGTCGTCCCGGCCGTCGGCACCAAGCGCTTCACCGTCGCCGCCGTCGACCTCGGCATCAAGGCGATGACCCCGCAGCGGATGGCCGAGCGCGGCATCGAGGTGCACGTGCTGCCCGCCGACTCCACCGTCGAGGACGTCTACGCCGTCAACCCCGACGGGGTCTTCTTCTCCAACGGCCCGGGCGACCCGGCCACCGCCGACCACGCCGTCGCGGTGATGCGGGGCGTGCTGGAGCGCCGCACCCCGCTGTTCGGCATCTGCTTCGGCAACCAGATCCTGGGCCGCGCGCTGGGCTTCGGCACCTACAAGCTCAAGTACGGCCACCGGGGCATCAACCAGCCCGTCCAGGACCGCACCACCGGCAAGGTGGAGGTCACCGCGCACAACCACGGCTTCGCCGTGGAGGCGCCGCTGGACAAGGTCAGCGACACCCCGTACGGCCGGGTCGAGGTCTCCCACGTCTGCCTGAACGACAACGTGGTCGAGGGCCTGCAGTGCCTGGACACGCCCGCCTTCAGCGTGCAGTACCACCCGGAGGCAGCCGCGGGCCCGCACGACGCCGCGTACCTCTTCGACCGCTTTGTCGACCTGATGGCCGGTGCCCCGGCCCGCACCACCACTGGGAGCTGACCCGTGCCGAAGCGCACTGACATCAAGTCCGTCCTGGTGATCGGCTCCGGGCCGATCGTCATCGGCCAGGCGGCGGAGTTCGACTACTCCGGGACGCAGGCCTGCCGGGTCCTCAAGGCCGAGGGCCTGCGGGTGATCCTGGTCAACTCCAACCCGGCCACGATCATGACCGACCCGGAGATCGCCGACGCCACCTACGTCGAGCCGATCACCCCCGAGTTCGTCGAGAAGATCATCGCCAAGGAGCGCCCCGACGCGCTCCTGCCGACCCTGGGCGGCCAGACCGCGCTCAACACGGCGATCTCGCTGGACGCGAACGGCGTGCTCGCCAAGTACAACGTCGAGCTGATCGGCGCCAAGGTGGACTCGATCCACAAGGGCGAGGACCGCGAGCTCTTCAAGGGCGTCGTCGAGGCCGTCAACGCCAAGATCGGCCACGGCGAGTCCGCCCGCTCGGTGATCTGCCACACCATGGACGAGGTGCTCGCGGGCGTCGACACCCTCGGCGGCTACCCCGTCGTGGTGCGCCCCTCCTTCACCATGGGCGGCGCCGGCTCCGGCTTCGCGCACGACGAGGAGGAGCTGCGTCGCATCGCCGGCCAGGGCCTGACCCTCTCGCCGACCACCGAGGTGCTCCTGGAGGAGTCCATCCTCGGCTGGAAGGAGTACGAGCTGGAGCTGATGCGCGACAGGAACGACAACTGCGTCGTGGTCTGCTCCATCGAGAACTTCGACCCGATGGGCGTGCACACCGGTGACTCCATCACCGTCGCCCCGGCGATGACCCTCACCGACCGCGAGTACCAGATCCTGCGCGACATCGGCATCGCCGTCATCCGCGAGGTCGGCGTCGACACCGGCGGCTGCAACATCCAGTTCGCGGTCAACCCCGAGGACGGCCGGGTCATCGTCATCGAGATGAACCCGCGCGTCTCGCGCTCCTCGGCGCTGGCCTCCAAGGCGACCGGCTTCCCGATCGCCAAGATCGCCGCCAAGCTCGCCGTCGGCTACACGCTGGACGAGATCCCCAACGACATCACCGAGCAGACCCCGGCCTCCTTCGAGCCGACCCTCGACTACGTCGTGGTGAAGGTCCCGCGCTTCGCGTTCGAGAAGTTCCCGAGCGCCGACGCCACCCTGACCACCACCATGAAGTCGGTCGGCGAGGCCATGGCCATGGGCCGCAACTTCCCCGAGGCGCTCAACAAGGCGCTGCGTTCGCTGGAGAAGAAGGGCTCGCAGTTCTCCTGGGCCGGCGAGATCGGCGACAAGGACCGGCTGCTGGCCAAGGCGGTCGTGCCCACCGACGGCCGGATCAACACCGTGATGGACGCCATCAGGGCCGGCGCCACCCAGGAGGAGGTGTTCGAGGCCACCAAGATCGACCCGTGGTTCGTCGACCAGCTCTTCCTGCTGGACGAGATCGCCGCGGAGCTCGGCGAGGCCGAGCGCCTGACCCCCGAGCTGCTGCGCCACGCCAAGCGGCACGGCTTCTCCGACCAGCAGATCGGCGAGATCCGCGGCCTGAAGGCGGACGTGGTCCGCGAGGTGCGCCACGCACTCGGCATCCGCCCGGTCTTCAAGACCGTGGACACCTGCGCCGCCGAGTTCGCCGCCAGGACCCCGTACTTCTACTCGTCCTACGACGAGGAGAGCGAGGTCGCGAGCCGCACCAAGCCCGCCGTGATCATCCTCGGCTCGGGCCCCAACCGCATCGGCCAGGGCATCGAGTTCGACTACTCCTGCGTGCACGCCTCCTTCGCGCTCGCCGACGCCGGGTACGAGACCGTCATGGTCAACTGCAACCCGGAGACCGTCTCCACCGACTACGACACCTCCGACCGGCTCTACTTCGAGCCGCTCACCCTGGAGGACGTGCTGGAGATCGTCCACGCCGAGCAGCAGGCCGGCCCGCTGGCGGGCGTGATCGTCCAGCTCGGCGGCCAGACCCCGCTGGGCCTGGCCCAGGCGCTCAAGGACAATGGCGTACCGATCGTCGGCACCCAGCCCGAGGCGATCGACCTCGCCGAGGAGCGCGGCGCCTTCGGCCGGGTGCTGCGCGACGCGGGCCTGCCGGCCCCCAAGCACGGCACCGCCTTCTCCTTCGACGAGGCCAAGGCCATCGCCGACGAGATCGGCTACCCCGTTCTCGCCCGCCCGTCCTACGTGCTCGGCGGACGCGGCATGGAGATCGTCTACGACGAGGCCTCGCTCGCCTCGTACCTGGAGCGGCACGCCGGCCTGATCTCCGAGCACCCGGTGCTCATCGACCGCTTCCTGGACGACGCGGTGGAGATCGACGTCGACGCGCTCTTCGACGGCACCGAGCTCTACCTCGGCGGCGTCATGGAGCACATCGAGGAGGCCGGCATCCACTCCGGCGACTCCGCCTGCGCCCTGCCCCCGATCACCCTCGGCGGCTACGACATCAAGCGGCTGCGGACCTCCACCGAGGCCATCGCGCGCGGCGTCGGGGTGCGCGGTCTGATCAACATCCAGTTCGCGATGTCCGGTGACATCCTCTACGTGCTGGAGGCCAACCCGCGCGCCTCCCGGACCGTGCCGTTCACCTCCAAGGCGACGGCCGTCCCGCTGGCCAAGGCCGCCGCCCGGATCTCGCTCGGCGCGACCATCGCCGAGCTGCGCGCCGAGGGCATGCTCCCGGCCGAGGGCGACGGCGGCACCCTGCCCGCCGACTGCCCGATCTCCGTCAAGGAGGCCGTGATGCCGTGGAGCCGATTCCGCGACATCTACGGCCGCGGCGTGGACACCGTGCTCGGCCCGGAGATGCGCTCCACCGGCGAGGTCATGGGCATCGACAAGGTCTTCGGCACGGCCTACGCCAAGTCGCAGGCCGGCGCCTACGGCGCGCTGCCGACCAAGGGCAAGGTCTTCGTCTCGGTCGCCAACCGCGACAAGCGCAACCTGGTCTTCCCGGCCCGCGCGCTGGTCGAGCTGGGCTTCGAGGTGCTCGCCACCTCCGGCACCGCCGAGGTGCTCCAGCGCGGCGGCATCCCCGCCACCGTGGTGCGCAAGCACAGCGAGGGCGAGGGCCCCAACGGCGAGCGGACCATCGTCCAGCTGATCCACGACGGCGAGGTCGACCTGATCATCAACACGCCGTACGGCACCGGCGGCCGCCTCGACGGCTACGAGATCCGCACCGCCGCCGTCGCCCGCGCCGTGCCGTGCCTGACCACCGTCCAGGCCATGGGCGCGGCCGTCCAGGGCATCGACGCGCTGCTGCGCGACGAGGTCGGCGTGATGTCGCTCCAGGAGCACGCCGAGCTGATCAACGCCGGCCGCAAGTAGCAACGCCGCAGTGGGGGGCACCGCACGCCGGGTGCCCCCCACTGCCATGCCCTGACTCAACCGCCCGCCTGGAAGGCACCACGTGTACAAGACCCTGTTCAACCTCGTCTTCCGCAAGATGGACCCGGAGAAGGCCCACCACCTGGCCTTCTTCTGGATCCGGCTGATCGCCTCCGTCCCCGGGCTGCGCTCGCTGGTACGCCTGGTGCTGGCCCCGCGCGACCGCGCGCTGCGCACCACCGCGCTCGGCCTCGACCTGCCGGGCCCGTTCGGCCTGGCGGCCGGCTTCGACAAGGACGGCCTGGGCATCGACGGCCTCGCGATGCTCGGCTTCGACTACGTCGAGATCGGCACCGTCACCGGTGAGCCCCAGCCCGGCAACCCGCAGCCGCGGCTGTTCCGGCTGGTCGAGGACCGCGCCCTGATCAACCGGATGGGCTTCAACAACCAGGGCTCGGCGCGGGTCGCCGCCCGTCTGGCGGCCCGCCCGCACACCACCTCCACCCCCGTGCTCGGGGTCAACATCGGCAAGACCAAGGTGGTCGAGGAGGCCGACGCGATCGCCGACTACGTCAAGAGCACCGAGCGGCTCGCCAAGCACGCCGACTACCTGGTGGTGAACGTCAGCTCGCCGAACACCCCCGGGCTGCGCAACCTCCAGGCCGTCTCGCACCTCGGCCCGCTCCTGCACGAGGTCCGCAAGGCCGCCGACCGCTCCACCCCGCACCACGTCCCGCTGCTGGTCAAGATCGCCCCCGACCTGGCCGACGAGGACGTCGACGCCGTCGCCGACCTCGCCCTGGAACTCGGCCTGGACGGCATCATCGCGACCAACACCACCATCGGCCGGGAGGGCCTGACCGCCCCCGCCGCCCAGGTGGAGGCGATCGGCATGGGCGGACTCTCCGGCGCGCCGCTGCGCGAGCGCTCCCTGGAGGTGCTGCGACGCCTGCGGGCCCGCACCGAGGGCCGGCTCACCCTGGTCTCCGTCGGCGGCATCGAGACCGCCGAGGACGCCTGGCAGCGGATCACCGCCGGCGCCGACCTGGTGCAGGGCTACAGCGCCTTCATCTACGAGGGCCCGTTCTGGATGCGCCGGATGCACCGCGGGCTCTCCGCCCGGCTGCGCGCCGCGGGCTTCCGCACCCTGGCCGAGGCCGTCGGCAGCGCCAAGACGGCCTGAGGCCCCGCTTCCGGCGGTCCGACGCCGGCTCCCGGCGGCTGCGCCCGCCCCGGCCCGCCGGGAGCCCGAAGCGGTGTGCGGACGAAATGACAGCGACCGCCCGCCTTTGGGATTGTTCAGAGCACCACCCGTACGCCGGGCAGCCGAAAGGTCCCCCCGAATGGCCCACCCCCTGAAGACCAGCGCCGAGGTGCTCTCCCGCACCCCCGAGGGCGCCTACCACCGGCTGGTGCTGCGCGCCCCGGGCGTCGCGCCCCGGGTGCGGCCCGGCCACTTCGCCACCCTGGCCGTCGGCGGCCCGGGCTCCTCGATGCTGCTGCGCCGGGCCTTCGCCATACACCGGGCCGACCCGGCGGCGCAGACCATCGAGCTGGTGATCGCCGAACGCGGCGAGGGCACCCGGGAGCTGGCCAGGGCCAGGGCGGGCGATCTGCTCGACCTGATCGCCCCGCTCGGCACGCCCTTCCCGCTGCCGGACGGCCCGGTCAGCGCCCTGCTGGTGGGCGGCGGCTACGGCGGCGCGCCGCTGCTCCCGCTCGGCGAGGAGATCAAGCGGCGCGGCGGCCAGGTCGGCTTCATCCTGGGCGCCGCCACCGCCGGCCGGCTCTTCGGCGTCGAGCAGGCCAGGGAGCTCACCGAGGACGTCCTGGTGGTCACCGAGGACGGCTCGGCCGGCCTCACCGGGAGGGTCACCGACCCGCTCGCCCAGGCCATCCTGGCGATCAACGCCACCGTCGTGCACTCCTGCGGCCCGATGCCGATGCTCGCCGCCGTCACCCGGATCGCCCGCGACCTGGCCTGCCGCAGCTGGACGGCGGTGGAGGAGTCGATGGCCTGCGGCGTGGGGATCTGCATGACCTGCGTCCTGCCGGTGGTCGGCGAGGACGGCGTCAGCCGCTTCGTGCGCTCCTGCACCGACGGGCCGGTCTTCGACGGCGCCCGGGTGCGCTGGAAGGACATCGGCGCCATCCCCGCCGACCTGGACGGCGCCGCCGCGATGGGGGTGCACTGATGGAGCCCGCCGACGTCGACCTCAGCGCGCCGCTGGGCGCACTGACCCTGCCCAACCCGCTGACCACAGCCTCCGGCTGCGCCGGATACGGACGGGAGCTGGCCAAGTTCGTCCCGCTGGAGGAGCTGGGCAGCGTCACCACCAAGACGATCATGCCGTACCCCCGGGCCGGCCTGGCCACCCCGCGGATGGCCGAGACACCGTCCGGGATGCTCAACGGGATCGGGCTCCAGGGCCCGGGGATCGACGCCTTCGTCCGGTACGAGCTGCCCTGGCTCGCCGAGCGCGGCGCCCGGGTGCTGGTGTCCATCGCGGGGGAGCGGCTGGAGGAGTTCGCCGACACCGCGGCCCGGCTGAACGGCCGGCCCGGGGTCGTGGGCATCGAGCTCAACATGTCCTGCCCCAACCTGGCCGGCCGCGGCCTGCTCTTCGCCGGCAACCCGGCCACCTCCTACGACGTCGTACGGGCGGTGCGCGAGGCGACCGACCCCGCACTGCCCGTCTACGCCAAGCTCACCCCCGACGTCACCTCGATCACCGAGATCGCCGCCGCCTGCGTCCAGGCCGGCGCGGACGGCCTCTCGATGATCAACACCACCCTGGGCCTGGCCATCGACCTCGACACCATGCGCCCGGCCCTGTCGGCCACCACCGGCGGTCTCTCCGGGCCGGCGCTGCGCCCCATCGCGGTGCGCTGCGTGTACCAGGTGCACGCCGAGATGCTGGCCGGACGCATCGCGCCGGTACCGATCCTCGGCATGGGCGGGATCAGGACCGGCCGCGACGCCCTGGAGTTCACCCTCGCCGGGGCGAGCGGCGTGGCGGTCGGCACCGCCCTGTTCAACGACCCCGCGGCGCCGCTGCGCATCCTGGACGAGCTGCGGGCCGAGCTGGCCGCCCGGGGCTTCGCCCGGTACACCGACGCGGTCGGCTTCGCCCACCGCCCGGTGAGCCGCCCGTCCCCGCCGGGCTCCGCGTCCCCCACCGTCCCCCGCGGCGTCGCACCCGGCGCGCCCGTACCCGGTGCCGCCGTGCCGGGCCCCGCCGTGCCCGACCCCGCCGTACCCCGGAGCGCATCCGCGTCCGGGAGCCCCACTGAAAGGACGTCATGACTCTCGCCCCCTTCGGTACCCGCCTGCGCCACGCGCTCGACACCCGTGGCCAGCTCTGCGTCGGCATCGACCCGCACGCCTCGCTGCTCGCCGCCTGGGGGCTGAGCGACGACATCGCCGGACTGGAGACCTTCAGCCGCACCGTCGTCGAGGCGCTCGCCGACCGGGTCGCGGTGCTCAAGCCGCAGGCCGCCTTCTTCGAGCGCTTCGGCAGCCGCGGGGTCGCCGTGCTGGAGCAGTGCGTCGCCGAGGCCAGGGCGGCCGGCGCGCTGGTGCTGATGGACGCCAAACGCGGCGACATCGGCTCCACCATGGCCGCCTACGCCGAGGCCTTCCTGTCGCCGGCCAGCCCGCTCTTCTCGGACGCCGTCACCGTCAGCCCCTACCTGGGCTTCGGCTCGCTGCGCCCGGCCCTGGACCTGGCCAGGGAGAACGGCGCGGGCGTGTTCGCGCTCGCGCTGACCTCCAACCCGGAGGGCGCCGAGGTGCAGCGCGCGGTCGGTGCCGGCGGCGAGCTGGTGGCCGCCTCGGTGCTGCGGCAGCTGGCGGCGGAGAACGCCGGCGCCGAGCCGCTGGGCTCCTTCGGAGCGGTGGTCGGCGCCACCCTGGCCGACGCCGGGGTGGATCTGGCGATCAACGGACCGCTGCTGGCCCCGGGCATCGGCGCCCAGGGCGCGACCATGGCGGACCTGCCCCGGGTGTTCGGCGAGGCGGTGCGCAACGTGGTGCCGAGCGTCAGCCGGGACGTGCTCAAGCACGGCCCGTCCGTCCCCGCGCTGCGCGAGGCCGCCGAGCGGTTCGTCCAGGAGTTCACCGCGGCGACGAAGTGAGCGCCGTCACACTGACGTGATCGGGGCCCTGAATCCTGGTCGTTTTGCCCCGTAAAGTCCTGGTCGGCCTTGGCTGACCAGGACTTTTCGTGTTCTTTTCCTGACGTGGCGGCTCAATCCGGGTAGTGTCCGGCGATAGGTCACCAAGGAGCCGCGATTCTCGTTGCTCTCGCAGGTCAGAGCCATTGGCATCCCCTGCGGCAGGTGTCCCAGGCACTACCAGTCATAGCTCATCCCTTCCTTCCACACCCTGAGGTGAACGGCGTGGCTCTTCCGCCCCTTACCCCTGAACAGCGCACCGCAGCGCTCGCCAAGGCCGCCGAGGCTCGGCGGGAGCGCGCCGAGGTGAAGAACCGGCTCAAGCACTCCGGCGCCTCCCTGCATGAGGTGATCAAGGCCGGCAAGGCCGACAACGAGGTCATCGGCAAGATGAAGGTCTCCGCCCTGCTGGAGAGCCTGCCGGGCGTCGGCAAGGTGCGTGCCAAGCAGATCATGGAGCGCCTCGGCATCAGCGAGAGCCGCCGCGTGCGCGGTCTCGGCACGAACCAGATCGCCTCGCTGGAGCGCGAGTTCGGCGGCGCCGCGTCCTGAGCAGCGTCCAGGAGTGACCCGTGGTCTCCGGATCGTCCGCGATCCGGGATAATCGGTGCATGAGTGAGCGTCCGCGGCTGACCGTGCTCTCCGGCCCTTCGGGGGTCGGCAAGAGCACGGTCGTCGCTCATATGAGGAAGCAGTACCCCGAGGTCTGGCTCTCGGTGTCGGTGACGACCCGGCATCCGCGGCCCGGCGAGCAGAACGGGGTCCACTACTACTTCGTCGACAACGACGAGTTCGACAAGCTGATCGCCAACGGCGAGCTGCTGGAGTGGGCCGTGTTCGCGGGCAACCGGTACGGCACGCCCCGCCGGGCCGTACTGGACAAGCTGGAGGCCGGCGTCCCCGTCCTGCTGGAGATCGATCTGCAGGGCGCGCGCCAGGTGCGTGAGTCGATGCCCGAGGCGCTGCTGGTCTTCCTGGCCCCGCCGAGCTGGGAGGAGCTGGTCCGCCGGCTCACCGGCCGGGGCACCGAGCCGCAGGACGTGATCGAGAAGCGGCTGGAGGCGGCGAAGGTCGAGCTGGCCGCCGAGACCGAGTTCGACACGACCCTTGTCAACACCTCGGTCGAGCAGGTAGCGGCCGAACTGCTAGCCTTGCTCGGTGTAGCCTGACCGGATCGATCATCGTGATGTCGATCACGATGTGATCAGATCAGCATCTTGTCTTTTCCAACCTTTCGGAAGGTTTTCGCGTGTCCTCTTCCATGACCGCGCCCGAGGGCATCATCAACCCGCCGATCGATGAGCTGCTCGAGGCCACCGACTCCAAGTACAGCCTGGTGATCTACGCCGCCAAGCGCGCGCGCCAGATCAACGCGTACTACTCGCAGCTCGGTGAGGGCCTCCTGGAGTACGTCGGCCCGCTGGTCGACACCCACGTCCACGAGAAGCCGCTGTCGATCGCGCTGCGCGAGATCAACGCCGGCATGCTGACCGCAGAGGCGATCGAGGCTGCCTGAGCGGCCGCGCATACTCGTGTGAACCCTTGTGAGAGGGCCCGCCGGATCCGTCCGGCGGGCCCTCTCGCATGTGCGTTGCGCCACAGTGCGGGGGTGATCCGCCGAGCCGTAGGGTGAGCTGCACCCGAACGGACGGAGAGACAGGCAGCCATGAGTGCGACCACGGACCGGCCCGACGCCCCGCGCGTCGTCCTCGGCGTCAGCGGCGGCATCGCCGCGTACAAGGCCTGTGAGCTGCTGCGCCGGCTGACCGAGTCCGGCCACCAGGTCACGGTGGTGCCGACGGCGGCCGCCCTGCACTTCGTCGGCGAGGCCACCTGGGCCGCGCTCTCCGGCCGCCCGGCCGCCACCGAGACCTGGGAGCGCGTCCACCAGGTGCCGCACGTGCGGATCGGCCAGCAGGCCGACCTGGTCGTGGTCGCCCCCGCCACCGCCGACCTGATGGCCAAGGCCGCCCACGGCCTGGCCGACGACCTGCTCACCAACACCCTGCTCACCGCCCGCTGTCCGGTGGTCTTCGCGCCCGCGATGCACACCGAGATGTGGGAGCACCCGGCCACCCAGGAGAACGTCGCCACGCTGCGCCGGCGCGGCGCGATCGTGCTGGAGCCCGCCGTCGGCCGCCTCACCGGTGTCGACACCGGCAAGGGCCGGCTGCCCGAGCCCGCCGCGATCTTCGAGGCCTGCCGCGCCCTGCTGCGCCGCGGCACAGCCGCCACCGACCTGGCCGGGCGGCACGTGGTGGTCTCGGCCGGCGGCACCCGCGAGCCGCTCGACCCGGTGCGCTTCCTCGGCAACCGCTCCTCCGGCAAGCAGGGCTACGCGCTCGCCGCGACCGCCGCCGCGCGCGGCGCCAGGGTGACCTTGCTCTCGGCCAACGCCGAGCTGCCCGACCCGGCCGGGGTGGACGTGGTGCGGGTCTCCACCGCGCTCCAGCTGCGCGAGGCGGCCCTGAAGGCGGTGGCGGACGCGGACGCGGTGGTGATGGCCGCCGCCGTCGCCGATTTCCGGCCGTCCGAGTACGCCGAGGGCAAGATCAAGAAGGTGGACGGGGTGGAGCCCGCACCCGTCGCCCTGGTACGCAACCCCGACATCCTGGCCGAGATCTCCGCTGACCGGGCCCGCCCCGGCCAGCTGGTGGTGGGCTTCGCCGCCGAGACCGACGACGTCCTCGCCAACGGCCGGGCCAAGCTCGCCCGCAAGGGCTGCGACCTGTTGGTGGTCAACGAGGTCGGCGAGCGCAAGGCATTCGGTTCGGACGTCAACGAAGCCGTCGTGCTGGGCGCCGACGGCAGTGAGACGCACGTGCCGGTGGGCCCCAAGGAGGCCCTGGCCGACATTGTCTGGGACCTCGTCGCCGCACGGCTCGGCGAGCACGGCCAGCTGACGTAATCCGATCCCGCTTTCGTCTTTCGTCTTGGACATGAGTGCCGTTTGCCGGTAGCCGCCCGTTACACTCCAGGAATCAAGTCTTTCCGGATGTCCCCGGTCCGCCGGGGGCCTTCAGTCAGCAGCCGCTGCAACCCCAGGGAGCGCTGTGTCTCGCCGCCTGTTCACCTCGGAGTCCGTCACCGAGGGACACCCCGACAAGATCGCTGACCAGATCAGCGACACCATCCTGGACGCTCTCCTCAAGGAGGACCCGACCTCCCGGGTCGCCGTGGAGACGCTCATCACCACCGGCCAGGTCCACATCGCCGGTGAGGTGACCACGAAGGCGTACGCGCCGATCGCCCAGCTCGTCCGGGACAAGATCCTGGAGATCGGGTACGACAGCTCGAAGAAGGGCTTCGACGGCGCCTCCTGCGGCGTGTCGGTCTCCATCGGGTCGCAGTCCCCCGACATCGCGCAGGGCGTCGACACCGCGTACGAGGCGCGGGTCGAGGGCGACGAGGACGACCTGGACAAGCAGGGTGCCGGCGACCAGGGCCTGATGTTCGGCTACGCGTCGGACGAGACCCCCGAGCTGATGCCGCTGCCGATCACGCTGGCGCACCGCCTCTCGCGCCGTCTGTCCGAGGTCCGCAAGAACGGCACCATCCCGTACCTGCGCCCCGACGGCAAGACCCAGGTCACCATCGAGTACGACGGCGACAAGGCCGTGCGCCTGGACACCGTGGTGGTCTCCTCCCAGCACGCCAGCGACATCGACCTCGACTCGCTGCTGACCCCGGACATCCGCGAGTTCGTCGTGGAGCCCGAGCTCAAGGCGCTCGCCGACGAGGGCATCAAGCTGGTGACCGACGGCTACCGCCTGCTGGTCAACCCGACCGGCCGCTTCGAGATCGGCGGCCCGATGGGCGACGCCGGCCTGACCGGCCGCAAGATCATCATCGACACCTACGGCGGCATGGCCCGTCACGGCGGCGGCGCCTTCTCGGGCAAGGACCCGTCCAAGGTCGACCGCTCGGCCGCGTACGCCATGCGCTGGGTCGCCAAGAACATCGTCGCGGCGGGCCTGGCCAGCCGCGCCGAGGTGCAGGTCGCGTACGCGATCGGCAAGGCCGAGCCGGTGGGCCTGTTCGTGGAGACCTTCGGCACCGAGACCGTACCGGTGCTCAAGATCCAGGCTGCCGTCACCCAGGTCTTCGACCTGCGCCCGGCCGCGATCATCCGCGACCTGGACCTGCTGCGCCCGATCTACTCGCAGACCGCCGCGTACGGCCACTTCGGCCGTGAGCTGCCGGACTTCACCTGGGAGCGCACCGACCGGGTCGAGCAGCTGAAGAAGGCTGTCGAGGCCTGATCGAGCCTCTCACCGCAGGCGGCGCCCGCCCCGGGCCTTCGGGGCGGCCGCCGCCTGCGGCTTTGTGTCAGTCCTAGCGGGTAGTACTGGAGCGATGAGCAGCGCAGAGGAGTCGGCCGGCAGCGGGGCACCGGAGCAGCTCGCGTTCATCCGGGAGACGGTCCGGCGTGCCAAGCCCCGCACCTGGCGGGGTGCCCAGCGGGCCGAGCACCTCCCGGTGGCCCGGGTCGTGGTCGACAAGGGCGTGCTCACCATCGACAAGTTCTTCGACTACGCCGTGCCCGCGACGATGGCGGAGGAGGCCCTGCCCGGCGTCCGGGTCCGGGTGCGCTTCGGGGCGCGCGTGGTCAACGGGCGGCGCGAGGGCGGCGAACTGCACGACGGCTTCATCGTCGCGCGCCTGGCCGAGAGCGACTACCCCGGCCCACTGGCGCCGCTCGCCCAGGTCCTCTCGCCCGAGCCGGTCCTGTCGCCCGCCCTGCTGCGGCTGTGCCGCACCGTCGCCGACCGCTACGCGGGCACCCTCGCCGATGTCCTCCAGCTCGCCGTCCCGCCCCGGCACGCCAAGGCGGAGGCCGAGCCCTCCCCGCCGGCGGCGCCGCCGCCCGCGGCCCCGGAGCCGGGCAGCTGGAGCCGTTACCCGCAGGGCCCCGAGTACCTCGCCGCGCTGACCGCAGGCCGGGCGCCGCGCGCCGTCTGGACGGCCCTGCCCGGCCCCAGCTGGCCGCACGAGATCGCCCGGGCCGTCGCCGCCACCCTGGCCGGCGGGCGCGGCGCGCTGGTCGTCCTGCCGGACGGGCGGGCCGCCGCCCGGGTCGACGACGCGCTGACCGAACTGCTCGGCGGCGACCAGCACGCCACCCTGGCGGCCGATCTCGGCCCCAAGGAGCGCTACCGGCGCTGGCTGGCCGTCAGCCGGGGCTCGGTCCGGGCCGCCGTCGGCACCCGGGCCGCGATGTTCGCCCCCGTCCGCGACCTCGGCCTGGTCGTCGTCTGGTCGGACGGCGACGGCAGTCACAGCGACCCGCGCGCCCCCCACCCGCACGTCCGGGAGGTGGCCCTGCTGCGGGCCGCCGAGGAGGGCGCCGCGGTGCTGCTCGGCGGCCTGGCGGTGACGGTCGAGGCGGCCCAGCTGGTGAACACCGGCTGGGCCCGCCCGCTGGCGGCCGGCCGCGAGACGGTACGGGCGGTCGCCCCCAGGGTCCGGACGGTGACCGACCTCGACCAGGCCAGGGACGCCGCCGCGCAGGCCGCCCGGCTGCCCTCGGTGGCCTCCGAGGTGGCCCGTGAGGCGCTCAAGTCCGGGCCGGTGCTGATCCAGGTGCCCCGGCGCGGCTACGTACCCCGGCTGGCCTGCGGGCGCTGCCGCACGCCCGCGCGCTGCCGGCGCTGTGAGGGCCCGCTGGAGGCCGCGTCCGCCCAGGCGCGGCTGAGCTGCGCCTGGTGCGGGGAGGCGGAGGCCTCCTGGCACTGCGCCGAGTGCGGCTCGTTCCGGCTGCGGGCGCAGGTGGTCGGCGCCCGGCGGACGGCCGAGGAGCTGGGCAAGGCCTTCCCGCGGATCCCCGTCCGTACCTCCGGGCGGGACGCGATCCTGGCCTCGGTGCCGGCCGAGCCCGCCCTGGTGATCGCCACCCCGGGGGCCGAGCCCGTCGCGGAGGGCGGCTACGCCGCCGCCCTGCTGCTGGACGGCTGGGCGCTGCTGGGCCGCCCCGACCTGCGGGCGGGCGAGGAGGCGCTGCGGCTCTGGCTGACGGCCGCCGGGCTGGTCCGGCCGGCCACGGAGGGCGGCACGGTGGTGGTGGTCGCGGAGCCGACCGCGCGGCCGGTGCAGGCGCTGGTGCGGTGGGACCCGGCGGGGCACGCGGCGCAGGAGCTGGAGGAGCGCGCCCAGCTGCACTTCCCGCCGGTCTCCCGGATGGCCTCGGTGACGGGTTCGCCCACGGCCGTCGCCGACCTGCTGGGCCTGGCCCGGCTGCCGGAGGGCGCCGACGTCCTCGGCCCGGTGCCGGTACCCGGCGCGCGGGGGGAGGAGGTGGAGCGCGCCCTGCTGCGGGTCGCGCCGGGGCAGGGCGCGGCGCTCGCCGCCGCGCTGAAGGCGGCGCAGATCGCCCGGATCGCGCTGCGCACGCCGGACCCGGTGCGGGTGCGGATCGACCCGACGGATATCGGCTGAGTTTGGGCGGGCGCGCGGGGTCGCTGTTCGCGCCGCGTGCGGGGGTGTGCGGGTGCGCGGGGCCTGTGGTGGGACTTGCGGTGCAGGGCGCCATGAGTGCGGGGCGCGCCGGTGTGGGCGGGCCGGTTCGGGCGGGCGTGTGGGGCGGGCTTCGCGCCCGCGCGGGGCCTCCGGCGGTGTGCCGGGGGCGTGTCCGGGGTGGTGGCGCGCGTACTGGAGTGAGAAGTCGGCCGGGCCGACTCTTGGTGCATGGGGTCGGCCCGGTCGACTTGGCGGCTCAGCCTCGCCGGCTCAGCCGCGCAGCGGTACGCCCGTGCGGTCCAGGCCGCCCTGGCGGGCCGCCGGGACGGTGGGGGTCAGGCCGGCCGGGGCCGGGGCGGCCGCGGCGCCGACCTCGTCGGGCCGGCCGCCCCGCGCCGGTCCGGGGACGGCCGGTGCGGGCACGCCGCCCGCCGCCAGCAGTTCGCTGGTCGGGCGCCGCATCCCGTACCGGCGGTGCACCGCCTGCTTGGTGACGCCGAGGGCGGAGCCCACGGAGTCCCAGGAGAAGCCCAGCGCCCGGTCGAACTCGACCGCCGCCCCGACCAGCGTCTCCACGCTCTCCCGCAGCTCCTGCGCCAGCCGGACGGTCGGCGCGGGCGCCCGCCCGTACACCACGAAGCCCGCCGACGTACTGGGCCGCCGGGGGCGGTACACATTGCCCAGCTGGGCGGTGAGCGTCCGCAGCGCGTCGACCTGCCGCCGCACCCGCTCGATGTCCCGCACCAGCAGGTGCAGGCTCGCCCGCGCCCGGGCGTCGTGATTGATCTGCTCGGCCATGGCCTACGTGCCACCTTCCGTACGGTCAGCTCGGTCGGGGCGACTACCCGTGCCCCGGTCAATCTCACTTGACCAACGCGTCAGCAGGGGCCGGGGTCACGCAGGCGGCTCCACTCGGGATATGCCAGAACCTCCGACGCCCCGGCCGGACGGCCGACGCGATTGCATAGACTTGCCAGCGACCAGCCGCCCGGCCCCCCCGACCGCACAGGAGCCCGCCACCGTGCCGATCCAGCCGATCCGCATCTTCGGTGACCCCGTCCTGCGCGCCACCGCGCGGCGGGTGACCACCTTCGACAAGGAGCTGCGCACGCTGGTCGGGAACCTCACCGACACCATGCTGGACGCTCCCGGTGCCGGCCTGGCGGCGCCTCAACTCGGTGTCTCCCTGAGGGTGTTCACCTACAACGTGGACGGTGTGGTGGGTCATCTGATCAACCCGGACCTGTCGCTCACCGACGAGGAGCAGGACGGCCCCGAGGGCTGCCTCTCGCTGCCCGGTCTGCGCTTCGACACCCGGCGCGCGTACGGCGTGGTCGCCAAGGGCTTCAACATGTACGGCGACCCGGTGACGATAGAGGGCACCCAGCTGCTCGCCCGCTGCATCCAGCACGAGACCGACCACCTGGACGGCGTCATCTTCATCGACCGGCTCGACCGCGAGCAGCGCAAGGCCGCGCTCAAGGCGATCCGCGAGGCCGACTGGGGCGAGGGCCCGGCCCCGACCGTGAAGATCTCCCCGCACGGCACCTTCGGCTCCGCCCGCTGAGGGCCCGCGTCCTGCGCCGACACCGGGCTTGCCGGTACCAGGCTTCCCCGACACCGGGCTTCAGGTTCACCGCTCGTTCCAGATCCGTTCCAGATCCGCTCCAGACCTCAGGCCACCGACAGGCCACCGAAAGGAACCCATGCGCCTCGTCTTCGCCGGCACCCCCGAGGTCGCCGTCCCCGCCCTGGACGCCCTGCTCGCCTCCGACCGGCACGAGGTCGTCGCGGTGGTCACCCGCCCCGACGCCCCCGCCGGCCGCGGCCGCAAGCTGGTCGCCAGCCCCGTCGCCCAGCGCGCCGAGGCGGCCGGGATCGAGGTCCTCAAGCCCGCGAAGCCGAGCGAGCCGGAGTTCCTGGCCCGCCTGACCGAGCTCGCCCCGGACTGCTGCCCGGTCGTCGCGTACGGCGCGCTGATCCGCCCCGGCGCGCTGGAGATCCCCGAGCACGGCTGGGTCAACCTGCACTTCTCGCTGCTGCCCGCCTGGCGCGGCGCGGCGCCCGTCCAGCACGCCGTACTGGCCGGCGACGAGGTGACCGGCGCGTCCACCTTCCTGATCGAGCAGGGCCTGGACTCCGGCCCGGTCTTCGGCCTGCTCACCGAGGAGATCCGCCCCGGTGACACCAGCGGCGAGCTGCTCACCCGCCTCTCGCACGCGGGCGCCCGGCTGCTGACCGCGACCATGGACGGCATCGAGGACGGCTCGCTGCACGCCGTGCCGCAGCCCGCCGAGGGCGTCACCCTCGCTCCGAAGCTCGCCGTCGAGGACGCCAGGATCGACTGGGCCCACCCCGCGCTGCGGATCGACCGGGTGGTGCGCGGCTGCGCACCCGCCCCCGGCGCCTGGACGGTCTTCCGCGGCGAGCGGCTCAAGATCTCCGGCCCCGTGAAGCTGCTCACCGACGCCACCGAGCTCGCACCCGGAGTGCTCGCGGTCGGCAAGAACAGCGTGCGGGTGGGCACCGGCAGTCACGAGGTCGAACTCGGCGAGGTCCAGCCGCAGGGCAAGAAGGCCATGCGCGCGGCAGACTGGGCCCGAGGGGCCCGGATCGAGTCCGGCGAGCAGCTCGGACACTGAAGCCGCCGGCGCCCCGCCCGGCCGTCCCCGATGACGTCACACGTGACACACCGCGTCACGCGTCACCCGCACCACCGTCCATAACCCCGCAGCACATTGAGGCACCAGTGAGCACCCCCAGCACCCCCGGCGCCAAGCGCCCCGCCCGTCCGCACCGCCGCCCCAAGAAGGACCCGGCCCGGATCGTCGCGTTCCGCGCGCTGCGCGCCGTCGACGAGCGGGACGCGTACGCCAACCTGATCCTGCCCTCGCTGCTGCGCGAGGCCGAGCAGAAGAGCGGCCTGGACCGGCGCGACGCCGCCCTCGCCACCGAGCTCGTCTACGGCACCCTGCGGCTCCAGGGCACCTACGACGCGATCATCGCCGCCTGCGTCGACCGGCCGCTGCGCGAGGTCGACCCGCCCGTCCTGGACGTGCTCTCCCTCGGCGCGCACCAGCTGCTGACCACCCGCATCCCCAGCCACGCCGCCGTCTCCGCCACCGTCGAGCTGGCCCGGGTCGTCCTCGGCGACGGCAAGGCCAAGTTCGTCAACGCCGTCCTGCGCCGGATCAGTGCCCAGGACCTGGACGCCTGGATCGCGCAGGTCGCCCCGCCGTACGAGAAGGACGCCGAGGACCACCTCGCCGTGGTCCACTCGCACCCGCGCTGGGTGGTCTCCGCGCTCTGGGACTCGCTCGGCCGCTGGCAGCCCGACGCCTGCGGCCGCAGCGCGCTGGAGGACCTGCTGCGGGCCGACAACGAGCGCCCCGAGGTCACGCTGGTCGCCCGGCCCGGCCGGGTGGCCGTCGAGGACCTCGCCCGGGCGCTGCCGGAGGCGACCCCCGGGCGCTGGTCGCCGTACGCCCTGCGGCTGGCGGAGGGCGGCGACCCCGGCGCGCTGGACGCCGTCAAGGACAACAGCGCCGGCGTCCAGGACGAGGGCAGCCAGCTGGTCGCCCTCGCCCTGGCCGCCGCACCGCTGGAGGGCCCGGACCGCGTCTGGCTGGACGGCTGCGCGGGCCCCGGCGGCAAGGCGGCCCTGCTCGGCGCCCTCGCCGCGCAGCGCGGAGCCGCCCTGGTGGCGAGCGAGAAGCAGCCCCACCGCGCCCGCCTGGTCGCCCGGGCCCTGGCCGGCAACCCCGGCCCGTACACCGTCATCGCCGCCGACGGCACCAGCCCCGCCTGGCGGCCCGGCAGCTTCGACCGGGTCCTGGTGGACGTCCCGTGCTCCGGCCTGGGCGCCCTGCGCCGGCGCCCCGAGGCCCGGTGGCGCCGACGCCCCGACGACATCGCCGGCTTCGGCCCGCTCCAGCGGGACCTGCTGCGCGGTGCCGTCGACGCCACCCGGATCGGTGGCGTGGTCGGCTACGCCACCTGCTCGCCGCACCTGGCCGAGACCAGGGCCGTCGTCGACGACGTGCTGCGCGCCGAGGGCGGACGGCTGGAGTGGATCGACGCCCGCCCGCTGCTGCCCGGCGTGCCCGCGCTGGGGGAGGGCCCGGACGTCCAGCTCTGGCCGCACCTGCACGGCACGGACGCGATGTACCTGGCCCTGCTGCGCCGTACCGCCTGAGCCCGGGGCGGCCGGGGCGACCGGGGCCACCGGGGCTGCGGCTCTGCCCCGCCCGGCCGCCCCGGCTCCTGGTCGCGGCGACAGCCGGGCCGGGGTCCGGGCCGGGGTCCGCCGGACGTTCGGTCGGCGCCGGGCTGTGCCAGGCTGGTGGGGGAGGCCCGGCTAGGTCTGGAGGTCCGCGATGGCCGAGGTCAGCGTGAACGGGGTTTCGCTCTACTACGAGCTACGGGGGACGGGCCCGAGCGTGGTCCTCGTCCACGGCTCGTGGAGTGACGCCGACAACTGGGCCCGAGTCGTACCGGGACTGGCCGAGCAGTGCACGGTCGTGACGTACGACCGGCGCGGGCACAGCCGCAGCGAGGACCCGCTGACGCAGGGCTCGGTCCACGAGGACGCCGCGGACCTCGCCGGACTGATCGAGGAGCTCGGCCTCGCCCCGGCGTTCGTCTGCGGCAACTCCTACGGTTCGCTGATCACCCTGCGCCTGGCGGCGGCCCGCCCTGACCTGGTCCGGGGGATCGCCGTGCACGAGCCACCGGGGATGGCGCTGCTCCTGGAGGACCCCGACCTGCGGCCGATCGCCGAGGGGGTCGCCGCCCGCCTGGCCCCCGTACGCGACCTGCTGGAACGCGGTGAACCCGCGGCGGCGGCCGAACTGTTCGTCGAGACCGTCGCCTTCGGCCCCGGGGCCTGGGCCCAGCTGCCCGCCCCGGTGCGGCACACCTTCATCCGCAACGCGCCCACCTACCTGGACGAGATGCGCGATCCCGACGCCCTCGACGTCGATCTCGCGGCCCTCGGGCGCTTCAACGAGCCCGCGCTGCTCACCCAGAGCGACGACAGCCCGCCGATCTTCGCGGCGGTCCTGGACATGATCGACCTGGCGCTGCCCAAGGCCGAACGCCACCTCTACCTCGACGCCGGCCACGCCCCGCAGGTCGCCCGCCCCGAGGAGTACGTCCGCGTGACGCTGCCCAAGGCGCTGGTGTGACCCAACGCGCCCAACGCGCCTGCGTGGGCCGGGCGGTGGCGTGGGTGCTGGACAAATGACCAGGGGCGGAAGAGGGTTGGGGCCATGGAGTTCACCAAACTCGGCCGTACCGGCCTGACCGTGTCCCGCCTCTGCCTGGGCACCATGAACTTCGGCCCGCACACCGAGGAGGCCGACGCCCACCGGATCATGGATGCCGCGCACGAACGGGGCATCAACTTCTTCGACACCGCCAACGTCTACGGCTGGGGCGAGAACAAGGGCCGTACCGAGGAGATCATCGGCAGCTGGTTCGCGCGCGGCGGCGGGCGCCGGGAGAAGACCGTCCTGGCCACCAAGGTCTACGGCGACATGGGGGAGTGGCCCAACGAGGGCCGGCTCTCCGCGCTCAACATCCGGCGCGCGGTGGACGCCAGCCTGCGGCGGCTGCGGACCGACCACATCGACCTGTACCAGATGCACCACATCGACCGGGCCACGCCGTGGGAGGAGATCTGGCAGGCGATGGAGGTGCTGGTCGCCCAGGGCAAGATCATCTACGTCGGCTCCAGCAACTTCGCCGGCTGGCACATCGCCCGCGCCCAGGAGGCCGCCCGGACCCGCAACTTCCTCGGCCTGACCAGCGAGCAGTCGCTCTACAACCTGCTGGAGCGCAGCATCGAGCTGGAGGTCATCCCGGCCGCCGGGCACTACGGGCTCGGCCTCATCCCGTGGTCCCCGCTGCACGGTGGCCTGCTCGGCGGCGTGCTGCGCAAGGAACGCGAGGGCGTACGACGCGCCGGCGGCCGGTCCGCGGAGACCCTGGCGGCCAAGCGCGAGCAGATCCAGGCGTACGAGGACTTCGCCGCCGAACTCGGCCACGAACCCGGCGACATCGCGCTCGCCTGGCTGCTCTCCCGGCCGGCCGTCACCGCGCCGATCGTCGGCCCGCGCACGTTGGAGCAGCTGGACGCGGCCGTCCGCGCGCTCGACCTCACGCTGGACCAGAAGACGCTGGACCGGCTGGACGAGATCTTCCCGGGGCACCGCACGGCGCCGGAGGGCTACGCCTGGTAGGAGCGGGGGCCGGGACGGACACGCGGCGAGCGCTCGGCAGCGTCCGGGATGCCGGTCGGGCCCGGCCCGCCCGCCGGTCGGCCCGGACCCCGCCGGGGGCACCCGTCGGCACCCCCGGCGGGTGCCCCGAGGTGAGCCGGACGGCCCGGCGTGGCAGGGTCGTGGCATGACGAGCGGCGCGGAGATCATCCACCAGGTGCCCTACTACTCCCAGTGGGAGTCCCCCGGCCTGGTCCGGGCGATCCTCTCCAAGGAGGTGGACGCCGCCGACGACCCGCTCTGGGCCTCCTCCGGGGCCGCCACCCAGGACGAGTACGCGTTCTGGTCCTGGCGACTGTGCGGGATGGCCTGCCTGCGGATGGCCCTCGACTTCTGGTGGGGCGTCGCGCCGCCGTCCGTCACGCTCGCCGGGGAGTGCGTGGAGGCGGGCGCGTACGTGCGCCACGGGGACAAGCTGGACGGGCTGATCCACGCGCCCTTCGCCGCGTACGCGCGCGAGCGCTGGGGGCTGGAGGCGCAGGCCAGGCCCGAGCTGGCGGTGCAGGAGCTGGCGGGGCTGCTCGCGGAGGGGCGGCTGCCGATGATCTCGGTGCACCCCTCCGTGCGGGAGCTCGGGCCCACACCGGAGCGTCCCGGTGGCCATCTGGTACTGGCGGTGGGCGCCACGGAGGACGGTCTGGTGATCCACAACCCGTCCGGCTTCGACGGGGAGTCCCAGCAGTTCGCCCGCGTCCCCTGGCGGGACCTGCCGCGCTTCTACGCGGGCCGGGGCGTGGTGCTGGGCGCCCCGCAGGGCCTGGCGGACGCCGGCTGACGACGGCCCCGCTCGGCAGGAGCGCCGTGGGGGCGACGCGGGTCGGGGGGACGCGGTTCGGGTGGCGGCCCGGGGCGGGTCGGAACCGGCTGTGCCCGTCACGTGTCCTACAGGGGGCGGCCGAGAGAGCCGTCATGGGCCGGGTCGGGCCGAGCATCGGGGGCCCGCATCGGGGTCGGAGTCGGGGTGGGGAGCGGGCCGGGGATCGGGCCGTCGGGAGGGGATCATGTCGGGCAAGTCCGTGGCCACGCGCGTGGCGGTCCTGTTGCTTCTCGCCTGCGCCCTGCCGGGCGCACTGGCGGCCCCGCCCTCGCGTGCCCGCAGTGTCCTGTCGGACTCGCTGCCCGCCTCCTCCACGGGCACCCTGGGCAACCGGGCCGCCCCCGGCGGGGAGGTGGCGCGCGGCCGGGTGCTCGACCGGGCGCGGGCCTGGGCGGACCACGGCGTCCCGTACAGCGCCAACGGCCTGAAGCCGCCGTACAGCTGGTGGGAGGACGCCGCCACCGGCGGGCGCTACCGCCAGGACTGCTCCGGGCTCGTGTCGATGGCCTGGCAGCTGCCCCGCAGCCTGACCACCCGCGACCTGCCGGGCGTCGCCACGGAGATCGACCCGGCCGACCTCAGGCCCGGGGACGTGCTCAACAGCCCCGAGCACGTCGTGCTGTTCGCGTACTGGATCGATCCGGCGGCGGGGACCTTCGCGTACTACCAGGAGAGCGGGCGCGAGCACCTCACCGCCCTCTACACCGACGGTGACCTGGGCGCACCCACGCTGACCGGGCACCCGACGGGCGAGTACCGGGCGCTGCGCTACCGGAACATCGTCGAGGACGCGGCGGCCGTGCCGCCGCCGGCGCGTTGAGCCGCGGACCGCGCCGTCGTCGGGGGCCGGGAGGCTGCCGCGCGCGGGCAGGGGCGTGGGCGGGGGTGTGGGTCAGGCGGCGGTGGCCGGCAGGCCGATCGGGTTGACCGCCGGGAGCTCGGATCGGCACAGCACGGAGATCGGCTTGAGCGCGGCGGCGAGGCGGTCCAGCTCGGCGCGGGGGTAGCCCTCCCAGACCCGGGCGGCCGCCAGGTCGGTGGCCGACTCCAGGGCCCGGTGGCGGATCCGGCCGCTCTCGGTGATCGCCCCCCGGTCGGCCAGCCAGCCGCGCTCGGCCAGCCGCTCGGTGGCGGCGTCCCACTCCTCGTCCGTCCAGCCCCGGAACGGCTGGAGCTCCTCCCGGCGCACGTCCAGTGAACACCGCACCACCAGCGCCTCGCACCCGTCCAGCCCCGCCGCCACCAGGGCCGCGACATGCCCGTCCCCCCGGTGCTCGCGCATCACCGTGGTGGCCTGCCACAGCCGCGCGAACGGGTTGCCTGGCCGGGGCAGCGCGGCGTTCGCCGCGGCCAGTACCCGCCCGCCGACGTCCAGCCGCCCGGCGGCCCGCTCCAGCAACCCCGCCGCCAGCTCGACCTGGGCCGGCTCGACGTGCTCCAGCAGTCGCTCCAGCGCCGCAGCGGCGCCCGTCAGCCGGGCCTGGAGCACCGCCTGCGGGGTGGCCCGGCTCCACACGTCGGGCAGCGCGCGCCCCACCATCCCGGGCGCGAAGCTGAAGAACGCGGCGATCACCGGGGGAGCGTCCACCGGCCCCATCGGGGCCGCACGGCCCGCGAAGTACCCGCGCCACGAGCCGCGCAGTCCGGCCGCCTCGAACGCGGCCCGGCTCTCGGGTGCGAAGTAGGTGACGGCGTGCACCGGCTCGAAGAGCCACCACAACGCACGGGCGGGATGGACCAGCTCGGCCATCTGAGGACCTCTCTCGGCGGGGACGGGGCACAGCGCGCACGGGGCGGCGGTCACGATAGCGCGCGGGCGGTGTGATCAGGGTCACGGGCGGGTGCCACCGTTCACTTCAGGCCGCCCCGCCGCGAGATGATGGGGACAGGTGCCTGCTCCCGGCACCACCGTCCAGCTGTGAAGGCATCGGAAATGGCGCAGATCAACCCCAGCATCCTGTCCGCGGACTTCGCGCGGCTGGCCGACGAGGCCGAGGCCGTACGTGGCTCGGACTGGCTGCACGTCGATGTGATGGACAACCACTTCGTGCCCAATCTGACGCTGGGCGTCCCGGTCGTCGAGTCCCTCGCGCGCGCCACCGACATCCCGCTCGACTGCCACCTGATGATCGAGGACCCGGACCGCTGGGCCCCGCAGTTCGTCGAGGCCGGCGCCGGCTCCGTGACCTTCCACGTGGAGGCCGCCGCCGCCCCCGTCCGCCTCGCACGCGAGATCCGCGCGAAGGGCGCCCGCGCCTCGATGGCGCTCAAGCCCGCCACCCCGATCGAGCCGTACGAGGACCTGCTGCCCGAGCTGGACATGCTGCTGATCATGACGGTCGAGCCCGGCTTCGGCGGGCAGGCCTTCCTGGACATCATGCTGCCCAAGATCCGCCGCACCCGGGAGCTGATCAGCAAGCACGGCCTTGAGCTCTGGCTCCAGGTCGACGGCGGGGTGTCCGCGGCCACGATCGAGCGCTGCGCCGAGGCCGGCGCGGACGTCTTCGTGGCGGGCTCCGCCGTGTACGGCGCCGCCGACCCGGCCGAGGCCGTCCGCTCGCTGCGCGAACTGGCCGCCGGCGCCACCGCCAAGGCCCCCTGGGCGTGCGCGCACTGAGGCCGCTGCGCCCGGCCCGCGGCCGCAGCGCGCGAGGGTCGGTGCTTTGCTCGGCGGCCCCGGTGGGCGGATGATCGTATCGACCTCCGGCCAGGCCGGCCCCGACCCGTACGGTGGACGCGACATGAGCAATCTCGACCTCAGGCCCTCGCCGACCCGCTGCGGCGGCGAGGGCAGCAGTGGCCCGGTCAAGGAGCTGCTGACCGGCCGTCAGGTGCAGCTCGGCGAGAGCACCCAGGTGCGCCGGCTGCTGCCCAACCTCGGCCGGCGCATGGTGGGCGCCTGGTGCTTCGTCGACCATTACGGCCCCGACGACATCGCCGACGAGCCCGGCATGCAGGTGCCCCCGCACCCGCACATGGGCCTGCAGACCGTGAGCTGGCTGCACGAGGGCGAGGTGCTGCACCGCGACAGCCTCGGCAGCCTGCAGACCGTCCGCCCCTACGAGCTGGGCCTGATGACCTCCGGCCGGGCGATCTCGCACTCGGAGGAGTCCCCGCGCGAGCACGCCCGCCTGCTGCACGGCGCCCAGCTGTGGGTCGCCCTGCCGGAGGAGCACCGGCACACCGCGCCGGCCTTCGAGCACCACGGCCGGCTCCCGGTGGTCACCGCACCGGGCCTGCGCAGCACCGTGATCATGGGCGAACTGGACGGCGCCGCCTCGCCCGGCACCGCCTACACCCCCCTGGTCGGCGCCGACCTCGCCCTGACCGAGGGCGCCGCCGTGCGGCTGCCCCTGGAGCGCGACTTCGAGTACGCCGTCCTGGCGATGACCGGCAGCATCGACGTGGACGGCGTCCGAGTCGAACCCGGAGCAATGCTCTACCTCGGCTGCGGCCGCACCGAACTCCCCCTGCTGGCCCGGACGGACAGCTCCGTCCTGCTGCTCGGCGGCGAGCCGTTCGAGGAGCGGATCGTGATGTGGTGGAACTTCATCGGCCGTTCCGGGGAGGAGATCACCCAGGCGCGGGAGGACTGGATGTCGACCCCCCGCTTCGGTGAGGTGCACGGCTACGACGGCGCCCGGCTGCGCGCACCGGAGCTGCCCGCGCTTGCGCTGAAGCCGCGCGGGCGAGTGCGCTGACGGGCTTCGGTAGGCGCGGCTCATACCGCAGCCGCCGGGTCACCGTGCCAGGAGCGCCACAGGGCGGCGTAGGTCCCGCCGGCGGCGACGAGCTCCGCATGGCTGCCGAGTTCCGTCAGCCGGCCGCCGTCCATGACGGCCACGCGGTCCGCGTCATGGGCGGTGTGCAGGCGGTGCGCGATGGCGATGACCGTCCGTCCCTCCAGGACGGCGCCGAGCGTCCGCTCGGTGCGCCGCGCCGTCCGCGGGTCGAGCAGGGCGGTGGCCTCGTCCAGGATGAGTGTGTGCGGGTCGGCCAGTACCACGCGGGCCAGGCTGAGCTGCTGCGCCTGCGCTCCGTCCAGCTGACGCCCCCGCGCACCCAGCTCGGTGTCCAGGCCCTGGGGCAGCTGCTCCGTCCAGTCCGCGCCCACCGCTGCCAGCGCGCGCATGAGTTCGGCGTCACTCGCACCGGGTGCGGCCAGCAGCAGGTTGTCCCGGACGGTGCCGATGAAGACGTGGTGCTCCTGGGTCACCAGGACGATCTGCCGCCGCAGGTCCTGGGGTGACAGCTCGGAGATCCGGACGCCGCCGACCGACACGGTACCCACGCGCGGGGTGTCGATGCCCGCGAGCAGCCGGCTCAGGGTGGTCTTGCCCGCACCGGAGCGGCCCACCACGGCAAGGCGTTCGCCGGGTCGTACGGTGAGGTCGACGCCGCTGACCACGTCGCCCGTACCGTCGTACGAGTAGTGGACTTCGCTCAGCTCGATCTGATGACCGCTCGGCCGCGTCGGTGCCCCGCCGGGCACGGCTTCGGTCCGGTCGGGCACGGTCCGGTCGGTCGCGGCGTCGAGTGCCACGCCCAGGCCCTCGACCCGGGCGAAGGCCGCGCCGCTGCTCTGCAACTGCTCGATCCACTCGAGGATCGTGTCCAGCGGCTGGGACAGCTGCCGCAGGTACATGACCGAGGCGACGACCGCGCCCAGCGTGACCATGCCGTGCTGGAGAAGCTGGAAGCCGACCAGCAGCACGGCGACGACGGGGACGGCGTGGGAGACGTCGACGGCGGGGAAGAGCACGCTGCGCAGGAAGAGCGTGTGCAGCCGGGTGCGATGACTCTGCTCGATCTTCTCCAGCGATGCGGTGACGTGCCGCTCCTCAAGGCGGAACGCCTCGATCGTCCGTGCGCCGGAGGCGGTCACGGAGAGCTGCTCGGCCAGGGCCGAGTGGCCGGCTCCTTCCGCCAGGTACGCCGAGTGGGCCCGGCGCAGGTACCAGCGGGTCGCGAACCAGATGCCGAGGAGTCCGGCCAGGCCGCACACACCGAGCAGCGGATCGAGCAGGAAGACGGCGGCGAGGATCAGTGGTACCTGGATCCCGGCGATGAACAGGTCGGGGCCCGCGGCACGCAGCGCGGTGCCGACCGAACCGACATCGGCGGTGCCGCGGATCGTGAGGTCGCCGGTGCCCGCCCGCTCGACCACGGACACCGGCAGGGCCATCGCCCGCTCGACGAAGCGCTCGCGCACCCGGGCCAGTGTCCGTTCGCCGAAGCGGTGTCCGATCAGCCGGGCCCAGCGGGCCAGCAGCAGCTGCACCAGCGCGGAGACCAGGACCCCGGCGGCCAGGCGGTCGATGGTGCCCACCGTCGTGCCGTGCTGGACCTCGTTGACGATGCGGCCGAGCAGCCACGGGCCGGCGAGACCGGCGCCCACGGCCAGCGCGTTCAGGGTGAGCATGGCCGTGAAGGACAGGCGGTCCTGGCGGATCAGGTCCGCGGCCGCGCGGATGAGCCGCGCACGGCCCGCCACGGGCAGCGCCTGCTCGTCCATCGCCTGCTCGTCCAGCGCCTGGTTGCGGCGGGTCATCAGGCACGCTCCTCGATCCGGGGCTCGGTACGGCGGGGCGCGGGAGCCGTCGCCGGGCGGCTCTCGTCGGCTTCCTCGCGTGCGACCAGCCGGCGGTATCCGGGCTCCGCGGCCAGGAGTTCACGGTGGGTGCCGCTGCCGGCGACACGGCCGTCGACGAGGTAGCAGACGGTGTCCGCCTGTTCGAGGACCAGCGGCGAGGTGGTGGTGACTACCGTGGTCAGACCGGCCCGCTCGGCGCGGAGCCCGGCGGCCATGGCGGCCTCGGTGTGCGCGTCGACGGCGGACGTGGGTTCCACGGCGAGCAGAACCTCGGGTGCGGCCAGCAGGGCCCGCGCCAACCGGATGCGCTGGCGCTGGCCGCCGGACAGATTGCGCCCCTGGGAGGCCAGCACCGAGTCCAGCCCGTCCGGCTGACCGACGACGATGTCGCGGGCCGTGGCCGCCTCGATGGCCCGCTCCAGGGCGTCGGCCGGTCGGTCAGCGCGGCCGCCGACAGCCTCGCGCAGCGTGCCGGTGAACAGGACCGCCCCGTTGTCGGCCAGCAGGATGCGCTCGCGCACCTGGTTCAGGGCGATCTCGCGGAGCGGCACTGTGCCCCACTCGGCCTTCGAGTCGATGAAGCAACCGAGGCGCTCCACCACGAGTGCGGCCTCCCCGGGGTGTTCACCCGCCAGTGCGGTGAACCGCCCGGGGGCCACCTCGACACCGGAGTCGGGATCGCGCAGCACCGTCGGCCCCTCCGGCGCGTCCCGCCCGGCGGAGGGGTCGGCGGAACTCGGCCGGAGAGCGAGGAACCGGATGAGCCTTCGGGCCGCGACCCGGCCGCGGCTGAGGTCGTAACCCCCCTCGATGAAGAACGACACGGGAGCCACGAGCACCGCGGCGTAGCCGTAGACGGACACCAGCTGGCCGGTGGAGATGGTGCCCTGCACCGCCATCCGGGCGGCCGGCCAGGTAACGGCAGCGAGGAACACCGTGGGCAGACCCACGGCGAGCGCCTGGATCCAGCTGGTGACGGTGCCCACCCGGTACCCCTCGCTCCGAAGTGCCCGCGAGCGACTGCGGTACCGCTCGGCGTAGACCTCCTTGCCGCCGAGCCCGCCCAGCACCCGCAGCCCCTCGATCAGGTCGACGAGCCGGGTGGTGAGGAGCCCGTGCTGGTCGCGGTACGTCGTCTCGACACCCTGCAGACGCCCCAGAAGGGGGCCGACCAGCAGCGCCAGTACCGGCACGCCGAGTAGGACCACCACGGCGAGCAAGGGCGAGATGGACAGCAGCAGCACGGCCACGACGAGGTAGGCGACCACCGCGCCCAGGCCCGGTCCCGTGATGGTCAGCACGCTGGCGATCTGCGCCACGTCACCGAAGCCGATGGCGAGCACCTCGCTCGACGCCATCCGTCGGGGGAGCACGGCACCCAGCCGGGTCGCGTGTTCCGTCACCACGCGCATCGAGCGGAACACCGCGTCCATCCGCACCTTCGTCATGACACGGTGGCGCATGATGGCGAGCCAGGCGTTGAGCAGACCGACGCCGAGCAGCGCGCCCGTCCAGCCCAGCAGCGCCGAGGAGTTGCCCGCTGTCAGGCCGTCGTCGATGATCCGGGACAGCAGGTACGGAGGCACCATCAGCCCGATCATCCACCCACTGCCGAGCAGCGCACCGCTGAGCACCCGCAGGCGCTGGCTGACGATCAGCCACCAGATGTAGCGCAGCGGGCCCGCGGTGTCCGGCGTCCCGGTACTCATTGACGGGTCGGCCATCGGGTGGACGTGCCCGAGCCCGGTCGTACGCAAGGGTTCTGTATCCACCGTCACTCCATGTGGCGCTGTGGGCCGGCCAGGGCGAGCAGCCCCGCCCGCCGGGGCGGCCCGGCGGTGATGTCGATCGGGACCGGACCGCGCCGCTCGATGTCCATGGAATTCCCCCGCCGATGTCGTGGTCTGCTGTCGATGTCGGTTCCGAGCGGCTCGGGCGGCCGCCAGCCGCTCGGTCACGGCGCTACGGTCGACCTTTCCGGACGAATTCACCAGGGGATCCACGACGACGTACGGCGCGGGACCATATGCCGGGGAAGGACCACCGCGGCGTGGCTCGTGAGACGCTCCGGCAGGACTGCGATGCCCTCGGGGAACTCCCGTGCGGCAGTGCGGAAGAGGGAATTCGACGACCTGGTACTCCAGCCTGATCTTGTCGAAGTTTAGCGCCTCGGTTGGCGGTAGGTCTGATGATGTGCATATATCGCGTTGTGGGCTCGGGGGCGCCGCCATAGGGTCATCGGCATGTCCCTGCGTCTTCGTATGCGTCAAGCACTGCCGGAAGCGATGCGTGCCCGTGACAAGGCCGCGGTGAGCGCCCTACGCGCAACACTTGCCGCGCTGGACAACGCCGAGGCGGTGCCCGTGGACGAAACCCAGCTCCGCGGCTCGGCCCTTGAGCAGTCACCGGTCGGTGTCGGCGTCACCGAAGCGGCGCGGCGTGAGCTGAGCGAGCGCGGTGTGGTGGACGTCGTGCGTGCCGAGGCCGCCGAGCGACTGGAGGTCGCAGCGCAGTTGACCGCGCCCGCGCACGCTGACCGAGCCGCGCGGCTGCGCGCGGAGGCCGCCGTGCTGCTTCACTTCCTCGACGGTCCCGGCACCGCATAGCCGCGCCGCGCTCATGGCTGGGTCAACCGGCTGACAAGGCAGCTTCCGCCTCGGTGGCCAGCGTGTCGGCGAGGGCGGGGGAGCTCCGTTGGGAACCATGAGGCCTGGAATCGTCCAGGACGTCCAGGAGACCACCATGCCCCGACGGGCCAGCTCCCCCTTTCCCAGGCACATCCCGCTAACCCTTCTGGCGCTCGCCTGCGCGGTGTCGGTCGCCGCGTGCGGAAGCGATGCCGGCAACCCCGCGGCCTCGTCCACGGCCTCGGGATCCGGGAGCCCGATCGCGTGCGCCAAGAGCGGGCAGCTGCTCGGCGCCGGATCGACCGCGCAGGCCAATGCCATCGACGTGTGGAAGTCCGACTACGGGAGCGCCTGCCCCGGCGCGACCATCACGTACAGTGCGGGCGGCTCGGGCGCCGGTATCCAGCAGTTCAACCAGGGGAAGGTGGCGTTCGCGGGTTCGGACTCCGCGCTCAAGCCGGCCGAGGTCGAGGCCTCCAAGGCGGTCTGCACCGGAGGCCAGGGCATCGACCTGCCGATGGTCGGCGGTCTGATCTCGATCGTCTACAACCTCGACGGGGTCGACAAGCTCGTCCTCGACGGGCCGACGCTCGCCAAGATCTTCAACTCGCAGATCACCAAGTGGAACGATCCGGCGATCACCGCCCTGAACCCGGGCGTCAACCTGCCGGCCGCGGACATCCAGGCCGTCCACCGCGGTGACGACTCGGGCACCACGGAGAACCTGACCAAGTATCTGGCCGCGGCCTCGAACGGAGCCTGGCCGTACCCTCCGAACAAGGCGTGGGCGGGCCAGGACGGCCAGTCGGCCACCGGCAGCGCCGGTGTCGCGGCCCAGGTGAAGCAGGTCAAGAACTCGATCAGCTACGTCGAGCTGTCCTTCGCCCAGATCAACAACCTCAAGAGCGCCGCCGTCGACACCGGCGCCGCCGCACCGGTCGAGGCCACCGCCGCCAACGCGGCCACCACCCTCGGGGCGGCGCAGGTCGCCGGCACCGGTAGCGACCTGGCCCTGACGCTCGACTACGGGACCAAGCAGGAGGGCGCCTACCCGCTGGTGCTCGTGACGTACGAGATCGTCTGCGACAAGGGGAACAAGGCCGACACACTGGACCTCCTGAAGTCCTTCCTCACCTACACCGCCGGCACCGACGGCCAGCAGGCGATCGCGAGCCAGGGCTACGTCCCGCTGCCGGAGGCCCTGACGTCGAAGGTCCAGACCGTGATCCCCACCCTGAGCTGAGCTGCGCCCCGCCCGCCGGTCGGCCGCTCGGGTGCCGCCCGCCCGTCGCGGGCCGGGTATCAGGACGCGGCGTCCGCGCTCAACCCCCGGTGCCCGAGCCCGCGTCTGGGACCGGGGCCAGCCAGAGTGCCTCGGCCGTGGCGCAGAGTTCGCCGTCCCGGGTGGCGATGGCACTGCCGACCCGGTACTTGCGGCCCGAGCGGGACATCGGCCAGCCGAAGGCGAGGTGTTGCTCGCCGAGCCGCACGGGCCGTAGCAGCGTCGCCGCCAGGTGCGCCGTCACCGTCTGCTCGGGTGCGCCGCCGAACAGCCGGGCCACCCAGCCGCCCGGGCAGTCGAGGCCGGCCCAGACGAGCTCCACCGGCAGTTCGGTGCCCCCCGGGTTCAGCGCCGGGTCAGGCGTCCAGACGGCGGCGGCCCGGGAATCCCGCAGCAGCGGCGCGAACGCCTGCCGAAGCCCCCGCCCGCGCGGCCGGTCGCCGTTGCAGGCGAAGCAGTCACCGTCGTCGGGCGGGCCCGTACGCTCCAGCTCCTTCGTGGCCCGCTCGGCCTGCGCCCACGAGGGAATGGCCGCCGGCGGCCCGATCGGTGCGCAGGTCCGGGCGGTGGCCAACACGCCCTTCCCGTCTGCCAGTTCCCGGCTGCCGCCGGCGCCCGTCCGCAGCGTCAGCGGGACGCCGACCGGCGTCGGGCGGCGGAAGGCGACCTTGACCGACTGCCCGGGGAACTCCTGCGCCAGCACCCCCGCCACGTACCCGCCGAACGCCACCGCCGGGAAGCCGTAGACGTGCCCCGGCACGGTGACCGTCCGTGCCGGGGCACTCGTGCCGACATCCGTCAGCGCTGCTGCTGCCACTGCTGCTCCCCCCTCGGCTCGGGCACCGGGTCGCCCGAGCACGCCACGCGGCCGGGCCGCCCGTCCGGGAACATGCTGCCATCAGGGGAGCCCGGGAGACCTGTCCGGGCCGGGGGCGGACGCCGCCCAGCGGCGCGTGGGCGAGCGCCGGGCACCGGCCGTTCGGCGTCGGGCGCCGGCCGCAGGTCAGGCCTTCTTGACCACGCTCGACTTGAGCTGCATGGCGCCGAATCCGTCGATCTTGCAGTCGATGTCGTGCCCGTCCACCCCGTCGACCAGGCGGATGTTGCGCACCTTGGTGCCCGCCTTGATGCCCGAGGGGCTGCCCTTGACCTTGAGCGCCTTGACGACCGTGACGGTGTCACCGTCGCTCAGCACATTGCCGACGGCGTCCCTGACCACCCGCTCGCCGGAGCCACCCGTGCCATCCGCGGTGCCCTCGGCCGAGACCCATTCATTGCCGCACTCCGGGCAGACCATCAGAGCGTTCATCTCGTAGGTGTACTCGCCGGAGCACTTGGGGCACGGGGGGAGGTTCTCACTCATTCGGTCAGAATATCGGAATTCGGACGTGTGCCCAGCACTGCGCGACGCGAAGCGGAGCCCCGGCGGTGGTGAGGCACACGTCCATCGGGTCGCGCCCGCCCGGGGGCGAGTGCTCCGCCCGGGGCCCTGCTGTTCTCGGGCCCCGGACACCTGCGGGCTCAGCCGGGTGGCGCCACCAGGCCCGCCTCATAGGCCATGATCACGAGATGCACCCGGTCACGGGCGTCCAGCTTGGCCAGCAGCCGGGTCACATAGGTCTTGACGGTGGCCATGCTGAGGCACAGGTCCGCGGCGATCTCGGTGTTGGACCTGCCGCGCCCGACGAGGACGAGCACCTCGCGTTCGCGGTCGGTGATGCCCCCGAGCTCCCGCCCGCCGGACGGGGGCTCCTGCTGCGGCTCCTTCTCCGGCTGCGGGGCGGGTTCGGGCCGGTCGGCGAACTCGCGGATCAGCCGGCGGGTGACGCTCGGGGCGATCAGGCCGTCCCCGGCGGCGACGACGCGGATCCCCGCGAGGATGTCCTCCAACGCCATGTCCTTGACCAGGAACCCGGACGCGCCGGCCCGCAGCGCGGCGTAGACGTAGTCGTCGTCGTCGAAGGTGGTCAGCATGACGACACGTGCCGTGCCGGGGCCGGAGGTGATCAGCCGGGTGGCCTCGACGCCGTCCATGCCGGGCATCCGGATGTCCATCACCACCACGTCCGGCCGGACGCTCTCGGTCAGCTGGACCGCCTCGCCGCCCGTCCCTGCCTCCCCGACGACTTCGAGGTCGGGTGCGTCGGTGATGACCATCTGGAGGGCGGCACGCACCAGCGGCTGGTCGTCGGCGAGCAGAACACGGACGGTCATCTGACTCCTGTCGGTACGGGCAGGCGGGCCGCGACCCGGAACCCGCCTTCGGGACGCGGTTCGGCGCAGAAGTCTCCGTGCAGCAGGGTGACCCGTTCACGCATCCCGACCAGGCCGTACCCGGCGCCCGCGCCGGTACCGCCGCTGCGGCCCTGGCCGCCGTCCAGGACCTCGATGGCCAGTTCCTCGTCCCGGCAGTCGATCGACACCCGGCAGGAGCCGGTGCCGGCGTGCCTGACCACGTTGGTGACCGACTCCTGGATGATGCGGAACGCCGAGAGATCGATCTCCGGGGGCAGCGGGCGCCGCTCCCCGTGCCAGCACACGTCCACCCGGACCCCGGCGGCGGTCGTCGTGGCGGCCAGCCGTTCGAGGTCTGCCAGGCCCGGCATGGGCTGGAGCGCGTCGGCGTCCGGGTGCTGCCCCAGCTCGTCCTGGCGGAGCGCACCGAGCATCCGGCGCAGGCCCGACAGCGTCTCCCGGCTGGCGGCCTCCACCTCGCCGAGCGCGCTGCGGGCCCGCGCCGGCTGGGTGTCGAAGACCCGGCTCGCCGCGCCGGCCTGCAACGCGACGATGCCGATGCTGTGCGCGACCATGTCGTGCAACTCGCGGGCTATCCGCAGCCGTTCGGTGGTGACGGCCTGGGCGGCCGCCTGGGTGCCCAGCTGCCGGGCGTGCTCGCGGGACTGGCGTGAGGAGTGGCCGATGAACCAGGCGACGACGGCTGTCAGCGCCACGGCCAGCTCCGTCGACGTCCCGATCTGAAACCCGATCACCAGCCGTGTCGTGGCGTAGGAGGTCAGTACCAGCAGTGCCATGACGAGGGCGAGGATCGAGGGCCGGCGTGGCCGCGTGGTGGCGACGAAGCACAGGGCGACGTCGATCGGCAGGAACTGCAGGAAGTTGATCTCCGAGGAGTTCAGCGCCATCGCCCCGCACACGGCCCCCGACAGCAGCAGGGCAAGGGCCGGCAGCGCCAGCCGTCGCAGCAGGACGCAGCCGGCCGCCGTCGTGGCGAACGCCGGGGCCAGGAACACCCACTGCGGGCTGAGCAGGCCGAGCCTGAACGGAAGGAGTTGGTGGTTGAAGCCGCTGCCCTCGCCCGGCAGCCGCACCATCACCAGGAACGAGTACAGCGTGACGGCACACCAGGTGAGGGCCGTCCAGACACCCGGTGACACGCGTTTGAGCAGGGGGAGCGGTGGCGTGGCGTGCATGGGCCGATCGTAGCCGGATGATCCCTGCCGGACATCGGACCACGGTTGTACAACTACGGTCGCACCGAGGCCGCGTGTGAGTGCCAGCGGTGGTCCGATGTGGCGTGGCGGCGGCTCACGGCACTGTTGGCCACGTGATCGAAGTCAACGAACTGACGAAGCGCTACGGCAGCACCACGGCCGTCAACCGCCTGACCTTCACCGTCCGCCCGGGCCGGGTCACCGGGTTCCTCGGGCCCAACGGCGCCGGCAAGTCCACCACCCTGCGCATGATCCTCGGGCTGAACGAGCCCACCGGTGGCACCGCCACCGTCGACGGGCACTCCTTCCGTGGCCGCCCACGCGGGCTGCGGCACGTCGGTGCGCTGCTCGACGCCCATGACGTCCACGGCGGGCGCAGCGCCCGGGCGCACCTGTCGGCGCTGGCCCGGAGCAACGCCATCCCGCTCTCCAGGGTGGACGAGGTCCTGCGGGAGGTGGGGCTGGCCGACGCGGGGCGGCGGCGGATCGGCGGATTCTCGCTCGGGATGAAGCAGCGGCTCGGCATCGCCACCGCGCTGCTGGGGGATCCCCCCGTGCTGCTCTTCGACGAGCCGCTGAACGGGCTGGACCCGGAGGGCGTGCTCTGGGTGCGCGGCCTGTTCCGTCGGCTGGCGGCGCAGGGGCGCACGGTGTTCGTGTCCAGTCACCTGATGAGCGAGATGGAGAACACCGCCGACGAGCTCGTCGTGATCGGCCGGGGCGAGCTCATCGCCGCGCAGAGCCTGGCGGAGTTCGCGGGCCGCGGCAACCGGCTGACGGTGACGGTCCGTACGCCGGAGGAGGCCGCGCTGGCGGCCGTCCTGGCCGCAGAGGGCGGCTCGGCGGAGCCGGACGGTGCCGGGGCGCTGGCGGTGACGGGCCTCAGCGCGGCCCGGATCGGTGAACTCGCCCTGCGGCGGCGGATCGTGCTGCACGAACTGGCCCCTCGGGCGGCCTCGTTGGAGGAGGCGTTCATGGAACTCACCGCGGACCGCGTGGACTACCCGGCAGGAGAAGCCCGATGAGCACCGCGACGATTCCGGCCGAGGCCCCCGCGGTGGTGGCGGACGAGCCCCGGCCCCGGTTCCGCGACCTCTGCGCAGCGGAGTGGATCAAGATGCGGTCACTCCGCTCGACCTCCTGGGTCCTCGCCCTGAGCGTGCTCGCCGTCATCGTGATCAACCTCAACGCCGTCCACAGCGACTTCCCCTACATCGACAACCCGTCTCCACCGATGGACGGCTTCCCGCCCTATCGCTACGACGCGCTGTTCCACAGCCTCGGCTCCATCCCCGCCGATCTCTTCATGATCACTTCCGGCAGTGTCGGCGCGATCACCCTCTTCGGCGAGTACGCCAGCGGGATGATCCGTACGACCTTCGCGGCCGTCCCCGACCGCCGCGCGGTGATGGCCGCCAAGGTGGCCGTGGTGACGCTGGTGATGAGTGTGGCGGGCGCGGTCGCCTCGGCGGGTTCCTTCTTCCTGGCGAACGCGATGCTGGCCTCGCGGCACGTCGGGCTCTCGATCAGCGACCCAGGCTGCCTCCGGGCGGTGGCCGCGTACGCGCTGGCCGCACCGGTCTCGGCGCTGGTCGGCATGGGCCTGGCCGCTGTCATCCGCCATGCCACCGGCACGGTGGTCACGGTCGTCGGGGTGCTCCTGCTGCTGCCGCTGCTGTTCCGGGGCGACCGGTACCGCTGGGTGCAGGAGATCGGCCACGCCATGCCCGAGCCGGCGTTGCAGCGCCTGGGAGTGAACCCCGCCAACCTCACCATCGACCTCGGCGCGCATCCGGCGTCGATCACCGAGTCCTGGATCGTCCTGGGCGCCTGGTCGCTGGCAGCCGTGGCCCTCGCCGTGGTCCTCGTTCACCGGCGTGACGTGTGAGCGGGCCGCGCCCCCGGGCTGCTACCGCGGGTCAGCGGCGGCGGGGGCGACCGCGTCACCGCCGGCGGGGGCTGCGGCACGCGTCCGGCGGGGCACCCGCCGCCCCTGGCCTTTCCAGCGGGCGGGGCCCTGCGCCGGGACGGTCCGTGAGCCGCGGGCCGCGAGCGCGCACACCCGGTGCAGAAGGGCGTTGAGCTGCGCCCGCTCGCCCTTGGTCAGCGGCGACAGCAGGTCGTCCTGCACGACGGCGGCGTCGGAGTGGAGGTTGTCCAAGGCCTGCCGCCCGGCGGCGGTCAGCATCACCACCTCGTGGCGGCGGTCGGCCTGGATGTGGATGGTCTCGACGAACCCGGAGGAGAGGAGGTCGTCGAGGACGGGGCCGGCCTCGGCGGGGCTGAGCTTGATACGGGCGGCCAGGTCGGGCTTCGCGTGCGGTCCGTGTTCGGCGAGCGTGGAGAGCGCCGACAGGTGTCCGGGGCGCATACCCCGCTCGGCGAGCCGCTCCGTCAGCCTCAGCTCCGCCGTCCGTCCGGCCGACACCAGCAGGTGGACGGTCTGCTGCAGCGGGCTCGACGATCCCTTTCGTCCGTCGTACATCCGAGCTCCATCCACTCTCCGGAACGGCCGCGTGTCCGCCTCGTCCGGCGCCGTGGCCGGCCGCTCCGCACGGCAGGCCGGCCGGTGCCCCAGTGGGGCCGCGGGGAACGGCCGGGCCGGCCGGTGATGGCAGGCGGGTATGACCGTCGACGGTAGTGTAGACGAACCCGTTTGGGCCACCCCTGTCCGGTAGGTGGCCGTTGTGGGGCGCCCCTGCGGCCCGGCGACACGGTTGCCCTGCGGTCCGGAGGCCGGATGGGTCGGGGAGTCCAGGGGGTGGCGCTCGGACGCGAGCGTCTACAAGCCCGTAGACCGTCTACACTCATGTAGACGCACCCTTGGTGCGTGTGATCCCGCACCCGAAGAGAGGCGCTCCGCCGATGCCCCACTCAGCCGGCCTGCTCGCCGTGAACGTCCTCGACGCCGGTTCGCTACTGGGGGCGTCCGGCGCCCTCGGCATCGCGATCGTGCTCTTCGCCGAGACCGGGCTCCTGATCGGCTTCTTCCTCCCCGGCGACTCCCTCCTCTTCACCGCCGGACTGCTCTGCGTTGCCGGCGTCCAGGGGCCGGTACGCCTCTCACTCGTTCAGGTCCTGCTCGCCTCCGTCGCCGGGGCGCTCCTCGGCGCGCAGACCGGCTTCGTGATCGGCCGCCGCGGCGGCCGCGCCCTGCTCGCCCGCTCGCGCAACAGGCGGCTGCACGAGGGAGCGGCCCGTACGGAGGAACTGCTCGACCGCTACGGGCACGCCAAGGCCGTCGTCCTGGCCCGCTTCATCCCCGTCGTACGGACGGTGCTCAACCCGCTGGCCGGCGCCCTCGGTGTGCCCAGCCGTACCTTCACCCTCTGGCAGACCATCGGTGGCCTGCTCTGGACCGTCGGCCTGGTCCTCGCCGGCTACGCCCTCGGCTCCTCCGTCCCCGACGTCGACCGGTACCTGCTGCCGATGGTGGGCCTCCTCGTCGCCCTCTCGCTGCTCCCGCTCGCGCTCGAACTGCTGAAGTCCCGCCGCGCCGCGAAGGCCCAGAGCCGGTGAACGCCGCGAACCTCGCCGACGCCGCGAACCTCGCCATGGACGGCGCCCGCATCGACGGATCCCTCTACCTGGACGTCACCGACCTCGCCCACCGCACCCCGGCCGCGCTCGGCCACCTGGTGGCGGACTGGTCCGCCTACGGCCTCGCGCTGTTCGGCGCCCTGCTGGCCGCCGCCTGGTGGCGCGCCCGGCGCGGCACCGCGGCCGCGATGGTCGGCGCGCTCGCCGCCCCCCTCATCGTGGTGGCGGTCTTCGCGGCCGACACGGCGCTGAAGTCCGTGTTCCACGAGCCCCGGCCCTGCCAGGTCCTGCCGGCGGGCACGACCCTGGAGGCCTGTCCGGCGGCCGGTGACTGGTCGATGCCGAGTAACCACACCGTCATCGCCTTCGCCGCGGCGGCCGCGCTCTGGCAGTGCGACCGGCGGCTGGCGGTGATCGCCGGGGTGGCCGCGGTCGCGATGGGCGCGTCGCGCGTCTTCGTCGGGGTCCACTACCCGCACGACGTGCTCGCCGGAGCCCTGGTGGGCATCGCGCTCGGCCTGCCGCTCGCGCGCCTGGCGCGCCTGGCCCACCCCGTGGTCGAACACCTGCGGACCGGGCGGCTGCGCCCGCTGCTGGGCGTATGACCGGTACGGCGGCCACCCGTGGCTCCGGGGGTACCTCCGAGGCCGGGGGTACGTCCCCGCCCGGCCGGTCCCGGGGTGCCGGCCGGGCGGCGAACCGCCCGCGCCGCCGAGGTCGGGCAGCCCGGGCTGACGGCTGACGGCCCGAACCCGGCTCGTCGGGCGCGCGCCCGCCATCGCCACGCCCGCAGGGCCCGGTCGCCCGTGACAAGCCCGGCCCGCTGCCGGTTCTCGGCGGCGGGCCCGGCTCGGCTCAGCGGCCCTGGCTGACCGCCTGGGCCTGCTCCACGTACTCATGGAGCTCGTAGGCGGAGCCGACGCTCAGCGTCACCGACAGCCCGAGCACGCACAGCAGGCCCGCGGCCACCGCGCGCAGGGCCCGGCCGCGCGGCGGCCGGGGGGCCGGGCCGAGCAGCGCGCTGACCCGGCGCGGCACCGGGCCGGTGGTCGCGGCCAGCAGCAGGCTCGGCTGCCGGCCGGGGGCGGCCCCCGATGCGGAGGCGGCCAGGGCGGCCCGGGCGATGGCCGCGGCGACCAGCCTGCGGTCCCCGACCACCGCCGCCGCGTCCTCGTCCGCCCAGCGCTCCAGGTGGAAGGCCAGCGCCGGGCGCAGCCCGCGAAGGGCAGGGTGCACGGCGGCCGCGAGCTGGGCCGTCCGGGCCAGTAGGTGGTGCCGGCCGTTGAGATGGGCCCGCTCGTGGGCCAGCAGGACATCGCGGTCGGTCTTGTCCAGGGCGCGCAGCATGGCCGAGGTCACCACCACCCGGCCGGGACGCCCGAGGCTCCCGGGAAGGGCGAACGCGTCCGCCGCCGTGCCGGGCAGCACGGTCAGATCCCCGCCGTCCGCATCCGCGCCGACGGCCTGCCGGGTGCGCAGCAGCAGTGCGCGCTGGCCACGCCAGACGCGGGTGACGAGTGCGGCGGCCACGAGCAGCGCGGCCCCGGCGGCCAGGGCGGCGGGTACGGCGGCCGGTGAGGTCGACAGGAGCCACGGCAGTGACATGCGCTCGGTGGCCGCGAGCAGCGGCAGGTGCAGCAGACCGCCGCCGACCAGGACGGCCAGCGCGAGCACGGTGGCGCCGGCCAGCGCCACGGCCGCGCCGGCCAGGGAGAGGGCGGCGGCCTTCGGGGGGAGGAGATCGGCCAGGCGACGCGCGGCGGGAACGGCGACCCAGGGGCAGATCAGCGCGAGCAGCACGAGCAGGTTCACCGGGCCTCCTCCTCCGCGGTCCGCAGCAGACGGCGCAGCACGTCCTCGTCGCTCTCCGACAGGGTGGAGACGAAGCGCTCCAGTACGAGGTGGCGGTGGGGGTCGCTGAGCAGCTCCCGGTGCATCCGGCTGGCCGCGAGCCCGGGGGAGTCGTGCACGGGCGAGTACACGAAGCCGCGTCCGGCGCGGCGCCGGGCGAGCGTCCCCTTCTCGTGCAGGCGGGTCAGGATGGTCGTCACGGTGGTTCTGGCCAGTTCCCCGCCGAGGGCGTCGTTGACCTGCCCGGCGCTGAGCGGCCCCTGCGCCGCCCACAGTACGGCCAGTACGTCTGCCACGAGCTCGCCGTGCGGACGCCTGAGGTCCTTCCCGTCCGACATCTGTTCCTGTCTCCCGTCGTGACCGGTTCCGCAGCCTGGCGGAACCGGATTCCAGTGTGACCGATTCGCCCGTACCCCACGACTACGGGCATGTAGACGAATTGGCCATCTTTCCATAAGGTATGCCTAAGCTAACCGCACGGGCTCCCTCCGTGCGGTTTCCGCTGCCTGTCCGCCGCACGTTCCTGGAGCCCCCATGCAGTTCCGCCGCACCCCCGCTGTCGCCCTGGTGGCCCTGGCCGTGGCAGGTACGGCCATGGCGGGCTGTTCGAAGAAGAGTGAGGTGGCGTCGTCGGATGCCGTGTTGGTGAATGCCTCCGACAGTGCGTGTGAGGTGTCGCGGACCTCGTTC